>NZ_KB850142.1:218209-526086 GCF_000369685.1 Acinetobacter sp. CIP 102136
GGCGAATTCAAACATGAGGTGCGACAGTTTGAAAAGTCTTATGATAATCAACAAGCTGAGCAAATTTCTCTAATGGTGTAAGCCAATCTAACGCTTTTCTAGGACGAGTATTCAGTGACATGGCAACTTGATTTAAATAATGCTGATCTGCCTGATTTAAATCAATCCCTTTAGGTAAATATTGCCTAATTAAACCATTCATATTTTCGCATGTGCCTTTTTGCCAGGGTGAATGTGGGTCACAGAAATATACATCTATGCCTAAATCTTCTTCAAGTATTTTATGTTCTGCCATCTCGCGTCCACGGTCATAGGTCAACGTTTTACGCAGTTCTGCAGGTAAATATTTCAGAGCTTCAGTTAAAGCCTTGCGCACTGATTCTGCCTTTGCATCAGGTAATGTTGCCAAGATACAGAGCCGTGTATTTCGTTCAATAAGTGTTGCTATCGAACTTTTATTGTCTTTACCTTTAATTAAATCAGCTTCCCAATGACCCGGTATTTTTCTTTCTTGAACTTCGGCTGGGCGCTCATGAATAGTTTTAATATCCTGTAATATAGAATCTTTTTTAGGTTCACCGTTAGCTTTTCGCTTTTTATTTTCATGACGCAGACAGGATAATAAGTCTTTTTTCAACTCACCCTTTGGTAATGCTCGTATCGTTGAATAAATCGTTGTATGGCTTACATTCATTGTTTGATCCAAATCAGGAAATGTCTTTAAACGCTTTGCTATTTGCTGAGGAGACCATAAACAACGGATCGCTTCAACAATAAATTTCCAGAGGATTGAATCGATTTTGAGTTTTCTGTGACCACGTCTACGTCTAGCGAAGGTGTTATCAGAAGCATATTGAGCTTGATAAACGTCATTGATGCTATTTCTTTTAAGCTCACGATAGATCGTACTAGGATGTCTTTTAATGAGTTCAGCAAATTTTCTGGCTGAAAAGCCTTCTTTTCTTGACTCAAGCATTAATGCAGTACGATCTTCAAAGTTAAGATGATGGTATGACAATTTTATATACTCCATAAACCCTTTAAATTAATTAGGTGGTTTATGTCGCACTTCAAGTTTTACTCTGCCCATCAATAGATTGGCAACAATCTAAAATATTTATATGTGTATCGCCTTTAATACTATTACATCTTACACAGGCATAAAAAAGATTATGCCAGTCAAATTTTTTGGTACTGTCACCTAGATGTGGGTCACGATGTTCGATATTTACATCAGGAAATCCCTGTCTCTCGCATAGATAACATTTTGCAAAGAATATATCTTGAAGTTCTTCAACTACATCAGATGCACGATAATCCTTTGTAGAGGTGCTTAAACTTTTAGGGAAAGTAGGTGGTCTTATAACTGAAAACATGAATTAATGACCCTCATGTTTCAATTTCGCAAGCTTATTTTTTGCGACCATATACTGAAGTTGCAACTCAACGGATAGTTTTGTAAAGTCTTTATTAAATTCATCTAATAAGCCTTGAATTGTATTCAGGTCTTGAATTGAGTCTTCTGAGTTTATGAACTGTAAAAGTTGATCAGATAGCTGTTTTAGATTTTCATTATCATCTTTAACATGGAAAAGTTCTTTAATAATTGATTCATGTGAATAAAGACTCAAATCTTCCTCAAAGAATTCACCACTGGAAATATCATAAATTACCGTGTCATTATCAGTGGATGTAATCACAAAAGGCGAATGGGTGCTCACAATAAATTGGACTTTGGGAAATGCTTTTATCAAAAAAGGCAAAACTTTCTTTTGCAGAGAGATGTGAAGATGAACGTCTATTTCATCAATTATCGCTATACCAGAAAGATCTATTGGCTTAATATTTTTTAGCTGTGCTTCCATTAAAAGAGAAGCATATATTTTAAATATAGCTTTAAAGCCAGAAGATAGAGAGTCAAAAGTAAAAAAAGATTGCTTTTGACTGTCTACAAGTAAAACCTGATCACTCTGATGGTTGAATGAGATTCTAATATCAGGATTTTCTAATATGAATTTCAGATCTTTTTCTACTTTTTTAAACCAATGAAGTAGTTTTGAAGCTTCCCGTTTAAGTTCCTGTAACTTCGGTTGCTGTTCGGAAAATTGGATGAGCTGCGATTTTTTCGAAATTAAATATGCTTCTAATGCCTCTTCAATATTATCCCGATTTTTATTTAAACGATAATCTTCATAGTCTTTGAAGACTTTCATAATTAGTCTATCATTTTTTACTCTAGATGCATCAAAAACAAAGACTTGATCTTTACTAAAATTATTAGGTGAAATTTTAAATAGTTCAGATACCTTATAGTACTGATCAATTGAGATTGTAAGACGGTTTATAAACTCTATGACATATTCAGGATTATTATAATAATAGTATTCTTCACTTATCTTATTTGGGTTGATTTCCTCTCTATGTGATTTTTTTAAATCTTCATTTGTATTAATTATATAACTCTTAGCATTCTTTCTGAATACCTCAACTTTTTGTAAAAGAATCTTGTAAAGTTGAGATAAATTTTTTCGAAATTCATGTTCATTGAAATTATGATTTTTTAAATCATAATAAATCTTGATTTCATTATTCTTTAAGTCTAGTGACTTAGGAAAGTTGTCTATACCATATTTAATATCTTTAAGTAGATTTTCACGCTCTAAATCTTGATATTCAGAATATCGATTATTTATTAGATTATCTTCTAATTGTCTTAGAAAACGAGTCTTTCCAGATCCATTTTTACCTGTAATTATTAAATTTCTTTCTTTTAACTCAATTTTTTTACTCTGATAATATAAGAAACTGATTTTGTTCATAATAAAAATAAAGGGCTGAATAATCAGCCCTTTATACTACAAATTAGATCAAACTAACAACACATTAAAGCGCCGCAATCTGCTCCATATTCGCTTTAATCTTCGCTAATTGATCAGCAAACTCAGCAAGTTTTACTTTCTCGCCTTCAACTACAGCCGCAGGTGCTTTCGCCACAAAACCTTCATTACCAAGTTTAGTGGCAATTTGATCATGTTGCTTTTGAACCTTGTCCAAGTCTTTTTGTAGACGACCCAATTCCGCTTTAGGGTCAATTAAGCCCTTCATTGGAACGTATACAGATACGTGACCAACGACAGAAGACGATGACAATGGTGGTTGTTCGCCATCAGCAAGGAAGGTGATGCTTTCAACTTTTGCCAATGCTTTAAATAATGCTTCAATACGAGTGATCTGCGCTTTTTCAGCTTCAGTCGTGTTTTGAAGAAGAACAGGCAATAAACGTGCATTACCTAGACCCATCTCACCACGGATGTTACGAACCGCACCAATCAAACCTTGAAGCCATTGCATATCTGCTTCAGCCTGGTCATTCATCAATGACTCATCCGCAGTCGGGTACTGCGCAAGCATGATGGTTTCGCCAGCGATGCCAAGTTTAGGTGCAAGCGTTTGCCAAATTTCTTCAGTCAAGTAAGGCATTAACGGATGAGCAAGACGTAAAGATGCTTCCATCACCGCAAGCAATACACGGCGAACTTCAGCTTTACGCTCTTCAGATACGTTTTCATCATTCAGAACAGGCTTAGTCAGTTCGACATACCAGTCACAGTATTCATTCCAGATGAATTCGTAAATCGCTTGCGCAGCCAGGTCTAAACGATAGGTTGCAAATGCAGTTTGTACCGCAGCAGTCGCTTTTTGTAGACGGCTGACGATCCACTGTTCAGGCAATTCCCAAAGATCAGGACGAGCCGTTTGACCAACCGTTTGACCTTCGACATTCATCATCACGAAACGCGTTGCGTTCCAGATTTTGTTGGCAAAGTTACGGTAACCTTCAACACGTTTCATATCGAACTTAATGTCACGACCGGTGTTTGCAAGCGCGCAGAATGTGAAACGAACTGCATCCGTACCGTAAGATTGAATACCTTCAGGGAATTCTTTACGCGTTGATTTTTCAATCTTCGCTGCCTGTTTCGGGTTCATCAAACCCGTGGTACGTTTTTGTACCAGTGTTTCAAGATCCACACCGTCAATCAAGTCTAATGGGTCAAGCACGTTACCTTTAGATTTAGACATCTTCTGACCTTCGCCATCACGTACCAAACCGTGAACGTACACAGTTTTAAATGGCACTTGTGGCGTACCATCTTCATTCTTCATGAAGTGCATGGTCAGCATGATCATGCGGGCAACCCAGAAGAAGATGATGTCAAAACCAGTGACAAGCACATCAGTCGGGTGGAAGGTATTTAAGAAGTAGTTGGCTTTGTCTTTCGCTTCGTCGCCAGTCCAACCTAAGGTTGAGAATGTCCAAAGACCTGAAGAGAACCATGTATCCAATACGTCTTCGTCTTGGTTTAATTGAACATCGGCAGGGATGTTGTTTTTCGCCCGAACTTCAGCTTCATCACGGCCAACATATACATTGCCTTCCGCATCGTACCAAGCAGGGATACGGTGACCCCACCACAATTGACGCGAGATACACCAGTCTTGAATGTTGTTCATCCACGCCATGTACATGTTGTTGTACTGTTCAGGCACAAACTTAATGCGACCATCCTGCACCGCTTCAATCGCAGGTTTCGCAAGTGGCGCAATTTTTACATACCATTGGTCAGTCAGTAATGGCTCAACGATCACGCCTGAACGGTCACCGCGAGGTGGTTTTAATGTATAAGGTTGAATCTGGTCTAACCAGCCTTCAGCTTCAGCCTGTTCAACGATCTTCTTACGTGCCTCAAAACGTTCTAAACCAATGTAATCTGCAGGCGCAGGAATGGTTTTAGAAATCTGTTCGCCCGCTTTTGCGATGTATTCAAATTCAGCAAGAACTTCAGCATTTTTGTTGAAGATGTTGATGATTGGCAATTCGCAACGTTTACCCACTTCATAGTCATTGAAGTCGTGTGCAGGGGTGATTTTTACACAGCCTGTACCAAATTCTTTGTCTACATATTCGTCTTTAACGATTGGAACTGCACGACCAGTGATTGGCAGGATGATGTTTTTACCCACTAAGTCCGCATAGCGTTCATCATCGAGCGCAACAGCAACCGCGGTATCACCTAACAATGTTTCAGGACGTGTTGTAGCTACTACGATGTGATCTTTACCATCATGCGTGCGCAATGATTTGTCTTCAAAGAAGTATTTGAAGTGCCAGAGTGAACCTGCTTCTTCTTTATCAGACTCAACTTCCAGGTCAGAAAGGGCAGTTTGCAGTTTTGGATCCCAGTTCACCAGACGTTTGCCGCGGTAGATCAGGCCTTCTTCGTGAAGTTTTACAAACACTTCTTTTACTGCGTTTGATAAACCATCATCCATCGTGAAGCGTTCACGTGACCAGTCTACAGATGAGCCTAGACGACGAATTTGACGGGTAATGTTGCCGCCAGATTGTTCTTTCCATTCCCATACTTTTTCGATGAACTTTTCACGACCCAAGTCGTGACGGCTAACCCCTTGTGCACCCAACTGACGCTCTACAACCATTTGTGTTGCAATACCTGCGTGGTCAGTACCCGGTTGCCAAAGCGTATTTTTACCAGACATACGGTTAAAACGGGTTAAGGCATCCATGATGGCATTGTTAAAACCATGACCCATGTGCAGGCTACCCGTGACGTTTGGTGGCGGAATCATGATACAGAAAGATTCGCCTTTTTCAGACGGCTTAAAGTAGCCACGCTCTTCCCAAGTTTGGTACCATTTTTTCTCGATCTCGGTCGGATCGTAGGTTGTCGCGATATTTTGCGCTGAGTCAGTCATAGTCTAAACAGATCAAAAGTGAATGAAAAATTGGATCTATTGTAGCAAAAAAAATAGTGCATGCGGCAGCTTAACCAAATGCAAACTTTAGCCAATTGGCATGTATAGCAACTCATCGTATGATAGATTGATAAAAAAACGCGACTCATCGCAGCATATCAAAAAGGATAATAAGATGAGCTATAACATTTCCCTGAAGCTTCAACCCGAAACCCATCAGCGCTTTAAAGACCTTCATTCCAGATTAAATGCCGGCGAGCGAGACAGTCTTGCCAGACCCTTAGGTGAAAATCTGGCCGATATGGCCTGTGAAATTATTGACCAGATTTTTGGTCAGGTGGTGCAGTTGGCCAATTCACCGGACAGCGAGTCCGAAAAAGTGATTCAGCAGATTATGCATAACACCCGTAAATATATGCCGTGGTCGGTTTCATTGTTTGGCAATGAGCGGCTGATGCCTATGGTGAACTATTTGCATCGCATGACCTATGAGCATCAAGGCGATGCCTTCGTCCGATATCCGGTGGAAAAATTACTGGTGATGGAGTTGCTCGGTTGTATTGATCAGATGAAAAATGGTAATCATCAATATGTATCACCCGCTTTAAAAGCCTTTACCCAGGTGGTCGATCAAGGGGTGACGCATTTAATCCGTGAACCGAAAAAAATATTGAAATTTAATGTGCTGGTAGATAAAACCTTGAATGGGGTGATTCATTTAACCACCCAGTTAGGCTATAAACGTTTTGACAAGCTCGGTAGCATCTATGATGCCGATACGATGAGTTATTATTTTGAGCATTTGCTGGCATTTCTGGAAGATGAAATGCAGCACCATATTCATTAAAACAAGGGAAAGAGGATTTCATGGCGAAAGTTGAAGACTTAAATGGAAAAGTGGTCTGGATTACCGGCGCATCTTCAGGGATTGGCAAGGCGATTGCCCAGCAATGTGCTGAACTCGGAGCCCAGGTGGTACTGACTGCACGCCGGCATGCAGAACTGGAAAATGTTCGCCAAAGTCTCACCAATGCAGATCAGCATATTTCAGTCATTGCCGATATCACAGATGAAAGTCAGGTTCGTCATGCTTATGAACAGGTTTTGCAACAAAAAGGCCGGATCGACTGGCTGATTAATAATGCTGGGCTGAGTCAACGTGCTTTGATTCAGGACACCACCATGCAGACTGAACGTGCCATTATGGAAGTCGATTACTTCTCTCAGGTGTTTCTCACCAAAATGGTATTATCGACCTTTCTGGCACAAAAATCTGGTCGTATCGTGTTTATTTCCAGTGTGGCAGGTTTGCTCGGCACCCAGTATCGCGCTTCCTATTCCGCAGCCAAAGCAGCGATTCATATGTGGGCCAACAGCTTGCGTGCTGAAGTCGCAGATCAGGGTGTGCATGTCTCGGTGATTTTCCCGGGCTTTGTTCAAACCAATGTCTCGCTTAATGCTTTAAATGGGGAAGGCAAACCGCAAGCCAAGCAAGATGAAGCGATTGAAAATGGTCTGTCGGCAGAAGATTTTGCCCGTCAAAGCGTACAAGCCTTGCAGTGTGGCGAAGAATATATCGTGATTGGTGGCAAGAAAGAAAAACTTGGCGTGCTGGTTTCACGTATTTCACCCAAGGTGCTATACAAAATGATTCGCAAAACCAAGGTCAAATAATTTAAAGCCTGATCAAATTCAGGCAATTTTCTCTTGAGCGAATTGAACCTGATTACGGCCCATCTGTTTGGCCTGATACATGGCATGATTAGGCGCTAAAGTGGCTTCTTTAATCTGATTAGGATGATTGAAGAAGCTGACTCCGATACTGATGGTTAAATAAATATGCTGCTGTTCATGATGTAATGGGGTTTCTTTAAGCTGCAACCGGATCCGTTCAGCAATTTTAAAGGCGGCATCTTTTTGAATGTCATGCAAGACGAGCAGAAACTCTTCACCACCAATACGTGACACTTGGTCTTTGTCCCGAATATTGGCTTTAAATATCTGACTGATATGTTGTAAAACCAGATCACCGACCTGATGTCCATAACGATCATTAACTGCTTTGAAATGATCTAAATCTGCCATCAAAACTGCATGCTGTAAGGCAGGATTAGGATCTATTTTTTGAATATAAGCTTCAAAGCCACGGCGGTTTAATAATCCGGTCAGCGGGTCGTGATGGCGCTCCCGTTGCAACTTTCGCACCAGATCCAAAATTGCACAGCCAATGAATAAACCTAAAAAGATCAGATCAATCAGGAGCAGCTGTGTAAATGCCCATGCGGGTTCGTAATGGGCGACAAACCCCTGATCCTCAAGCAAAACAGAGAACAGCAAAGCACGTCCCATGATGATGAACGTGGTCGCGAAGGTAAAAATTTTCAGGTAACTGTCGATACGTAAGCGTGTGCTCGTTCGAATAAAGGCAAGCGGGCGGTGCAAATAAATTGCCGCAGTAATGCTACCAATAATCAGCAAACGGGCAGTCTGGTCAGCAGTCACGTGGGTAAAGTAGTAAATGCCAAACGCACCCAAGGCAATCAGGTAAATATAGTTCGGCCATTCATAGTCGATTTTTAAACGCTCATAAATGGCTTTGCTGTGAAAGGTACAGGACAAAAAATAAAGAGCAGCAATGAAACTGGATATTTCCACCAAAACTGATGCCGATAAAACGGTATTGAGTAATATCGTCACGCCAATCAGAATCAGTGCATAAGCATAAGATCTTAAATAATTAGGTAAGCCTTTATAATCGGAAATACTCAGCGTGATGATCCCCAGGCTCGACATGATGCTGGGCACGAGTAGACTGTAAAAATTCAAATCCGGGATCAGCATGTTAGATTATAATGTGAGCAGGTGTGTGAATAATATCATTTATTGCGATGAAAAATATAAATAAAATTGACAATCAAACTGATCGAAATGGCCTATAGAACTGCTTGATATTTTATAAAAATCAAAAAAATAATATCAAAATGCCTCTCACACCTGATGATCATTGAGCTGAAAAGACATTCGTTTTAGTCCAAATCGATGGACGTATTTATAAAATGCTACCAATTTGGACTTGTAGTTTTATCCTTAAAACTTAAGGTGGAAAACAGGATAAAAATATAAAGGATCTATCTGAATGAAAACCCCGGTGCCCGATTATCTCCAGCATGTATTAACGGTCTGTCATGATAATGATCAGGGCGCTTTGGCTGACTATATCCCTGAACTGGCAGCGGTAGATCCAAATAAGTTCGCTTTGGCGCTGACTACGGTGGATGGCACGATTTATTCCACGGGAGATGATGAAACCGAATTTACCATGCAGTCGATGTCCAAGCCTTTTGCTTATGCACTGGCATTGCAGCATTTGGGTATCAGCGCTGTGCTGGAAAAGGTGGGCGTTGAACCTTCAGGGGAGGCCTTTAATCAGATTTCACTGGATAAAGAAACCAATCTTCCGAAAAATCCAATGATTAACTCGGGTGCGATCACCACGCATTCTTTGATTCCGGTACAAAAAGGCATTTCACGTGCGGAATGCTTGCGCCGTTTTTTAAGTGAACTAGCAGGCCGTCAACTGGAATTCGACAAGCAGGTGTATAAGTCTGAAGTCAAAACTGCATTCCGGAACCTGTCGATTGGTTACATGCTGCGAACTGTAGGTGTGCTGGATTCGGATCCTGTGGAAATCGTAAATGGATATATCAAGCAATGTGCGATTAAAGTGACGGTCAAAGATCTGGCAAATATCTGCAGTGTGCTCGCCAATGGCGGTGTTCAGGCCAAAACTGGCAAACAGTTGTTAGAGCGTGATGTGGTGCGCCAAGTGCTCAGTGTGATGATGACCTGTGGCATGTATGATGCGGCGGGTGACTGGCTGACGACGGTGGGCATTCCTGCCAAAAGTGGTGTATCTGGGGGAATTATCGGGGTATTGCCTGGGCAGGTAGGAATTGTGGTTTTTTCTCCTAAAATTGATGAGCATGGGCATAGTGTACGTGGTGTGGATATCTTCGAGCGTTTGTCGCGTGACATGGGCTTGCATCTGATGGAAGGGACGCCATCGGCACAGACCATTTTGCAAAGTCGTTATACTGTAGGTAAGAACAATGACATTGTCGTGTATGAGCTGCGCGGTGTATTGCAATTTACAGAATCCGAAATGTTGCTACGGATTTTGCAGGATGAGCCAGACGCTCAAACACGTATAGTCATAGACCTGACCAATTTGACTCTGATTCATGATGTGGGTGCACGCATGTTATTTGAAGGTGTCAAACGTTTACAAGCGAATGGGCACAAAGTGGTGGTCATTGACTCAGAAGGCGTATTGGGTGAGGAACAGGTGAAAGGCAATAAGCGGGTAGTGGTGACAGAAGAGTTAGAGCGCTATTTAGAGAAGTTTAGTTAAGCCATACTTATAGGGATGAGTATGCCTTTCATTATTTGTGCTTTTAAACTTACTCAGTAGAGGAAATGAAATATAAAAAAGCCCCGAACAGTGTCGAGGCTCTTTTCAAATCTTGAAAAGTTTATTTAATATGCTCGGCAATGTCCGTAAAGATCACGCCTAAGCCATGTGCACCAGCATCTGGATAACCTAAGCTACGATCACCGACTGTACCGGCACGGCCCATACGCGCTACGATGTCTTTGGTAGATTCTGCACCTTTTACCGCAGCCTCTGCACCCAAGACAAAGTTTTCTTTAAACGTCTTGTCGGTATTGGCTGACCAAGAGTCTGCGCAAGGTGCAAGTGCATCAATCAGGGTTTTATCACCGACCACAGCACCACGACCAAATGAACGCTCACCTGTCACTTGAATACCTTTGACTGTGGCTTGAAGCATGTTGGCAAAATCTGCCACAGTTAATATCGTTTTACCTTGAATGGCTTTACTTGCTGCACGGAAAGCAGAACCCCAAATAGGCCCTGATGCACCGCCACAGTGTTCCATAATAATCATGGAACTGTTTAGCAAGAATTCATCCATGTGCTGTGCTTGAATCAGGCTTTGCCATTCGCGTTTCAGCTGTTTAAAACCTTTGGCAACACTCATACCAAAATCACCATCGCCTGCATGGGCATCCAGCTCGCAGAATGGCACTTCATTTTTGATAATACAGGCTGCCATCACATCGACCACATAACGCATATTTTCTATCGTGAATTGCTCATTCTGAATTTCAGCATGTTCAGCTTGGGTTTCAACTTCGGTATTGGCGGTTTGTTTTACTGCTGCATCTTGTGCTGCAAATTCAAATGGTAGAGTAGGCGAGCCGTCAAGCTTAAAGGCAGGGGTATTGGCTTCTGCATCCAGATAGATTTTCAGTTCATCATCCACAGCAAGCAATGAAACCGATGCACCATTCATGTCGATACTAGTCATGTAGTTGCCAACGAATGTGCGGTAAATCTTGATACCTTTACGCGCCAAATGTTCGCATACATCATTGTTAAACACATACAGTTCTTGCATTGGTGTTGAACCAAAGCCGTTGACCAGAACTGCAACTTCTTGCATGTCAGGACGGTCAAGGAATAAGTCATCGACCATACGTTGTGCCATTTCTTTCGATGGCAGAATTTTTTCACGACGAATGCCCGGTTCACCGTGGATACCGACGCCGTATTCCATTTCATCATCGGCTAGGGTAAAGGTCGGTGTACCTTTCGCAGGAACGGTACATGAGCTATAGGCAAAACCAAGGCTAATCACGTTATCTGCCGCTTTTTGTGCCACAGCTTTGACTTCCGCAAGCTCTAAACCTTTTGAGGCTGCTGCTCCTGCAATTTTGTGCACGAAGATGGTACCAGCAACACCACGACGACCGACAGTATAGAGGCTGTCTTTTACTGCGATATCATCCGCCACTTTGACGTAGTCGACCTTGATGCCATCTTCCGCAGCCAATGCAGCACCATTCTGGAAATTCATCATATCGCCAGAATAGTTCTTGATGATCATGAGCACGCCTTTGTCTGTTGCGACATGTTGCAGTGCTTTATAGACCTGAATTTGAGATGGCGATGCGAATACGTCACCACATACGGCAGCATCTAACATGCCAGTACCGACAAAGCCTGCATGTGCAGGTTCGTGACCACTGCCACCGCCACTGATTAGTGAGACGTTATTGTGTTTTTCTTTACGTGAAATGATTTTATGCGATTCGGTAAATTGTAATTCAGGATGGGCAAGGACAAAGCCTTTGCACATTTCGACAACCAGGTTTTCAGGGTTGTTGAGGAGTTTTTTCATGGAGGAGGGCCTTCACGTATTCTGGGAGAGATCTAAAGTCTTATTATTATGGAAATGTTTGAAATTTGCTGACTTAAAAATGTAAAAACGAGCGATTTTAGATTGATGGGTTAGAAAAGGGGCGATTCTAATCCCCCCTAAATCCCCCTTTTACAAAGGGGGACTTTTCTTCGTTTTTATGAGGCAATAGAATTCGAGTAACTCCTTCCTTTGAAAAGGGGGGACTTGTCATGTGATTAAATAAATTTTGTGACACTTCCTCCCTGTTTAAAGGGTGAGAAGCAATGCTTCGCAAGGAGGGATTAAAAAAAGAGAATAATAATGAAACCCTATAATAAAAATTTAAAACAAGCTTCGCGGGATTTACGCAATAACATGACCGATGCTGAAAAGCTGTTATGGTCACGGCTGCGGAACAAGCAAATTTTAGGTTTGCAGTTTTATAGGCAAAAGCCGATTTTGAATTACATCGTGGATTTTTACTGTCCTGCTATGAATTTGGTGATTGAGTGCGATGGCAGTCAGCACTTTACAAATGAAGGCTTAGAAGCGGATCGAGTCCGAGATGAAGCTTTGGCACATTTGAGTCTACGTGTTTTGAGATTTGATAATGGGCAGGTGATGGGGCAGATTGATGATGTAGTGGAAGTGATTTATCAATTTATTCGACAAGAATCTCCCTAAATCCCTCTTTAATAAAGAGGGACTTCACGCGAATTTTATGATGGTTTGGGATTCGTGATGTTCCTCCCTTTTTAAAGGGAGGTTAGGAGGGATTATTTAAATATTTCATCACCAAAAATATTATAGTCATGCATCATTGCTTCAAAAGATTTTGAATCGGCAGTTTTATCGAGATTATCTAAAGCAGCTTTTTCTACTTTCTCTTCTTGCTCATCAGACATAGTGTTTCTTTTTTCTTGTATTTCTAATGCTTTATTTCTCATGTACCCGAGCAAATATTCAGGCATTACTAGATTTGATGGTCTAGAAACCCCATGTTTTAATGAAACGCGACTTGCTCTCATTTTTGATGAGAGATTAGAACTCACAATTCCTAAAATTAGAAAAGTAGGAAGTTTAGTAAATAGATATATATCATTATCTCCTTGTAAGACATCTATACCAATACTTCGAAGAAAATATCTGTTTATATTGCTTGGTAAGTTTAATGATTTGGGAGGAGTATTAATTTCGGATAAGGGGAAGATATGCTGTTCGTATTGATGCAAATTATCTTGTTTACCTAAAAGGAAATTTCTTAAGTTAAGTTCAGCGAGATTAATTTGATCTATAAAATACTCGCTTTCGTCTTCAAAATTAGAATTCTTATTTTTTATGTAGATTAATGTTCTCCATGAAAGGGATGCACAGAATTTTGCTAACCAATCTTTATATTCGGTAACATAATTTTTTTGGTCTAAAAACGGTATGAACATTTTTTCAGAAAATTGTTTTTCCCAACTTGAAAAAAGAAGCTCACAATCGTTACATAAGAGGTAATCCTTAATAATATCTTGTTGTCTTTTGTTAATATTATCTATGTTCCGAAGATATCCGGTAGCACTAGTCTTTTTTAGCCATTTCCCAACAAATTTTGGGATAAAATGACTCTCTTGTAATTCTTTTGCCTCGTGGCAAAGCGAACATCTATTCTTCATTTTTAGTATATGTAATTTTTGAGAATTTGAACAATATCCACTAATTTTTATTATTAATCAATTAATCCCTCCCAACCTCCCTTTAGAAAAGGGAGGAGTTGTCACGTAATCCATTTGATACGCGAAAGTCCCTCTTTCTTAAAGAGGGATTTAGGGAGATTAAAAATCTAAAAACAAAAAAATCCCCTCAATCGAGGGGTTTTTTTATATCGAAACTAGAGAATTCTTAAACCACAGAATCATCCAGATTTGGCGCTAACCAACGTTTCGCTTCATCCAAAGTCCAGCCTTTACGCTTCGCATAATCTTCCAACTGGTCGCCAGAGATTTTACCTACGTTAAAGTATTCAGTTTCAGGGTTTGCATAATAGAAACCGCTGACTGATGAAGGTGGCCACATCGCAAAGCTCGAAGTCAGGTAAGTACCCATCTTCTCTGTCGTACCTAACCAGTCAAACAATGATGCTTTTTCAGAATGCTCAGGACAAGCAGGGTAGCCAGGTGCAGGACGAATACCCACATACTTCTCTTTAATCAAATCTTCATTCGACAATTGTTCATCTGCTTGGTAGCCCCAGAACTCTTTACGAATACGCTCATGTAAATGCTCGGCAAATGCTTCAGCAAAACGGTCACCCAAAGCCTGAACCATAATTGCGCTATAATCATCGCCTTTGGCTTTATATTCTTGTGAAAGCTCTTCGGCACCGAAAATCGACACGGTAAAGCCGCCCAAATAATCCTGAGCCACATCTTTCGGTGCAATAAAGTCCGCCAAAGAATAGTTGGCTCTACCTGTCACCTTGTCAGATTGCTGACGAAGGTGCTCAAAAGTATGGGTCACGTTGCCATTTTCATCTGCAACCGCAACTGTATCTGCTGCCACACGGTTGGCAGGATAGATCTTGAATGTTGCACGGGCATCAAAGCGTTTATTCTCGATAATATCTTTGAGCATGGCTTGAGCTTGTTCAAACAAATCACGCGCTGCTTCACCCACCACTTCATCTTCAAGGATTTTCGGGAATTTACCTGCCAGGCTCCAGGAAATAAAGAACGGCGTCCAGTCAAAATATTCCACCAAGGTTTCAAGCGGATAATTGGTGAATGTTTCTGAACCAATAAAGTTTGGTTTAACCGGTGCATTCTTGTCAAAGTCGATCTTGAAGCCATTTTCAACCGACTTTTGATAAGACAATTTCGCCGCTTTCGGTTGTTTGTTCGCAAGACGGGTACGAATTTTTTCATAATCCGCTGCATAGTCAGCCAGCAATTTTGGCTTCATCTCAGGAGAGAGCAACTGCGTTGCTACACCCACGGCACGTGAAGCATCTGCGGTGTAAAGCACGCCATCATTATGATATTGCGGTGAGATTTTCACTGCGGTATGCGCTTTAGAAGTCGTCGCACCACCAATCATTAACGGAATGTTAAAGCCTTTGCGCTGCATTTCTTTGGCAACAAAGACCATTTCATCCAGAGACGGCGTGATCAGACCAGACAAACCGATGATATCGACTTTTTCATCAATCGCAGTTTGTAGAATTTTCTCACATGGTACCATCACGCCCAGATCCACGATGTCATAACCATTACAGCCTAATACTACGCCAACGATGTTTTTACCGATGTCGTGTACGTCGCCTTTCACCGTAGCCAGCAGGATTTTACCTTTTGCTTCGGCTTGGGTTTTCTCAGCTTCAATGAACGGGTTCAACCACGCTACAGCCTGTTTCATCACGCGTGCAGATTTGACTACTTGTGGCAAGAACATTTTACCGGCACCGAACAGATCGCCGACTACGTTCATACCCGCCATCAATGGACCTTCAATCACATCCAGTGGACGTGTAGAGTTTAAACGCGCTTCTTCAGTATCTTGATCGATATAAGTCGTGATGCCTTTTACCAATGCATATTCAAGACGTTTTTCAACAGACTCATTACGCCATTCCAGATTTTCTTCGGCTTTTTGCGTACCACTTTGACCACGGTATTTTTCAGCAACAGCAAGCAGTTTTTCGGTTGCTTCCTGACCGCTTTTACCCTGGTTCTGGTTTAAAACAACATCTTCAACCGCTTCTTTCAATTCTTTATCGATGTCATCGTAAATCGCCATCTGACCGGCATTTACAATACCCATAGTCATGCCTTGCTGAATGGCATGGTACAGGAACACCGAGTGAATCGCTTCACGTACCGGTTCGTTACCACGGAACGAGAACGATACGTTCGACACACCACCAGAAATCATCGCATTTGGCAGGTTCTGTTTAATCCAGCCAGTCGCTTCAATAAAGTCCACGCCATAGTTGTTGTGTTCTTCAATACCGGTCGCAATCGCAAAGACGTTCGGGTCAAAGATGATATCTTCAGACGGGAAGCCTACTTCATTCACCAGAACATCATATGAACGCTTACAGATTTCTTTTTTACGCGCAGCTGTATCGGCCTGACCATCTTCATCAAATGCCATCACGATGACCGCGGCACCATATTGACGGCAGAGGCGGGCACGTTCGACAAACTCGTCATGACCTTCTTTCAGGGAAATCGAGTTCACCACGGCTTTACCTTGCACACATTTCAGGCCCGCTTCGATAATCTCCCATTTAGAAGAATCCAGCATGATTGGCACACGTGAAATATCCGGCTCAGAAGCAATCAGATTCAGGAAATGCACCATCGCACCTTGCGAATCGAGCATGCCTTCATCCATGTTGATGTCGATGATCTGTGCACCGGCTTCAACCTGTTGACGGGCAACATCAAGCGCTTCGGCGAAGTTTTCTTCACGAATCAGACGCAGGAATTTTTTTGAACCGGTGACGTTGGTACGTTCACCAACGTTCACGAACAGTGAATCTTTGGTGATGTTAAATGGCTCTAAACCGCTTAAACGGCAAGCCGGTTCAATTTCAGGAATTTGACGAGGGGTAATGCCTGCAACAGCATTTGCAATCGCGCGGATATGATCCGGCGTAGTACCACAGCACCCACCGGTAATATTAATTAAGCCACTTTCTGCAAATTCTTTAATGAAGGCCGCAGTTTCTTCCGGCGTTTCATCATAACCACCGAAGGCATTTGGCAAGCCAGCGTTTGGATGCGCTGAAACAAAGGTATCGGCAACATCAGACACGGTTTTAACGTGTGGACGCATCGCATCTGCGCCAAGTGCACAGTTAAAGCCGATAGATAACGGCTCTGCATGACGCATTGAGTTCCAGAAGGCTTCTGCAGTTTGACCAGTCAATGTACGACCTGATGCATCCGTGATCGTACCTGAAATCATGATTGGCAGTTCATAGCCTAATTCTTTAAAGACTTCTTTTACTGCAAAGATGGCAGCTTTGGCATTTAAAGTATCGAACACAGTTTCGATCAGGATGATGTCTGCACCACCTTCGATCAAGGCCTTGGTCGATTCAATATAGTCAACTTTGAGTGCATCAAAAGTGATGTTACGGAACGCCGGATCATTCACGTTTGGAGAAATAGAAGTGGTACGCGATGTCGGACCAATCACACCTGCCACAAAGCGTGGTTTTTCAGGCGTTGAATATTTGGCACAGGCTTCTTTGGCCAGACGCGCTGCTTCACGGTTAATTTCAGGAACCAGATCTTCCATGTGGTAATCCGACATTGAAACACGGGTACCGTTAAAGGTATTGGTTTCAATAATATCGGCGCCAGCTTCCAAGTAAGCTTCATGAATGCCTTGAATGATTTGTGGTTGAGTCAGCACCAGCAAATCATTATTGCCTTTGAGATCATAGGCCCAGTCAGCAAAACGCTCACCACGATAATCGGCTTCTTCCAGTTTATGGCGCTGGATCATGGTACCCATCGCACCATCGATAATTAAAATTCTTTTGGCAAGAAGTTCTTTTAAAGTGGTAAGTGTAGACATTCAAACTTTCTCAGCAGAAATCAAAAAAAACGACGCTAATCTTAGCAGATTAGTTGGCTGATTTCTGCTGAGATTGCTCAGAATGATGGATAAGCATGATATGAAAATTTGATAAGTCATCTAGAAAAACAACAAGTTTTAACATGCGGATCAGAAAATAATGCAATCTCGAATCTGATTCGATGCCTTACAGACAAGAAACAGGATCAGAAAATTAAGCTGATGCTTTCATTCATGAAATTGTCATATTGATGGCTTATGCTGTGCAAATGAAACTTTTGCTCTGCTTGATGACAGGTAGGGCATGAATCGTTTTGGTAGCAAAATATGTGCGGTTGCTAAGCTTAAATAAGCTGGAATACTCTCTTAAGTAATTGATTTATAAAATCAAAATCTAGTGTTTTAGTCGGAATTAAACAGGACGAATAGCAGCAAGAAAATCCAAATAATTGCTTCATATGACAGCAGTTTGTCATATAATTGTCACAATTTAACTGAACAATATGGGGATTCTTGAATCCTCTATTCCTGCTTGCATGAATCCTAATCAAACTCCCGTAGATTCAGCACACGGGTCGGCTTCCCAAAAGTCGACCAATGTTCATGTGCCAACACCGAAATTCTTTATGCCGGTGTTCCTGACTCTTATTATCACTACGCTGATTTATATCGGCTTCCAGTTGTCTGCAGATTTAGCGCATGTACCGGCCTTGGGCTTGTATTCAGTTATTTTGTTAGCGACGGCACTTTTTATTGCGTTGAGCTTTGAGTTCGTCAATGGCTTTCACGATACCGCCAATGCTGTGGCCACAGTCATTTATACCAATGCACTTTCAGCTCCTGTCGCAGTGATGTGGGCCGGCTTCTGTAACTTCCTTGGGGTTATGGTGGCCAGTGGTGCGGTCGCTTACGGCATTATTGCGTTATTGCCGGTCGAGCTGATCATGAATGTCGGCTCCGGAGCAGGCTTTGCCATGGTCTTTGCCATGCTGATCGCGGCTATTCTCTGGAATCTGGGAACCTGGTTCCTCGGTATTCCAGCATCCAGTTCACATACCCTGATCGGTTCGATTCTGGGTGTGGGCATCATGAACTATATTCTGAATGCCGGTACTGGCGCTTCAGGTATAGACATGGAGCAGGTGATGAAAGTCGGTAAGGCGCTGTTATTCTCGCCTTTAATCGGTTTTGCATTTGCTGCGATTGTGTTCCTGCTGGTGAAAAAAATCTTCAAGCGTCAACTGGAACTGTTTCAGCCACCTGAAGGTAACAAGCCACCACCACCATTGATTCGTGCCATGCTGATCTTTACCTGTACTGGGGTGAGCTTTGCCCATGGTTCAAATGACGGTCAAAAAGGT
Organism: Acinetobacter sp. CIP 102136; assembly: GCF_000369685.1. Taxonomy (GTDB): domain Bacteria; phylum Pseudomonadota; class Gammaproteobacteria; order Pseudomonadales; family Moraxellaceae; genus Acinetobacter; species Acinetobacter fasciculus. Next base: position 237,186 of record NZ_KB850142.1, read on the forward strand.
ATGGGTCTGATCATGTTAATCCTGATCGGCTGTGTGCCGTTGGCGTACTCGCTGAACAAAAATCTGGATGTACAACATATTCAGTCTTTTGGTCAGTTATCTGCACAAACAGCGGATGTGATCTATCCAAATCATCAGGATATTCCGGATGAACAAGCTCGTGATGTGATCACCAAGTACATTCAGACCAAGGAAATTACCCCTGAAGTCGTGCCTGCATTGGCAAGCTTGACGGATCATCTGGGTGAGAAAGTCGGTAGCTATACCAGCATTAAGGATGTTCCTGAAGCTCAAGTATCTGAATTCCGTAATGACATGTATCTGAGCACTACAGCATTTAAGCGTCTGGATAAAGCAGAAGCTTTACCGGCAATGAGTGCTGCGCAGGAAAAAACAGTGGATGAATACCGTGACAATCTGGATTCATTCCTGCAATACATCCCGACCTGGGTAAAAGTGGCGACAGCCTTGGCACTTGGTCTGGGTACGATGGTCGGCTGGAAGCGTATTGTCGTGACGGTTGGTGAGCGTATTGGTAAACAGCATATGACTTATGGTCAGGGTATGTCTGCCGAACTTGTGGCAATGTCAACTATTGCAGCGGCAGATGGCTTTGGTATGCCGGTATCAACCACCCATGTATTGAACTCTGCAGTAGCAGGTACCATGGTGGCGAACAAGTCAGGTCTGAACTTCCAGATGGTGAAAACTATTCTGTCTGCCTGGATCTTTACTTTACCAGCAACGATCTGTTTGTCAGGTACTTTGTACTGGTTGCTTCTTAAAGTCTTCTAGGACTTTTTAAGGTAAAAACGCTGCTTTGGCAGCGTTTTTTTATGGGTGGAAGAAAAATTAAGGATGTAAAAGAGGAATCTAAATTACGATTAAGGCGACAGGGATGTCGCCGTTAGGCTGTGATATAGGGACATATCATCAGCTTAACAAAAGATTTTTGTTACTTTTGATCTTTCAAAAGTAAAGAAAAAAAGAAGCTATAAAATAGATCAACTTAAATCTGCCCAAAGCACATTCATAAGAATTTGAATGATTGAAAGCCCAAATTAACCTCTCCTTAACCCTCTCCTAGAAGGCATAGGTATCTACACATCTATGAGATACCTAATGCCATTGTGGCTATCTCATTGAGTTCATCTATTGAATATTCCGAGAGCAGTTGAAGAGTGTTCAGTAAAATCGAAAGCCCTGCCAATAAGGCAGGTGCACTTTCCAACCTACCTCTTTTCTGCTGCCGACCTGAAAGACGGGTGAGAAATACACGAATTTTCTGATGGTGTTCATCTTCAGAACGCTGGATTCGCCAAGTTAAAACACAAGCCATACAGCTAATCAGTAACCGCCTTAAAATGGCTTCAGGTCTGGTCTGAAGCCATGCTTCAATATCATGACCTGCCTGCTTGAGCAGCTTGAAATAGCATTCAATTGTCCAGCGCCAGTAATACCAGGTCGTCATCTCTACCGTAGTAATCTCTGATGGAACATTGCTGATTAGTGACCATCTTGCGACGGTCTTATCCTGATCATCTTTCACTACGGCAACAATTAATCTGGCTTCAATCGCACTCCCTGGCTGGGGAGCAACCCGTTGGCCTGAATCGTCATTTCTCTTCGGTTTTGCTGCACGTGTTATCCGGATAGCAGTTTCTCCCACATGCAACATATGCCGGTTTCCTTTATAGGCAATCGGCTGGACCTGCTGCGTTTCTACTCGTTCTGCGGCTTCTGCAACTTTGCATGTTTTGCCCTGATGCTCAATTCGATGGCCTTCTTTCGCCCGAATCAGCCATTTAAAACCCTGGCTGCTCATTTCCCTTAGGTGGGCAATGGAGTCACCTTCACGATCAATGATATGAACACATGTTTTCTCAATGGGATATTGTTCAATCACTTTGATTTGTTCGGTAAGTGAATCTAGATGAGATTTGCGCCCAGCAGAGTGTTGACTGAATGTGGAATAGCAGCCTGAGGCATCTGATAGTGTCTGCGCCAGTGGCGCAATAGGTAGTCCCGAGGCTGCATCAACCAGCAGACTGCTTTGCAATTCATAGCCTGAATCATATTGATGGGTTCTTTGCAGGCGCTGAATTTTATGATGGTGTTTCACATACTGTAGCTGAGACCAGTCATGAACAATCAATGCATATTGATGCGGTGATGCCTTGATCTGTTCACATGCAAGATGTTCAATTGGCTGGTTTAACTGACTAAAAGAGATTTTGTCATTATTCAGGAATCGCCAGACCGCTTGTGTGGTTGCGAAACTCGACTTTTGGGCAGAAGCCAGGTCTTTGATTGCCGGAGCAAGTGAAGCAAGAGGGTTCATATTGAGCTTTACAAGGCTGTTATAGCGCTTGACAAGACGCTGATCCAGGCCAGAGATGTTAAATTGAAGAGCATGCTCTTCAATTTAACGCAAAGTTCAGGAATTGTGTAGATACCTATGCCTAGAAGGAGAGGGAACGCCCATTTTCAATTAAAGTTCTCTCTGCTTTAGGGATGAGCAGCACTGCTACGCAACGAGGGGAGAACTTTAAAAATAACGATTACCTTTCTTATGGAAAAATTGGATGAAGATAATAAAAAAATTACTTCTTCAACTTACTCAATAATCCTTTTGGCAACTTCTCTGTCGCAAAACCATATAGTGCAGCAAAAGGTAGTGCGGTACGTGCCAGATAGGCCACTCGCCACAAACCACCATGATTCGCGCCATGCATCATTAATTCAAGCGGATGGTTCAGCTTCACTTCAGGATTGGCCACCGATTCTGGATTGCGAAGGTCATGAATCCACAGTGCAGCCATAATTGCATTGGTGGTTTCAGGTGCAAAGGCTTCAACATCAAACAGGCTGGCGCCGTTGAACGCTGCTTTTAATAGCGGATTTTTGGTCACGGAATAGGTCGTAGTAGAAGGGGCAATATTGATGCTGACCCGCTGACCTTGAGCACGAGCTAAGGTAGCACGCCATTGCTGAATGCGTTTTGCCAGCGCATAGTTCGGGCCTTGTTCAACCACCAGACAGTCACAAATACCATACGCCTGATCACCAGACTGAATCAGTTCATGCGCATTTTTCTGGAAAAAGTGTTTGCGGCTTAAAGCTGAAACCCCTTTAGAAAGGATCGTCTGTACCTTAGAGCGTTCAGTATATTTTACTTTAGAGGCTTCGATTACTTCACTCGGCACCGCATAAACATCGGTCGGCGTACACATGTACATCAGACTGGTATTGGCTTTTTGCTGACTAACATAGTGCATGATGGCATCCATGGTCATGGAGACGCGGACATGCTTTTCACCATCCAGATAAGCAATTGCAGCCAGATCTAGGTCCTGCTCAAACTGTAATAGCCATGTGGCAATTTCAGGAATCTGGGTGAGCAAATTTGCGCCCAGTTTTTCTTTTAAAATGTCAAGTGAAGTATCAGCAGGTAAGTCTTCAATACAAGGTGCATACAGTGTGGCATTGCCTTGGCTAATGGTATCGATAATCTTGCTCCATACCCGGGTGTTTGGCAGATCAATCGCCACAATGTTGGCTTTCCATTTCGTCAGCCAGGTCAAAGGGCCGGCTTCAGATGCGGCACCAAACAGCACCGCCGTCCGATCTGACAAGTCAAACCATTCAGGATGTACCACACATTCACGCAGGGCATTGGCATGACTGGTTTCCACGATGCCTTGGCTTTCCCAGCGCTCAATCTGCTCCAATAAGGCATCACCTTGCAGCTTTTGACCGTGGTAAGGCACATACCATTCTGGTACAGCTTTACTGCTACCTGTGAGTTTGAATGTATGTAGTTGTTCAGCGGGCAGAGTTAAGGCATCTTGCAATACATACTTTTGACCATCACGATAAAATTCAAAAGTCTGATGGGCCTTTGCTAATCCATCTTCGGCAATTTTCAAGCTGGCTTCAGGAGAACTCAGTCCCTGTTCGACCAGTTGCTTAAAATGCACGGTATATTTTTTGCGCCAGTTTTTTTCTGATTGTGCCTGTTGCGAACTGAGAGGGGCGACATTGGCTAAGGCGGCTGCGATGATCGCGCGTCCTGCTTTGGAGCTACTTGGTTTTTGTTGCTGAGACTGAAGAGGAAATTGAAGACCGTCTGGTGTAGTGGACATGCAAAATATCTCGAGAATGACAGTAATTAATATACAGATGTATACATTATCGCTGCAAAATTCAGTCCAAGATTGGCATTAAGTGACATCATCACTTTCTAATATATTACGAGATGTTTCAAACGAATAAGGGAGCAGCAGCTCTCTTATTCGTTTTCAGCAGAAATATGAGGCTTAACTCATATGTAGCTTTATTCCTTCAGTATTTAAAAAACTGATTAAAACGGAACCTGCATCAGTTTATTCAGGAAATGCGGAATCAGGCGTGGCTCCAGAATAATCGTCATGACCACCCCGTAAGCCGCTCCCCATAAATGCGCGCTATGATTAATGTTGCTATTGCCTTTTTTGCCTGACCAGATGCTATAGGCTACATACAGCACAGCAAAAATAATGGCAGGAACCGGAATGAAGAACACAAAAATTAATTTCCAAGGTTCAAACAGGATATAGGCAAACAGTACAGCCGACACTGCACCGGAAGCGCCGAGACTAGCCCAGCGGGCATCATTTTTATGCTTCAGGTAACTGGGTAGAATCGCTGCGATCAGGCCACCGAGGTAAAACAGGATAAAACCCAGGTCATATAGGTATTGACGATAAAAGCTTTCAATCACGCTGCCAAAAAAGAACAGGGTAATCATGTTGAACAGCAGATGTGCCCCATCCGCATGGATAAAGCCATGAGTAATAAAGCGATCATATTGTCCACGTTGCAGTGCCGGTGGCCAGAAAATCAGGCGATTCATCACCGTCTCTTTGGAGAAAGCAATAAATGACACAATACAGGTGATCAGAATAATAGTAACGGTATGATTAAAAGGTAAATCAAGCATATAAATGATTCTAATGGTGCCTATTTGCCAATTATCATGCCATTAAAATGGAGCTAAAGTTGTACTTTTATAATAAATCCGACAATTTTAGTTGATTTTTAAAAATTACCCCGCATCTTCAGTTAAAATGGCCGCTTGAGCTTGAGGAAATTATTGTTATGTCGACTGAGAACAGCAGCACTCCAGTTGTTGGTGAAATTCCCAACTTATTGATTACACCAACAGCACAAGAGTATTTAAAGGATCTACTGGATAAACAGAACACCCCGGGTATTGGTGTGCGTGTTTTTGTAGAGCATCCGGGTACTCCTCGCGCTGAATGTTGCATGGCCTATAGTGCACCTGATGAAGTTGTACCGACAGATTATAAGCAGGAATATCCTGATTTCCCTGCTTTTATCGACTCGCCATCTATTCCGTATTTACTCGATGCCGTGATTGATTACAACAAAGACCGTTTTGGCGGTCAGTTGACTTTCCGTGCACCGAACTCCAAAGTGCCACGCGTAGGTCCAGATGCATCAGTAGAAGAGCGTATTACCTATGTATTACAGTCTGAAATTAACCCGGGTCTGGCAGGCCATGGCGGTAACTGTGCACTGGTTGAAGTTAAAGAAGACCCTGAAAAAGGTTTAACCGCTGTACTTAAATTTGGTGGTGGTTGCCAGGGCTGTTCAGCGATTGATATCACTTTGAAACAAGGTGTTGAAACCACATTAAAACAACATGTACCAGAGTTAATGCATGTCGTTGATGAAACGGATCATAGTCAGTCTGAAGGTGCGTATATGAAATAAGCTGTTCTATATAACAGTTTATTTATCGCATTTTAAAAACCTCGAAATTTCGAGGTTTTTTTATTTCTGGATTAAAAACAAGTGAATGTTAATGATAATAATTATCAATAGTAATTGCATTCAATTGAAAAGCTGTTACACTTCGCAACCGAATAAACATGATCTCTTCATAAATATTGGGGCGCGCAAGGTATGAATAACCCATTCTTAAAAACAACTTTGGCATTTGCTGTATTTACAGCTATGGCGGGAAATACATCTGCAGTAGAAGCTGTTGTTCCACAGGCGGAAGCGACTAAATTGCAAACGATTGTGGTGACCGCAACAGGTTATGAGCAAGATTTGGCTAAAGCACCAGCTTCCATTACCGTGATTGATCGTGAAGAATTAGATAAACGTGAATATAACGACATTACTGATGTACTGCGTAATACGCCCGGGGTAGTGGTTTCAGGTGCAGGTTCTGCACAGACCATCAGTATTCGTGGTATGAGTTCAAACTATACTTTGTTTCTGGTCGATGGTAAGCGTCAGTACGGCAAGGATGTCAATCCGAATGGAGACGATGGAGGTTTTGAGAAAAATATTCTGCCACCTATTTCAGCAATTGAACGTATTGAAGTGATCCGTGGTCCAGCTTCTACACTTTATGGTACAGATGCCATGGGCGGTGTAGTGAATATTATTACCAAAAAAGTGTCGGATGAATGGTCTGGCAATGTTGAATTGGGAACCACGATTCAGGACAGTAGCCGTTCAGGTGATATTAAAAATGCTTCTGCATATCTTGCTGGTCCTTTAATTGCAGATAAGCTTGGTTTGCAACTGGCAGTCAATAAGCAGGAACGTAATGAAGACCGTTATGTTGGCGGTTTTCGTGGCACGGAACGTGAAAGCTTAAATTCACGCCTGACTTATGCCATTAATGATGATCATGATGTACAAGTTGAAGCTAATTTCGTGCAGCAGGAATCAACTACGTCTGTAGGGGAAACGGTAGCACCTGCTCAAGGTGCTGCAGATTCGTTTTCGCGCAATTATCGTAATGTTTATTCATTAACCCATAATGGCCGTTATAGCGATAACTTAGACAGTTCATCATATATTCAATATGAAAATTCAAAAAATCCGGATCGAGGCAATACGGAACTGGGTACCAAAGGAATTACCTTGGATACCTGGACTGCTAACAGTCAATGGAATTTGTTATTGGGTGACCATACTTTATCATTTGGTGGATATTTTAAAGATGAAAAGCTCGAAGATAAAGCCACTAACCGTAATCCGAATTCACCTGAGTTTAGTGAATTGACGCGATGGTCTGCTGCAGCATTCTTGGAAGATACCTGGAGCATGACAGATCGTTTCGATTTAACAGCCGGCCTACGTTATGACCATGATGAAAACTATAGTGGTCATTTATCACCACGTCTGTATGGGGTGTACGCTGTAAATGATAATTTTGTGGTAAAAGGCGGTGTAGCTACAGGTTATAAACAACCTGATATTCGTGCAGCCACTGAAGGTTTCTATAGTGTTACCGGTGGTAGCGGTTCACCCTTAGCAACAGGGCGTGGCATCATTCGTGCGAATCCGGATTTAGAACCTGAATCGAGTCTATCTACTGAACTGGGCTTCAACTGGAAAAATGATTATATCAATACATCGCTGACTGGCTTTATCACTAAATATGAAGACCGTATAACAGAAGTTCGTGCCTGCGAAACCGATACTGATGGCACCACAACAAACCGCAATAATTGGCAGAATTGGAAATGTTTCGAAGGAGATATTCCATTTTACTTTATTAGTGAACGGATCAACGTGGATGAAGCAGAAATTCGTGGTGTAGAAGCAACGGTAGAAGCCAGTCTGAATGATTACACGACATTGACTGCTAACTATACCTATACCGATTCAGAGTTTAAATCGGGTGCTTTTAAAGGCCAGCCACTGAACCAGATGCCAGAACACATGTTTAATATTGGTGTGGATTATGAGCTAAATGATGCACTCAATGTATGGAGCCGCTTGCACCACCGTTCTGAAACCTCTGCTTACTTGAGCCGTACATCTATGGCTCAGCCAAACCCAGGTTACCAATTTGTAGATGTCGGCTTTAACTATAAATTCAGTCCGAATCTAACAGGTAAATTTGGTGTCTATAACCTACTGGATGAAAAAGCTGAAGATATTGATGGTGATCAACTATTGGATGGTCGTCGTTACGGTATCAGTCTGAATGCAAAATTCTAAGCAAATGAAAATATAAAAAGCCGCTTTATAGCGGCTTTTTTATTTAAATCTTAAGAATTTTCAAAGTATCTTCATGATAATAAAATTGTTCCAGATATTTGCGTGCACGCTCACGTAAATGGCCTTGAGAAACCATCTGCTGGATTACCGGACTGAGCAGTTGCTGCAATTCATTCTGAATTAGCGCTTCATCAATATTCAGATCACGTAATAACTGATCAAAGGTATGTTCCTGATTGCGGACATACCAGGTATGAATTCCGTCATGCACTTGCTGCTGCAGATAGTCTGTCTGACGTATATGATCCCAGATATCATGACCTAAGCCGACCGTCTGATTCAGGTCCTGCAGCTCAATATAATTCTTCAAGACCGATACTGGCATGTCTTTGATTTTATGCCAGAGATTGGCCTGAAAATGATAGAGTTTTTCATCGTCAAAATGCTGGTTCAGCACATGCTCACTCATCTGGCTGAGCTTTAGAATGTTCTTTTGCAGATAACGTGCAATGGTGCTATCGAGGTTGGTATCGGTAACATTTTCCAGTACCGATTTGCCCATTTTCATAAAGCGGGAAACCCCGGGTACGCTTTTGGCAATCATGGAGTTATCCAGATAATCCTGAATGGAATGCTGGATCAATTGGGTAATCATGGCGGAAAATGCCGGATTATTCACTATGGTTTTAATCAGACGCTGCCGATGGCCACTTTTACTGGCCACATACTGGGCGATCTTGTCTACGGTCAGTACTGGAATCAGATCGGCAATCGTGGTGGAATCATTGGTCGGATGCACCAGGGCAAAACGGATATGCTCGGCAATCTGTTCAATCAGAAAGCTGCTGGCGGCAGTACCCAGAATCTGTTTTTGTAAAAGCTGGTTGATCAGTTCACAACTCCACAGCTCTTTCAGCGTCTGTTTACGTAGCCACAAATAAAATGCATGAAACTCGCTTTGAATCGTTTCAGATTGAGAAAATGCCTGATCGAGAAAATCAAGTTGAGCATCGATCAACTGCTCAATCATCGGGTGTTTCTGCATAGCATCTCTGAAACTTAATTTAAAGGAATGAGTTTATCAGCAAGCGGGTTTTTTAGGGTCTGCGTCTTGGCCAGAAAAGGCAAATAATGTTGTGCAACCTGTTTTTCTGCTTCAAGAATCGGCATATGCCCGACATTATTTAAAATCACTGGCTTCTCGGCACGTTTCAGCAGGGCATGTAGCTCTTTGACTACTTCGACATTAATGATCCGATCCTGTCTGCCCCATAAAATCAAGGTGGGTGCTTCAACCGTACGCGTCAGGCGGGCAAAGGTTTCCGGTGTATAAATCCGATTTAGCATCACCACCTGATCAATCGATTTGCTGGTTTGTTCAGCGCGTGAAATCAACAGTTTTTCCTGTGCATGCCGTAACTGATAAGGAATCACTGGCGGATTCTGCATCAGCTGTTTGGAAACATCTTGCAGATCACCGGGTTTGCTGACGATCAGGTCTTTTAAGGCTTGAGGATCTTTGGTATAGGGAGTATTCCCCATTTTGTAAAGACCAGCACTATTGATTAAAAAAAGACTTTGCGTATCGAAAGGATATTGTGAAGCATACACCGTAGCAATCGATCCACCCAGAGAGTGCCCAGCAATATGTAAATTCTCGTCCACATTTAAGGTTTCAATAAATAGACGTAATTGGGAGGTCACATTGGGCACAGAAACATCAAAATTGTCCGGAACTTTGGTGTCACCGTTGCTCGGCAGATCCGGAATAATGACATGATAATAGGGCGTCAGAAACTGGGCGACCTGGTTCCAGTTGTCGCGCGTGCCTGCCAGACCATGAATCAGTAGAATAGATGGTTTGTTCTTGGCACCGCCTTCGCTATAGCTCCAGGTGACCTCGCCAATTTTGAGGGTCTTGGATTTGAGACCGGCAAGGCTGCGTTCTTGCAACAGATGCTGCTGCAAGACTTTGGCAGATGTTTCATTTTTCTGGCTAAACAGTATTTGAGCATGTGTCAGGCCCGGTAATGCCATGCTTAAGGCAACCAAGCCTGAACAAATCATTTTCGAGCGCAATTTTATTATTTTCTTCATTGGCCATTCCCCAAAACAAACCCAGTGAGCAAATTGCTCAATCAAAATACTTCCATGTTATAAATTTGCAATTTTCATTCAAATAAAAACATTATTCTTCATTCTATTTTAAATCAATCTTTGCGCTTGTCACCCATTAGTTTTTTGCTAGGTTGCATTAAATGACTGGAAAATGTGATGTATTACGCATAAATTCCCTGCAGAAATGAAATTAGATAAATGCTAAAAATTTAATCAGCTAAGATTTTTTGCAAGTGACATTCAAAAAAACTGGCAGTAAGATATTGCAACTAAAACCATCGGTGATAGAAAAGAATGCTCACAGCTCAAGAAGCTTTAGAACGTCTTAGACAGGGTAACCAACGTTTTGTCAGTGGCGATACCACGCATCCAAAACAACTTAGCCACCAACAGCGCGCAGAAATGGCAGAGGATCAGAATCCGTTTGCGATTGTCTTGGGATGTTCAGATTCGCGCGTTCCAGCCGAAATGGTTTTTGATCAGGGTCTCGGTGACCTTTTTGTGATTCGTGTTGCAGGTAATATTGTTGCACCTTCACAGGTCGGCAGTGTTGAATTTGCCGCGGCACGTTATGATTGCGCGATTGTGGTGGTGTTAGGTCACAGTCACTGTGGTGCGATTAAAGCCACTATTGATACTTTAATGTGTCCGGATTGCCCGCCATCGGCAAACCTGATGTCGATTGTGAACCGCGTACGTCCTTCTGTTGAAACCTTAATGCAGACTGAACTGAAAAATGACTTGGCAAAATTATCCAAGCATGCAGTACGTTCCAACGTATTTGCTTCGGTGAATCAGTTGCGTCATGGTTCGGCCGTTCTGGAAAACCTGATTGGACAAGGAAAATTAAAAGTCGTGGGTGCTGAATATTCACTGGAAACTGGTGAAGTGACCTTCTTTGATTTCTAATCACGATTCATCTAAATACATTCTAAAATAAGTTAAAGGCGCTTTATAAAGCGCCTTTAATGTATGGATAAGCATTATTTAACAGGATCGTCTGTGCTTTGGCATTTGGGTGAATCAGATCCTTTTGCATCAGGGTTTTATTACCGGCGACACCTTGCATAAAGAAAGGCAATAACTTCACCTTATATTGCTGACTCACCACTTTATAATTATTTTCAAAAGCCTTGCTATAGGCCTGCCCGTAATTAGGCGGCATTTTCATGCCAAATACAATGACCTTAGCCTTGGCTTTCTGGCTCTGCTGAATCAGACTGGCTAAATTTTTTTGAATCATTTGTGGTGGTTGTCCACGCAAGCCATCATTGCCACCTAACTCAATGACCACAAGGTCTGGACGATGCGTCTGCAGCAATTTTGGCAGTCTGGCCAGTGCTCCGCTGGTGGTTTCGCCACTGACACTTGCATTGACCACTTTATGCTGTTTCGGATACTGTTGCTCTAAACGCTTTTGTAATAAATGTACCCAACCTTGCTGGGGCTGGATACCATAACCTGCACTTAAACTATCACCTAAAATCATAATCGTCTTTGCTGAGACCCCAAGAGGTAACAGGCACAGACTGAGCACAAAAAAGTAAGGCAATAGCCGAGTTTTCTGATTAAGATCTTTCATATAGGACACGTATGATTCAAAGCAGCAACGATTCGACCATCATGCCACAGGCTATTATTTCTGCCCAGAAATTGACACAAAAGATACAACTTTCACAAAAACAACTCACCATTTTTGAGGATCTTGATCTGGATATTCAGGCCGGAGAACAAGTGGCTATTACCGGTCGTTCCGGTTCCGGAAAATCCACATTACTGGGTATTCTAGCGACACTGGATCAGGCAAGTTCAGGTCAGCTTATGGTCTGTGGTGAATTGGTGTCAAGTCTGGATGAAGAACAGCGTGCACTGGTGCGTTTGAAAAATATCGGCTTTGTATTTCAGTCTTTTCAGCTGTTGCCGCATCTGACTGCACTTGAAAATGTGATGCTGCCACTGCGCCTGCAACCCGATTTTAAATATGCAGAAGCCGAGCAAAAAGCCTTGGCACTACTGCATAAAGTAGGGCTGGATCGACAGGCGCAGCAAACCCCAAAAGTATTGTCCGGGGGGGAGCAGCAACGTGTAGCCATCGCTCGTGCACTGGTTAGTGAACCAAAAATCATTTTTGCCGATGAACCCACGGGTAACCTCGACGGCGAAACTGCCAAAGAAATTGAACAACTACTCTTTCAACTGAATCGGGAACTGGGGACGACTTTGGTGCTGGTCACGCATGACCGCAAATTGGCGCAGCAGTGTCAGCGGCATTTTGAACTGCTGAATGGCGAGCTGATTGAACATCCGAATGGAGGATGAAATGAATCCATTATTTCGTCCTTTACTGACGCAAAGCTTTAAAACGACCGGGATTTATCTACTGATTATTGCCTTAACGCTGGCGATCAGTGCGACTACTGCACTCAAGTTTAGTAACGAGCAAATCCAAAATGCAGTCGCCTTACAGGCAGCAGAAATGCTGGCTGGTGATCTGGTGCTTTCAGATAATGAGCCTTTGCCAAAGCAGTGGCGTGATCAGGCCAAGCAGCTGGATTTAAAGCAGTCAGAAGTCACTTTCTTTAGCAGTATGGCCTATACCGATGCGCAGTTTGTGATGGTCAATGTCAAAGCCATAGATCAGGCTTTTCCTTTGCGTGGTGAACTGCGGGTGCAACCGGCAAAAAAATCGATTCAGTCTGGTGAAATCTGGCTCAGTCCACGAGCCATGGATTTGCTCAAAGTCAAACTGGGGGATCAGCTCAATATTGCCGATGCGGCGTTTAAAGTCACCGCCAAGATTGAACAGGACTCCAATCAGGAACTTGGATTTTCCGGATTTTCGCCGACCGTAATTATTTCCCAGGCAGATGTCGCACGAACCAATGCGATTCAGGTAGGGAGCCGGATTGAATATCGCTTACTCATGGCTGGCCGTCCAGACGATACCCACCAATATGAAGCCTTATTCAAGCAGCAGGTCAAGTCAGCAAACGGCTCGGCTGAAACGCCAGCGGAAGTGCAAGGGCAGGAGTTTGAGGAGCAAAGCAGTCTCAGGTTACGCAATGCCAGTGAAGGCAATACCCGCTTGATGAAGCCAATCGCCAATCTGGACACTTTCCTGCAACTGGCCAATATTCTGACCATTCTATTATGCGGGATTGCCATAGCCTTAACCGCACAGCGTTATGTGCAGCAGAATCAGGATCATATTGCCTTGATGCGTTGTATCGGTGCCACCAAGCAGCAGATTCTGTCGGCTTATCTGGCTTTACTCGGGATGGTGCTGTTAATTGCGATGCTAATTGGTACCGTGGTCGGGATCAGTCTGGGTTATGGACTGTTGCAATTGATGTTGCAGCTGATTCCAAATTTGCAGATTGAATTTTCAGCCCTGGCAATGTTGCTCGGACCATTGCCAGTCGCGATGCTGACCAGTGCCGTGGTGTTACTCGGCTTTGTCATGCCAAGCTTGTTGCAATTGCTGAATACCCCGCCAATTCGGGTGATCCGCCAGCAGGAAAAATCAGTGCAATCCATGCTGTGGATGCTGCTGACTGGAACGCTCAGCCTGATTATTTTTAGTGTGATTTTGACTGAAAACTTGCTGCTGACCGCCTGGGTGATTGGCGCGATTATTGTGTTATGTGCGGTGCTGTATCTGACGGTATGGGGGATGTTGAAACTGCTGCGGAATATGAAGTTGAATCTGTCAGCCTATGTACGCACACCTTCTCAGACTGCTTTGCAGATTACGGCTTTAGCCTTGGGCTTGAGCCTGATTACAGTATTGGCAGTCTTGCGTACTGATCTGCTGGATCGCTGGCAGCAACAGTTACCGGAAGGTACGCCGAACCAGTTTGTTTATGGTTTACCGCCTTTTGATATGCCAGACCTGAAAGCTCAACTTGAGCAGAATGGCTGGAAAAGCACGCCACTGTATCCAAATGTCCGTGGGCGTCTGGTCGCCAAAAATGATCAGCCTTTTGCCGAGGAACTGGTGAAAAGCAGCAATACCTTAAGACGTGAACTGAATCTGACCCAGTCAAATAGCTATCCACAAGATAATGTGATTGTCAGTGGTGACGCGGTATTAAAACAAGTCGGCACCGTATCGGTCGAAGCCAATACTGCGGAAGAGCTAGGGATCAAGATCGGAGATAAACTCAGTTTCAGTCTGCCAGAAGGGATACTGGAAGCTAAAGTCGTTAATCTAAGAACCGTCGAATGGGAAAGTTTTAGCCCGAATTTCTTCTTTATCTTTGCACCGAATAGCATGGATGCCAATGCCGGCAGTTATCTGGGCAGTTTTTATGTCCCGGAAACAGATAAAGGCAAACTGGTCCCTGTGATCCAGCAATTTTCCAACACGGTGTTTATTGATGTCAGCCTGATTCTGGAAGAGATCAAACGCATTGTGAATGTGCTGGTGCAAATCGTGACCATTCTGGCAGTACTGGTCAGCATTTCCGGTTTTCTGGTACTGATGGCCTGTCTGAACCTGTTGATGGATGAGCGCAAACGTGAAGTGGCTTTGCTTCGATCATTCGGTAGTTCCAAGCAGAAACTGAAAACCATGATGAGTCTGGAAATTGGTTTTATTGGGCTGTTTGCCGGAATAGTTTCCTGCCTGTTTGCCGAAGTGATCAGTGCGATTGCCAGTTATAAAATGGATTTAATGATTCAGCCGCATTGGGAAATCTGGATTATCTTGCCGATCTTTATGACCACTTTATGTGCGCTGATTGGCCGTTATCGCCTGAGTTATCTGTCAGAGATTCCACCCTTACAAAGCTTGCGTGAGATGAATCAATAAGATTCATCTCCGTGATTTTTAAACTGGCTGAGAGTTAAAGTTTTAGTTGCTGTTGCATCATTTCCAGAATCTCTTGCCACAGTGGGCGAATGGGTTCAATCAAGGCCAAGTTATGTTGATAAAGCAGCACACAAAGGCCGAAACCAATCAGCAAGGCAATCAGATTGAACAGGTGACTACGCTGCATTTTTTGACCGATGTACCATAACAAGGTGAGAAAAGCCCCCATCAGCATGCCGCCAATATGTGCGGCATTGTTAATTCCGCTGATCATAAAGCCCAGCGCGAGGTTTAGACCCATCACCATCACCAGGGTTTTTTTATCCAGGATAAAACGTTGCTGTGGCAGCATCGGCAATAAGGCCAGCACCGTCAGTGAAGCCCCGAGTCCCATCACGGCACCGGATGCGCCGGCACTGACTGCAGGCAATAAATCGGGATTGGCCACACCGCCTTCAATCAGGTTATAGCTGTCTTGAATATTCATATAGCCACTGAGCAGGCTGCCCATTAATCCGGCACACACATACAGGCCAATAAAATACATCCGGCCAAACAGTTGTTCGGCAACACTACCAAAAATATACAAGGCCCACATATTCAACATCAGGTGAATCAGGCCAAAATGAAAAAACATGCTGCTAAACAAGCGCATGGGTTCCGCTAAATAGGTTAAAGGTGCATAATCGGCACCCCAGAGAATAGCGTCTCGGGTACTCGGCTGGCTAACATCCATGCCATGCATGGCTTGCCAGCCAAATAATCCAACATTGATCCCGATTAAAATGGCGGTGATCCACCAGAGATGCATTTCAAGTTTGCGATGTTCGACAGGGGGAGAGTATTCAGACATGCTATTTTTTTGCTGTGATTGTATATTTCGAATAAGCTTAACACGAAAAATTAAATTTTCAGGAGTAACGCACTGACATGAAAGCCTTTCTGATCCGCACGATGCTCGTCATCGTCAGTGTGATTCTGCTGGTTCAATTGTGGATCTTTGCCAGTCTGGCCTGGTGGCGAACCAATCCGGTGAACACCACCATGATGATGCGGATTGATTACTGGACAGAACCTTCCAAAGCGATTCAGCATCAGTGGCGTCCCTATGACGAAATCAGCCTGAATCTGAAACGTGCCATCGTCACTGCGGAAGATGGAAAATTTATTCATCACCATGGTTTTGACTGGGACGGAATTCAAACTGCGCTGAATAAAAACAGAAATCAGGGCCGTGTAGTGGCCGGTGGTTCGACAATCTCCCAGCAATTGGCGAAAAACCTGTTCCTCGTCAACAAGCGTTCATTTGTGCGTAAAGGTCAGGAGGCGGTCGCGACCTGGATGATGGAACGCATGTGGTCGAAAGAACGGATTCTGGAAGTCTATTTAAACTCGATCGAGTTCGGAGACAATATTTACGGCGTTGAAGCGGCGGCCAAACATTATTTTGGTAAAACCGCGCAAAGCCTGACCCGGGATCAGGCCATCTTTCTGGCTGCCATTTTGACCAATCCGAAATATTTCCAGGATCATCGCAATTCCTCTGCATTAAATGCACGTAAACGGATGATTCAACGCTATATGCGTTATGCAGAATTACCCTAATTGATGATTTGAAGAGAAAGCCCAATTATTTGGGCTTTTTTTTATGAAATTGTCATCAATTTGAAGCATACTTGGAGCGATAAGCACAATTTTAAATCCGCATAGGTTTGATATGAATACGGCAGCCAGCACAACTTCAGCACAGCCCGAATATACATATAATGATCGTTATATTAATCGCGAACTGTCTATCCTAGACTTCCATTTACGTGTCCTGGAACAGGCTGTCGATCCTTTACATCCATTGCTCGAACGCATGAATTTCCTGTTGATTTTCTCGCGTAATCTGGATGAGTTTTTTGAAATCCGGGTTGCTGGGATGATGGAACAGCTGGATCTGGATAATGAAAGCCGCAGTCCAGATGGCTTGACTCCAAAGCAGGTTTTAGAACAGATTTCTAAGACTGCACATGCTGCCATTGAACGTCAATACCGTATTTTAAATGAAGAAATTTTGCCAAAACTGCGTGAGGAAGATATTTGCTTCTTGCGCCGTGGTGAATTGACCCCAGCACAATCTGCCTGGGTGAAAAAATATTTTCAGGAGCAGGTGGCGCCGGTTCTCACTCCAATTAGCCTGGACCCAGCACATCCATTCCCGAGACTGGTGAATAAATCACTGAACTTTATTGTCACGCTGGAAGGGAAAGATGCTTTTGGCCGTCAGATTGATCTGGCTGTGGTACCTGCACCGCGTTCTCTACCACGCGTGGTACGTTTACCGGATGAACTGACCGATGGAAAAGAACATCATGTAATGCTGTCGGCGATTATTCATGAGCATGTTTCTGACCTGTTCCCGGGGATGACAGCGACTGGCTGTTATCAGTTCCGTGTCACCCGAAATGCCGATTTGGCCTTGAATGAAGATGTGGAAGATCTGGCCAAGGCACTCAAAGGTGAACTCAGTTCACGCCGGTTTGGTCGTGCGGTACGTCTGGAAGTAACGGAAAACTGCCCACAGCATATTTATGAATATCTGCTGAATGAATTTGATCTGGATGAAGATCAGCTTTATAAAGTTGCAGGCCCGGTCAATCTGGCACGTTTGCTGTCTAACTTTAAGCGTCCACATTTACGCTATGACTCGCATACGCCGGTTATTCCCAAAGTACTGAAAAAATCTGAAAATATTTTTAGTGCAATGCAGAAACAGGATATCTTGCTGCATCATCCGTTTGAATCTTTTGCACCGGTCATTTCATTATTACGTGAAGCGGCACGTGATCCACAAGTGTTGGCGATCAAACAGACCTTATATCGTAGCGGACCGGATTCTGAAATTGTCCAAGTGTTGGCAGAGGCTGCCCGCAATGGCAAGGAAGTCACCGCAGTGATTGAATTGCGTGCGCGTTTCGATGAAGAATCCAATATTGCAGTGGCCAATGTCTTGCAGGAAGCGGGAGCAGTCGTGGTCTACGGTATTGTCGGTTACAAGACTCACGCCAAGATGATTCTGGTGGTGCGCCGGGAAAATAACAAACTGGTGCGCTATGTGCATCTGGGCACCGGTAATTATCATGCCGGCAATGCGCGAATCTATACCGATTACGGCCTGTTAACGACGGATAAAGATCTGTGTGAAGATGTGCATCGTATTTTTCAGGAACTGACCGGTATGGGGAAAATGGCCAAGCTGAAAAAGCTGCTGCATGCGCCGTTTACCTTACATGCCCAGTTACTGAACTATATTGATAATGAAATTGCCTATGCTCAGGCAGGGAAACCGGCGCAGATTATTGTCAAAGTCAATGCGCTGACCGAAATGCAGTTGATTAACAAACTCTATGAAGCCTCTCAAGCCGGGGTACAAATTGATCTGATTATTCGCTCGATTTGCAGTTTGCGTCCGGGGTTGCCGGGTCTGTCGGAAAACATTCGGGTGCGTTCAATTGTTGGACGTTTTCTGGAACATACCCGCGTGTATTATTTCAGCAATAATGGCAATTCTCGTATTTACTGCTCAAGTGCAGACTGGATGGATCGTAACCTGTTTAATCGGGTCGAGGCCTGTTTCCCGGTCGAAGATGAAGCCTTGAAAAAACGCATCTATCAACAGGGTCTGTTGAATTACCTGAAAGATAATCAGCAATCCTGGTTATTGCAAGGTGATGGTACCTGGCTGCGGGCACAGCCAAAAGAAGGTGAAAAACCGCATAATGCACAACGTATTCTGTTAGAGCTGTTTAAATAAGTTTAGGCATTTAAAGAGGCTGAATATTCAGCCTCTTTTTTATTCCGAATATAGAATTTAGCTGTTTAAGCTGAGTCTGACTAGTTTTCGATAGATGTGTTTGACTCGGCTATATATCTGATAGTCCTTCATCTCGAGCTGGTTTTGTCGTTCGGCCTGCAATGTATACTGACTTATTACTTTTAGTAACTGCAATTCAGCGAAGTCGAGACAGGTTTTAGCGCTGGGCTGGTGCAGGATATAGTCTGCCAATTCAGTATGAATGTAGGCTCCACCGTGCAAGATAATTTTCAGACTTTCAGCGAACTGGGGTAATGAATCATGATGCTGTATATAGCTATCAGCGCCGGACAACAAGGCTGAATAAATGAGTGCTGTGGAATTCGTATTGAATATGGCAATAACAGGTGTATCTGGGCTTTGCTGTTTCAGCTGACGGATCAAACTGATCTCTGAAGTTGTTGCTGCATGATAAAGAATCAGGTTGGGCAGATGTTCAGTAATCATAGACTGTGCAGACAACATATTGTCCGCATACAGCAGCATATCTGGCTGATAGCCCAGTTGCAGCAGTACGGTCTGGATTTTTAACAGGTCGAGTCCAGTTGGTGAACGAATCACTAAAACTGGTGCAGGCAAAAGGCTAGCCAATAAAACGCGATCCTGTAGATGCTGATAGAGAGCTATACTGTGAATCAGGCAGATGAAAATGCCTATCCCAAAGAATAGTAATTTAGCTGAAATGTAGAGATTCTAAGTTTCTAGGCGGACTGGATGCATTCAATTCAAGATATAAAAAAGGAGCAACATGTGCTCCTTTTTATTATCTATAGATCAGGCAGCATCGTGCTGAGTGATTTTCTGGAAAATCTGTAATAGCACATCAAACTCGCTTTGCAGCGGTGTGCTTTTACGGGTTACCAATGCCAGGGTACGACTTGGGGCTGAATCGATCGCTTTTACCTGAATCTCAGGATTGCCTTTAATCATATTGGTATGGATCGCAATTTCAGGCAGCAGGGTAAAGCCCAGATTTGCAGACACCATTTCGATTAAAGTCGGCAGTGAGCTGGCTTTTAAACGGTGATCATTTTTACGCTCACCAATCGGGCAGGCACTCAAGGCATGATCACGCAGGCAATGACCTTCTTCAAGTAACATCAGGCGAGACAGATCCAGATCTTCTAAAGAGTTTGCTTGTGCAGCATGCTGATCAGATTTTTGGTAAACCAGATACAGATTCTCTTTGGCAATTTCAGCAACTTTCAGACCACGGGTGTCGAAAGGCAATGCCAAAGCCACCATATCCAGGTTGCCATGTTCCAGCTTTTCTACAATCTTTTCACTTTGCGCTTCATGCAGATGCAACTGGATTTTTGGTAATTGCTTATGCACTTCATCCAGCAGCTGGGACAATAGGAAAGGTGCAATTGTTGGAATGACGCCGAGATGTAGATCACCGGTTAAAGGTTCACTCATCTCACGACTTAAACGCATTAGGTCCTGAGCATCGGCCAGTAGAACACGTGCGCGTGCAACCACTTGTTCACCAAGAGGCGTTAAACGAACATTCTGGCGGTCGCGTTCAACAAGTACGCCACCGAGTAAACGCTCCAGCTCCATGATGCCGCCAGACAAGGTTGACTGGGTGACAAAGGAGCGGCGAGCAGCTTCTGTAAAGTGTAGCGTCTCTGACAGTGTTACGAGGTATGACAGCTGTCTTAGGGATGGTAATGCAGCCATAGTGTCCTAATGTTTATGATTTAAAATGATCAGCAAATAATTCGCTAAGATATGGAATAAAATGCGGTGGGATATCATGCCCCATTCCATCAATTAATTCAAATTTAGCCCCTGAAATTGCTTTCGCAACAGCCTTGCCATGGCTAGGAGGCAGCAATCGATCTCGAGAACCATGGACCACCAGGGTTTCTTGTTTGATTTGCTTGTCCAGTTGCAGCAATGAGCCTGTACATAATATTGCTAAAAACTGTTGAAGTACACCAGCAGGATAGTAACTTCGCTTATATAATTTACGGGCGGTCTGCACCGCTTCCAGATGATTGACATAACCTGGTGAGCCGATGATCTTAAACAGTTTCAAACTATGATCAACAATGCCATCTTCATCTGTTGAAGCCGGTTTGTCAATCAAACTAAAGAGTTGCTTAGGGAAGGGCGGTGGCAACATCGGCTGGTTATTACTGGTAAACAGTAAGCCCAGTTTTTTGACTTTGTCCGGATAACGCGCGGCCAGAATCTGGGCAATCATACCGCCCATCGAAGCACCCAGCACATAGACTTGTTCCAGCTGCATTTTTTCAATCAACAGACTGACATCTTCAGCCATATCGTAAAGATCATAAGGTGCACCCTGATTACCCAGACCCAGTACAAAACGGCTCATCATTTTCAGGGTATTCAGGCGTGGACCTTTGTGATGGACTTTTGAAGACAGGCCAATATCACGATTATCAAAACGGATGATGTGATAACCATTGTCAATCAGTGATTTGCAGAAAAAGTCAGGCCAGTACAGCATTTGCCCACCCAGCCCCATAATCAGCAAAATGGTGGGATGTTCCGGATTTCCACCAACCTCGACATGTAGCTGGATCCCATTGCCAAGATCGACCTTGGTTTCATGCATGAACGAGGTATAAGGGGAAAGATTAAACTGTGCTGCGCTGTACATAGTCGCTGTCCTAATTAAAGGATATTTCGTTTAAAAAATATCCTTGCTATTAAACCTCTAAACCGCAGCAGGAATCAAGTCAGGAACCTGTTTGGTCAAGGCCAGACGCTGTTTGGCTGCAGTGGCGCCCAAAAGCACGAAACCACGTAAGGTGCCGTTAGCATCGAGCGCTTTAGCCAGCATGCCATCGTCAAACTCTTCAGTTTCCCAGGTGACATCAACATCAACTGGTGCAGGTAATACCGTTAAAGGTGCAGCAGGCGTTTTGACTGCCACTGGCATAGCCGGATAATGTACAGCGGTATGTTCACCGTTTAAGGTTTTTGCCAAAGCGCGGGCTTGTTGCATGATCGGCATGACATAAGGCAATAAAGTTCCATTGACCTCGGCACAGTCACCTACAGCATAGATGTCGGCTTGGTTGGTTTCCAGTTGTGCGGTGGTCAAAACTCCGCGACTGGTATGTACGTCTGCCTGTTTCGCCAAAGAAATATTCGGCTGTAAGCCCACCGCAGACAACACTACATCAGCGACCAAAGACTGACCGTTGGCCAGCGTGACCAGATAATCCCCATTGTCCGCACGAGAGACTTTTTCGACTGTTGTGCCCAAGACAAAGTGAATGCCGGTTTCTTCAAGATTCTTCTGGAATGCAGTAGCAACATGTTCTGGCAATAAACGGCCAAGCGGCTGAGGCGCTAAATCAATGACGGTAACCTGATGATCGGTATTTTGCAGGTCATTGGCAAATTCACAGCCGATCAGGCCTGCACCTAAAATCACTACACGTTTGTCTTCACGTGCTGCCAGGTTGTTACGGAAAGCTTTATAGTCACTTAAATTGTTGACGACATGAATGTCATCGCTAGCGTCCCCGGCAATCGCCAGACGTACCGGATTGGCACCGATGGCTAATACCAGTTTGCTATAATGTTGCGTACTTTCCTGGCCATCTTTTTCCAAAACCAACTGATGATCTTCCGGATGAATCGCCTTGACCCAGGTATGCTGTTCAATGCGCATATTCAGCTGTGCTGACATTTTAGCCGCATCGCCTAATGGAATTTGTTCAGGCGCTTTATTGCCAGCCAAAGCATTGGAGAGCGTCGGTTTGGCGTAATTGACCGCATCATCCGCACAGATCATCAGCAATTCATGTTCTGGATTGAGTTTACGAAATTCACGTGCTACGGCATAACCCGCCATACCTGAACCAATAATGACGATAGGATGCATAGTTGTTTCCATATGGTAGAGCTCCATGCTGTATAAATGATAGAAGGGCATAAAAAAAGACCATAATGGATATGGCCTTTAACTGGACGTGATTAGACTTCGATCATTTCGAAATCGACTTTAGACACGCCGCAATCTGGACAGGTCCAGTCATCGGGGATATCTTCCCATTTGGTGCCCGCCACGATCCCGTCTTGAGGCCAACCTTCTGCCTCGTCATAAATCCATCCACATACGATGCATTGAAACTTTCTCATGTAACTCTCCAAAACTGAGCAACTGTAGGCGTCAGCTTAAAATCCATAAAAGGCAAGACTCTAAAAGAATATGACTTTTTAACAGTGAACATATTTGGCTAAATTTTTACGCAGTTCTATTCAGAAAGTAAAGTGAATAAAAGCTTAATCAGCGAAATTAGCAGCAGAATAGACGACACATTCCTCATTTATCTGAAAATCACGCCAATCAGCTTTTCTGGCGCAGGCGATTAAAGGATCAAAAGCTGAGGATGGCAAAAATGAGCGTTTATCTTGTGGGATAGACCAAAGTCGTGCAGTAAAAACTTGAGTTTTTAGGTAATTTAGAATCAGTAAAGTCTGGATTAAATATTTTTAAAATAAATCAATATAATAAAATCAATATCTTGTCATTAAATGTCGGGTTTTTATTAGGCAGCTTGGCTTGTCCGCTCTACTCAAATAGGTTTAAAATTCCCATATTCCTTTTCTTTTTTTAAGATCTCCCATGAGCAATTTGTCTACTTCTTTGTGGTCTCACATTCGTACGGTCCAAGATTTTCCAAAACCAGGAATTTGCTTCTTTGATTTGACCCCACTTTTCATGAGCAATATTGGTCCATTGACTGACGCTTTGATTGCCAGCATTCCTGCTGACAAACTGGCAGAAGTAGAAAGCTTTATTGCGGTTGAAGCGCGTGGTTTTGTGTTGGCAAGCTTGTTGGCACAACGTACAGGCAAAGGCTTATTGTTGGTGCGTAAAGCAGGTAAATTGCCACCTCCAGTGGTCGGTGTGGGTTATAGCCTGGAATATGGTCTGGATCGTTTAGAAATGTCTGCGGAAGTTCAGTCCCAGAAAGTAATTATTGTGGATGATGTTCTGGCAAGTGGCGGAACCTTAAAAGCAGTGAATGAACTGGCTCAAAAATGTCAACATGAAGTACTTGGTGCAAGTATCTTCCTTGATCTTCCTGACCTGCATGCTGAATTAGGCCTGGATATCTGGTCAGTATTGGATGACAAATCTCAGCCTGAAGCGGCAGTTGCTTAAGTCATAATTTTTTGTAAAAAAAGCCCCGAAATTGTGGGGCTTTTTTATTGCCTGATAAAATGATCTTCGATTTCCTGAATCAGCGTATTAATTTGCTCAGGATGTTCCAGACGATGATGGCCGCCATCAACTGCCTGAATTTGCATATAGTCTTCAAGTTGTGTCTGAACCGCATGCATATCCAGAATTTCATCGCCCAGTTCAAGATAGGCAAATTGAGGAATGTCATGCTGTAAATCGTGATGCCCAATCGGCGGATAATCATCGCGGAAGTTAGGCTGCAAAATGGGATTGGCCACTACACAGGGAATTTGATACGCCTGTGACATTTTCAGTGCCCAATAACCGCCAAGACTGTGGCCGACCAGAATATCTGGTTTGATGGTTTCAATCATCTCATGATAAAACTCGGCGACCGAACTATAGCTCAGATTTCGGTAATCGACATCGATACAGTACTTGTGTACCACATCAATGGCATGGAACTTGGTGGATTCTCTGGAGGAATCTAAGCCATGTATAAACAAAATCTTAGACATAGTACATTACTCATTTTTATGGGATATGCCATATTGGTTATTTGTTGATTGGCACATCATCTTGAAGCTGAGTGTCATTGTAGAACGTCTGGGTATACAAGGCAGTTAGCTATTGGTCTAAGCCGGAGTTTTGCAGTGCAATGAATTTATATAAGACTTGTCTGGTTTAGACTTTAATCCCAACTGAGAGCAGCTGGGTGCTGCAATAAGTTTGAAGAAAGGGAATTTAAAAGAGTGAAAGACGGGCTGAACCGAATGGTGTAAATAGCAAGATAGTGGATTTTTCCAAAGAAAAGCCGGTTCCTGAGAGTGTTTGCGCTACGATTTGAGAAGGATTTCTGCTATTCTATGCAACTTCTATTTTTTAACTAATCTTATTCGAGGCAGAGATGACGCAAAATAACGCTCAATCGACTTCTGAACAAATCATTTCCGAAAACGATTTAATTGCACAGCGTCATGCCAAGTTAAAGCAAATCGAAGCTCAGGCACAAGAAACAGGTAAGAGCCCATGGCCGAATACCTTTAAGCGTGAGCATTATGCCCAGGATTTACAAGACCAGTTCGCTGATAAATCTAAAGAAGAAATTGAAGCAGGCGAAAAGGTCTACGTCAAAGTTGCCGGTCGTGTGATGTTGAACCGTGGTTCATTTATCGTGATCCAGGACATGACAGGTCGTATCCAGCTGTATGTGGCGCGTAAAGAACTCGCTGAAGATGTGCTGGCTACCATTAAAGGTCTGGACCTTGGCGATATCATCGCAGTCGAAGGTTATATCGGCCGTTCGGGTAAAGGCGATTTGTATGTACACATCGAACATTTTGAATTACTGACCAAATCATTACGTCCGCTTCCAGACAAGTTCCATGGTTTGAACGATACTGAAGTAAAGTATCGTAAACGTTATCTAGATCTGATTGTTAACGAAGAAACACGTAAAACTTTTGAGATTCGTGCCAAAGTCGTAGCGGGTATCCGTGCCTTCCTGACTGAAAAGCGTTATATGGAAGTTGAAACGCCAATGATGCATGTGATTCCAGGCGGTGCATCGGCACGTCCTTTCGAAACACATCATAATGCACTGGACATGTCGCTGTTCTTGCGTATTGCGCCAGAGCTTTACTTAAAGCGTTTGGTGGTCGGCGGTTTTGAACGTGTGTTTGAAATTAACCGTAACTTCCGTAACGAAGGTGTTTCTACCCGTCACAACCCTGAATTCACCATGATCGAATTCTATCAGGCTTATGCAGATTACAAAGACTTGATGGAATTGACCGAGCAAATGCTGGAGCGTCTGGCGATTGATATCTTGGGTACGACTGACGTGCCTTATGGCGATGAAGTATATAGCTTCAAAGGGCCATTCAAGAAAATTTCAATGTTCGATGCGATTCTGGAAAATAACCCGCAATTTACTCCTGAAAATGTCAATGACCGGGAGTTCCTGGCAAAATTCCTTCAGGAAGAATTGAAAGAGCAAGTGAAGCCAGGTTTTGGTCTGGGCAAACTGCAAACCATGGTATTTGAAGAAACCGTAGAAACCAAATTGCGTCAGCCGACGTTCATTACAGAATATCCAGCAGAAACTTCTCCATTGGCACGCCGTAATGATCACAATCCACACATTACTGACCGTTTTGAATTCTTCATCGGCGGTCGTGAACTGGCAAATGGCTTCTCGGAGCTAAATGATCCAATCGATCAGGCTGAACGTTTCCAGGCACAGGTTGCTGAAAAAGATGCTGGTGATGATGAAGCCATGCATTACGATGCAGACTTTGTCGAAGCTCTGGAATACGGTCTTCCTCCAACAGCAGGTGAGGGTATTGGTATTGACCGTCTGGTGATGATCTTTGCCAATGCAGCAAGTATCCGCGATGTGATCTTGTTCCCGCATATGCGTCATAAAAATGCTTAAATGCTGAATTAAAAATAACCCACCATTGTGTGGGTTATTTTTTGTCGATACATCTGAAAGCTTGAGTAAAAAACAACAGTTTAATCGTTGAAAATTAACATAGGAGCGATTATGGTGAAGCAGAAAATAAACTTGAGAATATTCATCCCATGTTGCTAAAAAAACATTATTGAGTGTATTGCTGACTACGCTTGCGCTTCCTGCTTTTGCTCAGGGTCTGGTTCTAAATGATGCAAATTTGCGTGCTGATCTGAACTGGTTAAACCAGCAAGGGGTTATTCAAATCAGTACCTCAACCTGGCCACTGAGTGGGGATGAAATTCAACGAGCCTTATCAAATGCGCAGATCAGCAATACTGTACAGCAGCGTGTAATCGATTCGGTTCTGGCTAAACTAAAGGCAGATAATCAACAGCTAAAATTGGGTGTATTTGCAGAAACCGATCAAAAAAATATTCCACAGGCTTTCGGGGATCAGCAAAAAGCACAATATCAGGCAGCTTTAGAGTTTAATGCTGGCAGTGCGAATTGGGATGCCAAGATCAGGGTGAATGCTGAAAAAGATCCACAAATTGATAATGATCAGGATGTAAATCTTGAAGGTTCTTATCTGGCAGGAAAACTTTGGAATCAATGGTTGATTGCTGGGCAGATTCCAACTTACTGGGGCCCAAGCCATGATGGCAGCTTGATTCGTGGTGATGCCAGTCGTCCAGTCTATGGCTTTACAGTTCAACGTGCAGAACAGACAGCATTTGAAAATAAATGGTTATCTTGGATTGGGCCGTGGCAATATCAGGCTTTTGCCGGTCAACTCGATGACTATAGTGCAGTTCCAGACGCCAAATTGATTGGTTTGCGTGTTACAGCACAGCCTTTACCTTATTTAGAGCTTGGTGCCTCGCGTGCGATTCAGTGGGGTGGGGAAGGACGACCTGAAAGTTTAAGTTCGCTGTGGGATGCTTTTGTGGGTAGTAAAGATAATGGGGGTACAGGTGAACCAGACCCATCTAACCAGATTGCCGGCTTCGATGCGCGGTTAAATTTATTTTCTCTTACCCAAATTCCGGTAGGTCTATATGCTCAATATGTAGGAGAGGATGAGGCTGGGGGCTTACCTGCAAAAAAAATGTATTTGGCTGGAATTGACTATTCTTCCACTGTAAAAAATATGCCATATCAGCTCTACACAGAATGGGTAGATACCCGTACTAATGGCAAGGTTCAAGGTATTTCCTATAACCATACGAATTATACCGATGGATTTTATCAGCATGGTTATCCTTTAGCACATGCTTTAGGTGGTGATGCGCAGATGATTTCCGTGGGTGGAGACATTCGTATTGATTTTATGAACCGCTTATCGGGTCGTATACTTTTTGCTGATGTGAATCAATCGGAACGAGCCGCCGTTAATAATGCTGCTTTTGCTTTTAATGATGAGATTAAAGCACTGGATTTGACCTGGTCACATTATATCCGTCCAGAAATGCCGCTTAAAATTAATGCATGGGTCGGTGATTCAAAGGTAAATGGTCGAGATAGCGGAGTTTCTTTAGGTATCGAAATACCATTAGAAAAAGGCTTGTTCAGTAATTAATTCTTAGCCATGATTAAATCCTGCTTAAACGCAGGATTTTTTTAGCATTTTGAAAAACTATAAACAAAAAAAACGCAATGATTGGGGTTGTCATTGCGTAGAAAAAGGAATGTCTTTCAAAATACTTCATTAACTGTGGAGAGAGTTAAATCTGATTCCTTACTGAATACAATCATAATAGGATGCATTCTCATATGACTCATCAGTATTCATGTTAATACATGTTAAATAAGGTTAAAACTATGAAGATTATGTGGGGATATTTGCATCATTTTTGCGCAATTTTAGCTTAAACAAAAAAGCTCTTCATCAGAAGAGCTTTTAAGAGCAATTTTTTCTAATTAAAAATGGAATACACCGAGGCCAGATTTAACTTCATCCAGTGTCGCCTGGGTAATATCGCGACATTTATCCGTACCGGTTTTCAGGATATCCATGATGTAATCGGGATCTTTAGCCAGTTCAATACGACGCTCACGAATTGGGCCGATCAATTCTTTTAAAATACTTTCCAGACGTTTTTTCACTGTACCATCGCCTAAACCACCACGACGATAATGGGCTTTGAGCTCTTCCAGCTCTTCTTTATTTGGGTCAAAGGCATCTAGATAAGTAAATACCACATTGCCTTCGACCTGACCTGGATCTTCAATACGCAGATGATTCGGATCGGTATACATTGCATTGACGGCTTTCTTAATATCTTTATCTGTCGCATCCAGCACAATGGTATTGCCCAAAGATTTCGACATTTTTGCTTTACCATCAAAACCAGGTAGGCGACCAACATTGGAAAGAAGTGCCTTACATTCTGGTAGCAGGTCATGACCAATTTGACGGTTTAAACGACGCACGATTTCGTTGGTCTGTTCGATCATTGGAATTTGATCTTCACCCACAGGAACAACCGTTGCCTTAAATGCTGTAATGTCAGCAGCTTGAGCCACCGGGTAGCACAAGAAGCCGGCTGGAATATCACGCTCAAAACCACGCATCTGGATTTCAGATTTAATGGTCGGGTTACGCTCAAGACGTGAAACAGTCACAAAGTTGAGATATAGCATGGTCAGTTCATTTAAGGCAGGTAAGCATGACTGAACACAAATTGTGGTTTTAGTTGGATCAATACCGACAGCCAGATAATCCGTCGCCACTTCAATAATGTTACGACGTACTTTTTCAAAATTGTCCGCATTATCAGTTAGGGCTTGAGCATCGGCGAGTAACAAGTGTTGATGGTGAGAATCTTGCAGACCTACACGAGAGCGTAATGAACCCACAAAGTGGCCGAGGTGGAGTTGTCCGGTAGGACGGTCGCCCGTCAAGATCACTGGACGATTATCTTGATTACTCATTATCTATTCCAAAGGGTAGTCAGTACTACAGCTGTATTTTAACGAATGGCAACATTGTACGGCATTCTGTTTTTGATTGTCAGCCAGAAAAAAAGCTGTCGTAAAAAAATCTTATAAATTAAACAAGTGAATACAATATTTTTAAGAATTTTGATTAAACTATCTGGAAAGAAGATAAGGATAATAAGTATGGCGAGCAGTTTATTACTATTATTAGATGATATTGCTACTGTTCTGGATGATGTCGCTGTCATGAGCAAAATGGCAGCAAAAAAAACAGCAGGCGTCCTTGGTGATGATCTGGCTTTAAATGCGCAGCAAGTGACAGGTGTGCGGGCTGATCGTGAATTACCGGTGGTCTGGAAAGTTGCCAAAGGTTCTTTTGTTAATAAACTGATTTTGGTGCCGCTGGCATTATTAATCAGCTTTATTGCAGGCTGGCTGATTAATCCCTTGTTGGTGCTGGGTGGTTTGTTCCTATGTTATGAAGGCGTGGAAAAAATTATTCATACCTTGCATACACCGAAGGCCAAGGACGCGGAACAGGCGCGTGAGCAATTGATTCATACAGAAATGGATTTGCACCAGTTTGAAAATGAAAAAGTCAAAGGTGCTATTCGCACTGACTTTATCCTGTCTGCTGAAATTATCGTGATTACTTTGGGAACGGTCGCCGCAGCCTCGATGCTGACCAAAGTGACTGTTTTAAGCCTGATCGCGGTGGTGATGACCATTGGTGTTTATGGTTTTGTTGCGCTGATTGTCAAACTGGATGATATCGGTCTGCATCTGACTGAACAGCAGTCCGATTTTAAACAAAAAATAGGACGTGGCTTGTTGGCATTTGCCCCGATCTTAATGAAAATTCTCTCCATTGTTGGGACCGCTGCGATGTTTCTGGTGGGCGGTGGAATTATTAACCATGCAATTCCTTTTATTCATCACTTTACTGAAGACAGTGTTGCTTATGTGCAGGATATTCCCAGCATTGGCAACATTGTGGGTGCTGTTACGCCGACCTTGATTAATTTCGCTGTAGGAATTTTAGCGGGTCTGCTGGTCATGCTGGTCATCAGCCTGATTAAGAAAATCTGGCCTAAATCATCAAAAGCTTAAGGTGTGGAAATATCT
Source organism: Acinetobacter sp. CIP 102136 (assembly GCF_000369685.1). GTDB lineage: Bacteria > Pseudomonadota > Gammaproteobacteria > Pseudomonadales > Moraxellaceae > Acinetobacter > Acinetobacter fasciculus. Next base: position 267,712 of record NZ_KB850142.1, read on the forward strand.
GGATATTAAGCAGATTAAGAAAAGGAAAAGACTATGCGTTGGAAAGGTCGTCGTGTCAGTAGCAATGTAGAAGACCGTCGCGGTGGTAGTGCCAAAGCTGGCGGAATCAGTATTGTTGGATTGATTGTGGCCTTTGTGGCCTGGAAGTTTTTCGGTGTCGATCCACAACAGGCTTATCAAACCACCAAGCAGGTCACTCAGGGGGTATCGGGTGCGGCAGAAACACGTGGCCTGGAAAATCCCACGCCAGAACAGCAGGAGTCGATTGATTTTGTTGGAACTGTATTGGCAGATACTGAAGATACCTGGAATCAGGTGTTTCAGCAGCAGTTAAATCAGCAGTATGTCCCACCGAAACTGGTGTTGTTTAACGGCATCGTGAATTCTGGTTGTGGTACGGCTCAGGCGGCGATGGGGCCTTTCTACTGCCCGACAGACCAGAAAGTGTATATCGATACGGCATTCTTTAAAGATATGCGCAGTCAAATGGGCATTACTGGAGAACAGAATGCCACCGAACTTTCCCGTAATGATCAGGCGGGGGATTTTGCGCTGGCCTATGTCGTGGCCCATGAAGTGGGGCATCATATCCAGACGATTTTAGGTATTTCTTCTCAAGTACAGCAAGCACGTCAGCAAGCAAGCGAAGTGCAAAGTAATCAGCTTTCAGTGCGTCAGGAATTGCAGGCAGACTGTCTGGCCGGCGTCTGGGCTTACCATAATCATGAGCGAACCCAATTTTTGGAACAGGGCGATGTGCAGGAAGCGATGGATGCCGCTCATAAAATTGGCGATGACTATTTGCAGAAACGTGCCCGCGGGCAGGTGGTGCCGGACAGCTTTACTCATGGCAGCAGCGCGCAGCGGGTACAATGGTTTAATACCGGCTTGAAATCCGGTCAGGTTGCGAATTGTGATACCTTTAATCAAAATATTTAAATGACTTCGATAAAAAAAGGAGCAGATGCTCCTTTTTTTATTTATGCAGAAAACGCCGGAAATTTCTTAATATCTTGATACTGACGAATAATGCAGCCAAAGCAAACAGTGCAATTGCAAAGACCGTATATTTGAGGTTGCTCATGTCATTTTGATAAAACTGCTGAATATCTTGTTTGTTATATTCTAAAGCAGTTGCTTTGCCAGTCCGGCTATCTCTGAACTGGATTTTTTCAATATAGAAGAGATTTCCCGCTTTAATTAAGTCAACGCTCTGGATTTGTCGGGTATGCGATTGATTGTCTTCATCGCTACATAAAGCGCTGTAATGCTCACAATTGATTTTGGCCACATAACCATTTCCTGCAATCAGAATAAAAATGGCATTGTCCGGTCGCTGGTTATTGGACACCAATACATACTGCTCCCCGGTTGAACTTTGTAAGGGAATGCTGGTGGCTTGCTGATAATGCTGTTCTGCTTGCAGAATTTCCTGAATTTTAGCAAAGCAGGTAAAACATAAGGACAACGTGATCAGAAAAATCACGCTGGCAAAACAGAGACGAAAAATGGTTTTGACAGTTTGATGCATGGGAGAAAAATTCAAAATAGAATGATGGGAAAGCAAAAGCCGAGTGCTGATCTGTATGTTAAATCATCATTCGAAAATACTGAAAAGAAACTTAACTCAATTCGATAAAAAAGCGGACTAAACTTGTTTTGCCAGAATACCTTGCTATTTAAATCTCTATTTTAACAACGCCTCTCGGCGCATAGTGCTCCATATCGCCCGATTTTAGGAAACCGAATGGGAAATTTCTTTTTTCTTCAGCTACTCACGGTGGTCTTTGCTCTGTCTATTGCCACGACCATGTTTAATAAGCGCGTTTTAGGCTTTCCGCAAGCGATCGGTGTCCCTATTGTCTCTGCAATCTTTGTTTTCATTTTGCAGTGGGGCGCCAGTTTACTGCATGGTAATCCATTCTTTAGCATCAATATTGACAATATCGAGCAGGCTGTTCGTCACGTCGATTTCTATGACTTTCTGATCAATGGTGTGATCTGTTTTATCCTGACTTCATCTGCGCTGAAGTTTAAGGTCTCAGATTTGCGTAACCACTGGCGGCCGATCAGTATTTTGGCTGGTCTGGCTTTGGTGTTCTGTGCAGTGTTCTTTGGTGTGGTGTTGTATGGTTATCAGTTCCTGATTGGTAAACATGTTGACCTGCTGGTTTTGCTCTTGCTAGGGGCGGCCTTGGGCGCCACAGATCCGATCGGCATCAAAGGCGTATTGAGTTCGGTTCGCGCACCGCATCATTTGATTGTCAAGCTTGAAGGTGAGTACACTATAATTAGTAATATGGAATTTTCGATAAAGCATTGAAATACATTGGGATATTGAATCGTATTTAAAATTCCATATTTCTATACTTTTTATTGATAAAATCAGCATAAAAACAATAATAAATTCCATATTTTATGCTAATTGCATATTTTTATCTTAATGGATATACCGTGCTGTTTGGCCGTTGATAGTAATTCTTCTCCTACTTGGATAGTAAGTGGCACTTAACTATGTTAGAGGTGGTCCCACTTCTTAAGTTGACAAAAATAACTAATGATGCGAAAAGGTTTTTTTAGTTAACAGATGTTCACACATGCCTAGAATTGTTTCTGTACCACTTAGTTTAGAACAGCGAGAACGACTCATTTTTCTGGTCAAGCATGCAAAACATTGGCGTGAAAGGCAACGTGCCCAAACTATTCTCTGGCTTTCCGAAGGTAAAAGCGTTGCGGAAGTTGCCACTCTACAAGAACGTATCCCAGAAACCATAAGGCTACAACGCCGACGTTGGGAATTGTATGAGTTTGAATCGATTAAAGAAGGTCATCGCTCAGGTCGACCCAATACATTGATCTCAGACTATCAGGCGAAAATCCTAGATTGGGTCAATACAAGTCCACTCAATGCAGAACAAATCCGAGTCAAACTACATGAAGAATACGAAGTGTCCGTGTCTGTTGAAACCATTCGTAAGTTTTTACGTGATTCAGGTATGGTCTTCAAGCGTACCCGTCATAGCTTGAAAAAAAAGAGATCCGATTGCATTTGAACAAGCAACACAGCAGATTGAAGAATTACGAGAGCAAGCGGCACGTGGTGAAATTATATTAGGTTATGTTGATGAAACAGGATTTTCATCTACACCTGATAACCGCTATGCGTGGACAAAGATAGGTGATGTTCATGCGGTTGATGCAATAAGATTAAAACGAGTTAATGTCATGGGGTGTTTGCTTTCAACGGGGAAACTGGTGACAAGCTGTTTACAAGAGTCAGTGACAAGTACTTGGTTTTATGCCTATTTAACTGGAATAGCTCAACGAGTAAAACAGACATATAACCTTCCATTGGTTCTTATTGTTGATAATGCCTCGATTCATAGAAGTAAAAAGATGGCTGATTACAGAGAGCTACTTAAAACTAACTTTTCGACGAATCTGTATTTTATTCCAGCTTATAGCCCTGAGTTAAATCGAATCGAGATGGTATGGAAGCAGATGAAATATTATTGGCGAGATTTTCAAGTCATGACAGCTGACAAAATAGAGCAATGGGTGGAGAAAGTATCAAACCAATTCGGAAAAGAATACATGTTTACTTTTTAATGGATACTTATAACGATCTTCTACCAACATAAGTAATTAACTTTGTAATAATTCCATATTTATAATTCTACAGTAAAATTCCATATTGGTAAATGTAGAGTAGGCGAATCACTGTTTAATGATGCAATGTGTATTGCCTTATTTATGACCTTGCTCAATGTTCTGCAAGGTGAAAACTTTACGGTACTGGCAGTGCTGCAAACCTTGCTTTATGAAATTGTCGTGGCGGTGCTGATTGGTCTCGGATTCGGTTTTGCGATCTTGCGGATTTTGCGCGGTAAGCATGAAATGGAATCTCTGATTTTGACCACGGCCTTGCTGGCTTGTGGTTCCTATCTGGTGGCTTTGCTGGCACATGCTTCCGCGCCAATTGCCTGTGTGATTGGTGGTTTGATTGTTGGCAATAAATGGAAAGAAATCCTGGCAGATGCTGAAATTGGTGACGTTAATCATTTCTGGCATACGGTTGAGGGAATTATCAATTCATTCCTGTTTACCCTGATTGGTCTAGAATTGTTTATTCTGGACTTGAGTACCAGTCTGGTTCTGGGCGGAATGGTGGCTTTTGTGATTCTACATCTGGCCCGTTTTGCAGCCAACTATCTGGCCTTTGCCATGTTCCCAAAAGTCAGCAAGAAAAGCTATAACGGCAGTTTGACCATCCTGTCTTGGGGCGGAGTACGGGGCGGGATTTCTTTGGCCTTAATTCTGGCGGTCGCCAATGTTCCTCAGCTGGAAGCCTATAGCAGTATTCTGGTGGGCTATACCTTTATTGTAGTGCTATTGTCCGGTGTGGTATGTGGCTTGGGCCTGCCTGCGGTGATGAATGCGTTTTATTATAATCCCAATGAAGAGACGCAGGGCTTTAAAGGCTGGTATCAACGCATGTGTCATAAAATGAATCGTAAGGGTTTTCGCTATATTGTTGGAGAAGATGCCAAAGGAAATGAGACTATTACTATCTTTCAGCCAGAAATTCTGATTGATCAGAAAGATGCAGAGGGCGTTGCCACGGTGCATCATCCAGATAAAGTTCAGGAAGTAAAAAGACTGGAAAATCCGGATAATTTCTAAAGATAAAACTTAGAAGATCAAGAGACTGTTAGATTGGTTTTTATAGTGAGATGAGAGCTTGAATCAGCGTATTTCATCAGGCTTAATCACTCTCCTATAGCTTTTTTACTGGGGGTGAATTGTGATTTTTGATTTAAATAAGCTATTAATGAGATGAAAATGACCCAGACAAGTTCAGCCAGTCAGGAAATGGCAGAAATGATTTTGGCTGTGGTCAATCAGATTCCGTATGCCAAAGTCGCCACCTACGGACAGATTGCTAGACTGGCAGGTTTACCCAAACATGCGCGATTGGTCGGACGGGTATTAAGTCATCTAGATTCGGACACTGATATTCCTTGGTATCGGGTGATCAATGCCCAGGCGAAAATCAGTGTGAAGCAACTGGACGAACATGGCCAGAATATCCAGCAGCAAAAACTCATGCAGGAAGGAATTTTTCTTAAAGGTGATCGCTTGGATTTAAAACGCTATCAATGGGATGGTCTGGTCAAGATATAAAAAAAATCCCCACTTGGTGAAAAGTGGGGATTTTAAACATAACTTAGTTGCGAATCACCATTACTGGGATATCCGCTTGGCCGAGAATGCTTTGCGCTACGCTGCCAAGGAACAGCTTTTTGAAGCCCGTGCGACCATGGGAACCAATCACGATCAGGTCAGAATTTAAATCTTTAGCTGCTTTGACAATCTCGCTATAAATTACCTGACCCTCAAGGAGCTGTGTATCCACTTCAACACCGGCACCAGAGAATTTTGCTTTGGCTTCATCCAGCGTTTTCAGGATGGAAGTACGGGCACGTTCAATCAGGTCATTGGTTTGTGCCGCAGAGATATATTCCGCAGCGATATAAGGGTCCAGTGCCAGCACTTGAACCACTGTGACTTTACTGTTAAATGCTTTGGCAATTTCTACAGCTTTATCCACTGCAGCATACGATGTTTCTGAACCGTCAACAGGTACTAAAATATGTTCAAAAGGCATTAGAATTCTCCTGAGGGGAATTTAGAGTTATAAAATTATGACGCGTTAAACCGGGTACGAATAGTTGTTTATACTTTGATCATAGCCTGTATTGTATAAAAATAAAACCAAGTAAATACATAGGTATAATGTCTAATAGATTAAAAAATGAAGCACCTGTTTAGAGCTATTTAATTGGGTGATTTATTTAGCCTAAGTTAATAATTTATATGTAATTAATGTGATAGCCTAAGACAGTGATTAATCACATCGAATAGAGGTCGGGTCTAATTTTATTTGCGGTGACAGCTGTTCATAGCGATTTAAAATTGTTTGAGTTTCACCTGCATAAATTTTTTGCTGTAGCTGCCGGATTTTATGTTCTGTCACATGTAAACGCGCACAATGTAATGCAATCTGATTTTCCCGGGTTACCGCCAGTCGTTGGCTCTGATCATATTCCGGATAGCGCTCGATTTTCTGCTGTGCTCTGCTGAGTTGTGCCAAAGACCTTTTCTGCTGCATGCTCATCAGTTGCTGCTGATTAATCCACTGTGCCACATCACGTCTGACGCCATTATAATCTACGAAAATAGGCGAGATGGTCTGGCAGGCACTCAGACTTGAAAGGCCAATGAGTAAAATAAATATTTTGATTTTATACATCTAATGATTCCTCGAAGAATTAAATGGTGCTATGAATGCGTGAATTACATACTAAAAAACCCTTTTTTGTTTAAAATTTAAAAGTTTATTCCGTATTTGCATAAAGACTGAACATTTGTTTTTTAAAATGCTTGACGATAGAAGCTGAAATTACGATAATGCGCACACAGTTTACGGCTATGTAGCTCAGTTGGTTAGAGCACCGCACTCATAATGCGGGGGTCACAAGTTCAAGTCTCGTCATAGCCACCATTTTAAAAGACCAAGCTCTCAGCTTGGTCTCTTTTTTTGTCTTTTAAAAAGCACTGCAAACTACAAAAAAATATTTGAAGCATCCACTAATTTTTAGTTTCCACAAAACATTATTTTTCCTTCTTGATGTTGGGGCTATTCTTCATTTTACTGCCGCATAAAAAAATCGCCCAAGCATTCCTTGGGCGATTCTGATTTACATCATTGAGAGCAGAATTTAGCTACCTGCTTTCCAGCCATTCACAATTGGATAACGACGCTCACGGCCATAAGAGCGTGAGCTGATACGTGGTCCAATGGCACCTTGGCGGCGCTTGTACTCATTGATATCAACCAGACGAATCACTTTTTTCACGACTTCAGCATCAAAGCCTTTGGCAATGATATCGTCTTGACTCATATCTTCTTCAATATAAGAGTACAAGATCGCATCTAGAATGTCATAGGCAGGTAAAGAGTCTTGATCGACCTGATCTGGACGCAGTTCTGCTGAAGGTGGACGGGTAATCACACGTTCCGGAATCACTGGAGTTTCTGAAATGCTGTTACGATATTTCGCCAGTTCAAACACAATGGTTTTATACACATCTTTCAGAACTGCATAACCACCGACCATATCGCCATACAGGGTGCAATAACCGACAGCTAGTTCAGACTTATTACCGGTTGCCAGCACCAGATTACCGAATTTGTTAGATAGGGCCATCAATAAGGTGCCCCGTGAACGTGCTTGCAGGTTTTCCTCGGTAGCATCGACTGGAGCGTTGCCAAAGAACGGGAATAGCACCTGCATAAAGCCGCTTACCACTGGATTGATTTCGGCAATACCGAAAGTCACGCCCATATTTTTGGCTTGAGCCGCTGCATCTTCCACACTGATTTGTGCGGTATAGGTATAAGGCATCATCACAGCTTGAACTTTGTCTGCGCCAAGCGCATCTACAGCAATCGCTAGGGTCAGGGCAGAGTCAATGCCGCCAGACAGTCCCAGAATCACACCTGGGAAGCCAGAACGCTGTACATAATCACGTGTAGCCATGACCAGGCTTTGATAAATCTCAGCCATGGTGTCTAAAGCAGGTGCAATTGCACCTTTGCTGAATTGCAGTTGTTCAGCATTAAATTCTGCAATTGCCAGATTTTCCTGGAAAGTTGGTGCCTGTAAAGCCACCTCGCCAGATTTGTTGAGCACAAAACTGGTACCGTCAAAGATCAGATCATCTTGGCCACCGACCTGGTTACAGTACACCAGATTGATATTTAGCTGTTTGACCAAGGCCGCCATGGTTTCAATGCGATGTTGTGGTTTACCCACTTCATATGGCGATGCATTCAGTACCAAAGCTGTGTCGATATTCAATTTTGCCAGTTGCTGAACAGTGGCTAAAGACCAGACATCTTCACAGATCAGTACGCCAAATTTATGTCCAAGATACTCAAAAACCAGATGCTGATGACCTTCGCCAAAATAACGCTTTTCATCAAATACGCCATAGTTTGGCAACACTTGCTTGTTATAAACACCCAGTACTTCGCCATCTTTCATGACAGCAGCCGAGTTATAACGCTGACCATCTTCAGTTTGATTAACAAAACCAAAGACCATGACAATATCTTTTACTTCAGTCAGTTTTTCAAAAGCCGCTTTGGTGCGTTTCACCAGGCTCGGGCGAATTAATAAGTCTTCTGCAGGGTAGCCCAGCGTTGAAAGTTCAGGAAAGATAATCAGATCCGCTTTATCTTTTTTAGCCTGATTGGCCAGATCAATCATTTTTTGCGTATTTGCATCCAGATTGCCCACATGTGGAGAGAATTGAGCAATCGCAATTTTAAAACTTTTCATTCCAAGTAAATCCTATTCCTATAGGTTGATACACTAAATTACTGATTTTTATAATTCTAATTATTCAGTTGAGTGCACTTCGATATTCATAAAATGCCAAATGGCTTAAATAAAAAAACTTTTTATCGCATGATCATTGAATCTTAATCTGCGATGCAAAATAATCATACCGGCCTATTTTATCGAAATTTTATCGATAAGCTAGAGTTGATTTAGCAGAACAGGCATTGAGTGAAAAAAGTTATTATATAAAATTAGAAAATATGCTGATTTTTTATGCATCTAGGCTTATGTAGATTTAAAGACTGAAATCTAAATTTTGGCTTTTAAAATATGCCTTAGCTAGGCGAATTCAAACATGAGGTGCGACAGTTTGAAAAGTCTTATGATAATCAACAAGCTGAGCAAATTTCTCTAATGGTGTAAGCCAATCTAACGCTTTTCTAGGACGAGTATTCAGTGACATGGCAACTTGATTTAAATAATGCTGATCTGCCTGATTTAAATCAATCCCTTTAGGTAAATATTGCCTAATTAAACCATTCATATTTTCGCATGTGCCTTTTTGCCAGGGTGAATGTGGGTCACAGAAATATACATCTATGCCTAAATCTTCTTCAAGTATTTTATGTTCTGCCATCTCGCGTCCACGGTCATAGGTCAACGTTTTACGCAGTTCTGCAGGTAAATATTTCAGAGCTTCAGTTAAAGCCTTGCGCACTGATTCTGCCTTTGCATCAGGTAATGTTGCCAAGATACAGAGCCGTGTATTTCGTTCAATAAGTGTTGCTATCGAACTTTTATTGTCTTTACCTTTAATTAAATCAGCTTCCCAATGACCCGGTATTTTTCTTTCTTGAACTTCGGCTGGGCGCTCATGAATAGTTTTAATATCCTGTAATATAGAATCTTTTTTAGGTTCACCGTTAGCTTTTCGCTTTTTATTTTCATGACGCAGACAGGATAATAAGTCTTTTTTCAACTCACCCTTTGGTAATGCTCGTATCGTTGAATAAATCGTTGTATGGCTTACATTCATTGTTTGATCCAAATCAGGAAATGTCTTTAAACGCTTTGCTATTTGCTGAGGAGACCATAAACAACGGATCGCTTCAACAATAAATTTCCAGAGGATTGAATCGATTTTGAGTTTTCTGTGACCACGTCTACGTCTAGCGAAGGTGTTATCAGAAGCATATTGAGCTTGATAAACGTCATTGATGCTATTTCTTTTAAGCTCACGATAGATCGTACTAGGATGTCTTTTAATGAGTTCAGCAAATTTTCTGGCTGAAAAGCCTTCTTTTCTTGACTCAAGCATTAATGCAGTACGATCTTCAAAGTTAAGATGATGGTATGACAATTTTATATACTCCATAAACCCTTTAAATTAATTAGGTGGTTTATGTCGCACTTCAAGTTTTACTCTGCCCTATATTGTTTGGAATTAAACTGATTAAATATCATCTGTTTATTTTTGGATTTAAAATAATATTCGGAATTTTTTTTAGAAAAATATCCCGGGCAATATCGCCTTGTTGTTCAATATTGTAGGTTGAAAATGATTTGTTGGGATTAAATTGATATTTGTACGGATTATATTTTCCCAAGCTGAGAAAATAAGCACTTTGTAAAAATGCCCCTTTTAAAAGCACATTGATCCGGCATTGATGTTGATAAATATGCGCCATCTCATGAATAAATAGTGCCTGATAAGATAAACTCTCGCGCGAATAATCTTCGCGATAATTTAAATTGCGTACATGGATGTAGCCACTGGGCGCCATAATGACATGTGTGGATTGCCAGGGCAGGTAGGGGTGATTCATGATTTTAACGCGGGAATAGTCGATCAGGTTGCCAAATACTTGTTGGGAAATTTTGATTTCACCAGACGTTAAACTGCGGCACTTAAACTGTTCAAAACGAACCAGTCTCAAAATAAAGGGCAGAAAATACAACAGCATTCAATATACATCCTATTTTTAGGTGACTTAATCCGTGAATATGATTTTGATATATTCATTTTAAAACGTTTCAGGTCAATTTTTTGTAGGCTTTTGTCAGCACTAAAAAAACCACCCAAGAGGGTGGTTTTTTTGAGTCTTTCGACGCGGTTCGAATTAACGAACGATATCGCGTTGAACTTCGCCAGTATAAAGCTGACGAGGACGACCGATCTTGTAAGGACCGCTGTGCATTTCTAACCAGTGGCTGATCCAGCCAACAGTACGTGCAAGCGCGAAGATTACAGTAAACATTTCAGTCGGGATACCAATCGCTTTAAGGATGATACCTGAGTAGAAGTCTACGTTCGGGTAAAGGTTACGCTTGATGAAGTATTCGTCAGAAAGCGCGATACGTTCAAGTTCCATAGCCAATGCAAGCTGTGGATCATTGATGCCAAGTGCACCAAGAACTTCGTCACAAGTTTCTTTCATTACTTTCGCACGTGGATCGAAGTTTTTGTAAACTCGGTGACCGAAGCCCATTAGTTTAACTTCTTTAGTTTTTACTTTTTCCATGAAGCCAGCAACGTTTTCTACAGTGCCGATTTCGTCAAGCATCTTAAGAACAGCTTCGTTCGCGCCGCCGTGAGCAGGGCCCCAAAGTGCAGAGATACCAGCAGCGATACATGCATACGGATTCGCACCGGTAGAACCAGCTAAACGTACTGTAGATGTAGACGCATTTTGTTCGTGGTCAGCATGAAGCGTGAAGATACGGTCCATTGCTTTTGCAAGAATTGGATCAACTTTATAATCACGGTCTGCAGGAGTAGCAAACATCATGTGCAGGAAGTTTTCTGCATAACCAAGGTCGTTACGTGGGTAAACGAATGGTTGACCGATGGTGTACTTGTAGCTCCAAGCCGCCAGCGTAGGAATCTTCGCGATTAAACGAATTGCAGTGATTTCACGGTGGTTCACATCTTCGATGTCAAGGTTGTTGTGATAGAACGCAGACAACGCACCAACCACACCTACCATGATCGCCATAGGATGCGCATCACGACGGAAACCATTGTAGAAACGGCTAACTTGATCGTGAACCATTGTATGGTTACGTACTTTAGCGTCAAATTCTTCTTTTTGCTCAGCAGTTGGAAGTTCGCCATTTAACAATAAATAGCAAGTTTCCAAGTAATCAGCTTTAGTCGCCAATTGATCGATTGGGTAGCCACGGTGTAAAAGTACACCTTTGTTGCCATCGATGAACGTGATTTTAGACTCGCACGCAGCTGTCGCCATAAAACCAGGATCAAAAGTAAAGTGACCTGCAGCCAACACATCTTTAACGTCGATTACATCTGGGCCCAATGTGCCGCTGTAAATTGGTAGTTCAATTTCTTTGCCATCAAGCTGTAAAACGGCTTTCTTGCCAGTTGCTTCAGACATTCAATAGATCTCCTGTCCTGGTGAATGTATATCCGCTTTGTCTATCAATCTTTTAATGCACAAAACGGACGGATCAAAAATTTGCTATAAGATTAGTGAGTACTGAAATTTTGTCAATTATACTTATGGATGAAAAATGACGGCCGCACAGCGGTTTAGTCATATTCGCTCAGTATAAAAAGTTCAGTAAAATCACAGCATCAAACCTCTATAATAAGTCAAATTGATGCAGAGGTGCAGAAAAAAATAGACTGCTTGGGGCATTTGTAAGCGTTTTTTCCTAGCAAGAAATGCGGGTGAAAATGGTGAGAGATTAAGGTGAGCATGCTTAAAACTATATAAATCTCATAACTTACATCGTTTTTACCAAGTTGAATTTCAGAGGTAGAATTATAAATAAAAGCAATTAATTGAATTTTGAATCCGGTTCAATTGATTAAAAAGTAGCTTAATAAATGGCCAACTTTGCAGCAAAGGGAGGCAGTATAAAAATAAATGAATGATTTTTTGAATCTAAATGCTTCAAATTGATTGAAAAACCCATCATCTGATGCACTAAGTCGCTATTTAACATCAGGTTATCTGAATCACTGTGCTGCTGCTGAATTGGGGCAAGTGGTCTGTTAAATATAGGCGCTTGATTTAAATCTGAATTAAAAAGAGATTTAAATAATATTTGTGATGGAACTGTGCGTCTTTAGTCTAAAACTCAAACATGGTCCTGCAGGCTTAAAACCGAGTGAATTGATCATCTTAATTATTTAAAAACAATCATATAAATAGGAATTGAAAGGGCGGAATAATATATTAAGCCCGACTTATTGTTGTTAATGATTCTTATTTAATAGTTTTTTATCCAAAAAGCCAAATTCAGCCGTTTGTATTTTAATAGTTCACGTTTTATAATTCAGTGTCGTTTTGATTTTAGGCATGTATTTGCCTGAGAATGCCAGCTTTCCTTCGAATTAATTCCAACAAACTCCGGATGGAGTTTTTACTTACAGGATGCCCGCTGTGAAAAGCAACAGACCTGTCAATTTGTCCATGGGTCAAGTTTTAGAAGTAAACTTAAAATCACCCGTGGCTATTGCATCAATTCTACACCGTCTTTCAGGTGTTATCGTATTCTTACTCGTACCGGTCCTTCTATGGATTTTAGACAAGTCATTGTCTTCGCCTGAAGGTTTTGCGCAAGTTCAAGAAATCTTTAACGGTTTCATTGTCCGCTTTATTGTATGGGTATTTGTCGCCGGCATGATTTTTCACTTTATTGCGGGTGTTAAGCATTTACTTGCTGACATTGGCGTTGCTGAAGAACTAGAAAGTGGCCGTGTTGCATCTACTATCGCATTAATCTTGTCTGCAATCGGTATTGTTGCAGCATTTGTATGGATCGTACTCTAATGAAAAGCGCTACTGGTTTAACAGGTTCAGGTTCTCGCGATTGGTTTCTTCAACGTGTCAGTGCTGTAGTTCTAGCTGTTTATACCGTTGTTGTACTGGGTTGGATTCTACTGAATGGTGGTTTCAACTTTGAACAGTGGTACGGCTTTATGATGACAGTTCCAATGAAGATCATGTCTTTATTGGCGGTCTTATCTCTTGTTGCACACGCATGGATCGGCATGTGGCAGGTATTCACGGATTATGTGACTACTCGTCAAATGGGTCCTTCAGCTTCAGGTTTACGCCTTGTACTGACTTCAGCAGTGATCATTGCTGTACTTGCATATGCAATCTGGGCGATCCAGATTTTTTGGGCGAATTGATAGGAAACAATCATGGGCGCTATAAACCCTAAAGAAGATTACACAAATATTCCGCACGAAACTTTCGACGCTGTCATCGTTGGTGGTGGTGGTTCAGGTATGCGTGCGTCTTACCAACTTGCTCAAGCTGGTTTGAAAGTTGCGGTTCTGACTAAAGTATTCCCAACTCGTTCGCACACTGTTGCAGCGCAGGGTGGTATTGGTGCATCTCTTGGTAACATGCAAGAAGATAACTGGCACTACCACTTCTACGACACTGTAAAAGGTTCGGACTGGTTAGGTGACCAGGATGCAATCGAGTTCATGACTCGTGAAGCGCCTCAAGTGGTTTATGAACTTGAACACCTGGGTATGCCATTCGACCGTAATGCTGATGGTACAATTTACCAACGTCCATTCGGTGGTCACTCAGCAAACTACGGTGAAAAAGCTGTGCCACGTGCATGCGCTGCTGCCGATCGTACCGGTCACGCACTTCTTCACACGCTTTATCAAAGCAACGTGAAAATGGGCACTCAATTCTTCGTTGAATGGATTGCGCTTGACCTGATCCGTAACGAAAAAGGCGACGTTCTTGGTGTTACAGCAATTGATCAGGAAACTGGTAAAATTGCAGTATTCCAAGCAAAAGCGACTTTGTTCGCTACTGGTGGTGCTGGTCGTGTGTACCGTGCATCTACAAATGCTTATATCAACACTGGTGACGGTCTTGGTATGGCTGCTCGTGCAGGTATTCCATTACAAGATATGGAATTCTGGCAATTCCACCCAACGGGTGTTGCGGGCGCAGGCGTATTGTTGACTGAAGGTTGTCGTGGTGAAGGTGCAATCCTTCGTAACAAAGACGGCGAACCCTTCATGGAACGTTATGCACCAACTTTGAAAGACTTGGCGCCACGTGACTTCGTATCACGTTCTATGGACCAAGAGATCAAAGAAGGTCGTGGTTGTGGTCCTAAAGGCGATTACATCCTGCTTGATATGACGCACCTAGGTGCGGATACGATCATGAAACGTCTTCCATCTGTATTCGAGATTGGCAAGAAATTCGCGAACGTTGACATCACTAAAGAGCCAATTCCTGTAGTACCAACAATCCATTACCAAATGGGTGGTATTCCAACGAATATTCATGGTCAGGTGGTTGTTCCTGAGTCTCGTGAAACTGAAGCGCTTGTTGCTAACTACAACAAAGACACCGATGTTTACTCTACAAATGCCGAAGGTCGTGACTTTGCTAAGCCAGTAAAAGGCTTCTATGCAATCGGTGAATGTTCATGTGTGTCTGTACATGGTGCGAACCGTTTAGGTACGAACTCATTGCTTGACTTGGTTGTATTTGGTAAGGCTGCTGGTCAACATATCATTGAATATGTGACTAAACAGCACGATGGCGAATATGAGCCGCTTCCAACAACTGTGCTTCAAGAAACTGTTGAACGTATTCGTAAACTTGACGAATCGACTACCGGTGAGAATGCTCAAGACGTTGCTGATGCAATCCGTGATATCGTTCAAGACCACGCTGGTGTATTCCGTACATCTGCGCTTCTGGACGAAGGTGTGAAGCAGATTCTTGCAATTGAACCGCGCGTACGCAACATTCACTTGAAAGACAAATCTAAAGTATTTAACACTGCACGTATTGAAGCACTTGAAGTTGAAAACTTGTATGAAGTTGCGAAAGCAACGCTTATTTCAGCTGCAGCGCGTAAAGAATGCCGTGGTGCACATACGGTTGTAGACTTTGAAGAGTCTCCAGACCATGCTGAATACCCATATGGTCGTCGTGATGATGAGTGGATGAAGCACACTTTATGGTTCTCTGCAGACAACCGTCTAGAGTATAAGCCAGTTCGTTACCGTCCATTGTCGGTTGACGCGATTCCACCTAAACCACGTACATTCTAATCAGGAGAATTCAGATGAGTAGAGGTACTCGTACATTTCATATCTACCGCTACGATCCTGACAAGGATAAAGCACCGTACATGCAAACTTTTAAGCTGGAACTGACTGACAAGCACCGTATGTTGCTTGACGCACTTCTCGCATTAAAAGTACAGGACGAAACTTTAACGTTCCGTCGTTCATGTCGTGAAGGTATTTGTGGTTCTGATGGCGTGAACATCAATGGTAAAAACGGTTTGGCGTGTCTTTGGAACCTGAACGATTTACCAAATGAAATTACTGTTCGTCCATTGCCTGGTCTTCCTGTAGTGAAAGACTTGGTGGTTGACATGAACCAGTTCTATGATCAGTACAACAAGATCCATCCATTCTTGATCAACAACCAGCCTGCGCCTCCTAAGGAACGTTTACAGTCTCCTGAAGAGCGTGAGCATCTTGATGGTCTATATGAATGTATTCTATGTGCATGCTGTTCAACTTCATGCCCGTCATTCTGGTGGAACCCGGACAAGTTCTTGGGTCCTTCAGCATTGTTGAACGCTTACCGCTTCATTATTGACTCGCGTGATACGGGAACACAAGAGCGTTTGGCTCGTCTAGACGACCCGTTCTCATTGTTCCGTTGTAAAGGCATTATGAACTGTGTATCTGTATGTCCTAAAGGCTTGAACCCAACTAAAGCAATCGGTCACATCCGTAATATGCTTTTAGATATGGCAGGCTAATAGGCTGCTCTTCGCAGTTTAGAAAAAAGCACACCTTCAGGTGTGCTTTTTTTATGCAAACTATTGGAAAAATTAAAAAATCATAGGATAAAAATAAAGATACTATACTTAAAATGTATAAAGTTGAGTGAAACAGTCAGGAAAAGGGTAATGGCTTTGAGTGCCATATAAGAAGAACATGTGATTATTTTGGGTATTTATGATTTTTAGATGTAAAACTGACCTGAAAAATAGCAAGAACGATGTTATTATATAACGGAAATTTAAGGGGGGAGTGGATTGAAAGGTTTGCTCTCTTTTTATTTATCGGAAATGCTTAGGACTTAAGTCTACATTGAATCTATTTTTGAGATAAAGCACCATATATTAGAGTAAAATATCTGAACTGTATTTAGCCAATTTATGGAAGGTATGTGTCAAAAAAATCAATTGAAAAGTTGAGAACATGTTAGCATTTAGCCCATGACTATGTTTAAAAAATGCCACGCCAGGTACATTTTTTAAACACTGCATAATCAGGGACTGGTATATAAAAGGTAGACCCGAGTCGCTTTAGAAAAAATCTTTGTTAATGCTTGCTTTTTTCTAAGTCGATTTGCAAAAAATTGCCCGGTTTCGATCGGGTATTCAATGAGTGATGATGCCGCTGAGGGGCGTTATTGTTCATTAAACATATCAAGATTTTCTTGGTGTGGTGATAACGCCTCATGGCTTATGCCTTATGGGGGACTAGTATCATATTACCAATTTGATGCTAATAATCCTGGGTTTTGCTTAAAAAGCATCCTGAAAATGTTTTTGCAATAGGAAATGGGTCCACAAATGCAAGAAGTTGCTGACGCTCTGCGTCTTGACACTGAACTTTCCGCTGATAGTGCAGCGTATATTGAAGAACTTTATGAGCAGTATCTGACTGCTCCAGACTCAGTGGGTGCTGACTGGAGAGCGTACTTCGATAAATTCCCAAAAGGTGATCAACCACACAGTAATGTACGTGAGCAATTCCTACTTTTAGGTCGCAATTCAAGCCGTATTCAGCCTATTGTTCAGTCGACAGTCAGCTCAGAGCATGAACGTCGTCAAATTGGCGTGCTACAGCTGATTGCTGCGTACCGTAACCGTGGCCACCAGAAAGCAAAACTGGATCCATTAGGTTTGGCGAAGCGTGAAGTTGTGCCTGATCTAGATCTGGCTGCGCATGGTTTGACTCAGTCTGACTTAGACACAGTATTCAATACTGGTAACCTGGCGATCGGTAAAGAAGAAGCGACTTTGGCTGAAATGGTTCAGTCAATGGAAGCCACTTACTGTGGTTCAATCGGTGCTGAATACATGCACATCGTGGACACCAAAGAAAAACGTTGGATTCAACAACGTCTAGAAAGTGCACGCGGTCAATATGGCTTCAATGCTGATCAAAAGAAACATGTCCTTGAGCGTTTAACTGCAGCTGAAGGCCTAGAAAAATATCTTGGTAATAAATTCGTTGGTGCCAAACGTTTCGGCGTTGAAGGTGGTGAAGCATTCATCCCGATGGTCAACGAAATTATTCAGCGTGCAGGTTCTGTAGGCTGTAAAGAAGTTGTGATCGGTATGCCTCACCGTGGCCGTTTAAACCTTCTTGTTAACATCATGGGTAAGAACCCGGCTGACCTGTTTGGTGAGTTCGAAGGTAAATCTATTCATAAGAAAGGTTCTGGTGACGTTAAGTATCACCAAGGCTTCTCTTCAAACGTCATGACTCCGGGTGGCGAAGTTCACTTGGCATTGGCATTTAACCCGTCACACCTTGAAATCGTTGGTCCTGTGGTTGAAGGTTCGGTACGTGCACGTCAAGTACGTCGTAAAGACATTGGCGGCGATGACGTATTGCCATTAATTGTACACGGTGATGCTGCATTTGCAGGTCAGGGCGTCAACCAGGAAACTTTCCAGATGTCACAAACTCGCGGTTATACCGTGGGTGGTACAGTGCACATTGTGATTAACAACCAGGTTGGTTTCACGACATCTGATCCACGTGACGCGCGTTCTACTGAATACTGTACTGACATCGCAAAAATGATTCAGGCACCGATCTTCCATGTCAATGGTGATGATCCTGAAGCTGTGGTGTTCATTTCACAATTGGCACATGATTTCCGTCATACGTTCCGTAAAGACGTTGTGATTGACATGTTCTGCTACCGTCGTCGTGGTCATAACGAAGCGGATGAGCCAGCTGCAACTCAACCAATGATGTATCAAGTGATCAACAAGAAAGCGACTACGCGTACGCTTTATGCGGATCAACTGGTGCAACAGGGTGTTCTTGATCGTGCAAGTGCAGATCAGATGGTTGAAAACTACCGTGCAGACCTGGAAGCGGGTAATCACGTTGCCAATGCACTGGTACTTGAACCAAACAAAAAAATGTTTGTGGATTGGACTCCTTACTTAGGTCATGAGTACACAGACGAGTGGGATACAACTTTCCCAATCGAACGTCTAAAAGAGCTTGGCAAGAAAATGCGTGAGCTTCCTGAAGGCTTCGTGATGCAGCGTCAAGTTGCAAAAGTAATTGATGACCGTCTGAAAATGCAAACGGGTGAAATGCCTCTGAACTGGGGTGCTGCTGAAACTCTGGCGTATGCAACTGTACTAGATGATGGTTACTTGCTTCGTTTAACGGGTGAAGACGTAGGTCGTGGTACTTTCTCACACCGTCATGCAAAACTGCATAATCAGGTAGATGGTTCAACTTATCTTCCACTGTGTAACCTGAAAGAAAACCAGCCGCGTACTGCAATCTATGACTCTTTGTTGTCAGAAATGGCTGTATTGGCATTTGAATATGGTTATGCGACGACTCTTCCTAAGAGTTTGATCATCTGGGAAGCACAATTCGGTGACTTCGCAAACTGTGCACAGGTTGTCATTGACCAGTTCATCTCATCTGGTGAAACCAAATGGGAGCGTGTATGTGGCTTAACTATGCTTCTTCCACACGGTTTTGAAGGTCAAGGTCCAGAACATTCATCTGCACGTTTGGAACGTTTCTTGCAGCTATGTGCTGAAGACAACATGCAAGTCATCACACCGACTACGCCTGCGCAGATTTTCCACGCATTACGTCGTCAAGCGATTCGTCCAATCCGTAAGCCATTGATTGTTACTTCGCCGAAATCTTTACTTCGTCACAAGCTTGCTGTATCTAGCCTTGAAGAGCTTGCAAACGGTACATTCCAAACCGTGATTGATGAAGTAGACAACATCAACAAGTCAGATGTAACCCGTCTGGTTCTGTGTGGTGGTAAGGTGTATTACGACCTAGTTGAAAAACGTCGTGAAAAAGAATTGAACAACACTGCAATTGTACGTATTGAACAATTATATCCATACCCAGAAAAACGCCTGGCAGAAGTGCTTGCGCAATATCCAAACGTTAAAGAACTTGTTTGGGCGCAAGAAGAACCGAAGAACCAAGGCGCTTGGTTGTTCATCGCACCGCGTCTATATGACGACGTGATGAAAGCGGGTAAACAAGTACGTATTAGCTATGCAGGCCGTGAAGCTTCTGCTGCACCGGCATGTGGTTCACCATATTTGCATGCAAAACAACAAGCTCAGCTCATCAACGACGCGCTTGCGATCGACGCTGAATAATCCAGGAGATTCTAAGTAATGGCAACCGAAATTAAAGCACCGGTATTCCCAGAGTCAGTTGCGGACGGTACGATCGCAACTTGGCACAAACAACCAGGTGAAGCAGTGTCACGTGATGAAGTGATCTGCGATATTGAGACTGATAAAGTTGTTTTAGAAGTTGTTGCTCCTGCAGACGGTACACTTGCATCTATTATTAAAGGTGAAGGCGATACTGTTCTTTCAGCTGAAGTCATTGCACAGTTTGAAGAAGGTGCTGTTTCTGGCGCTACGCAAACTCAAGCAGTTCAGTCTGAAGAGAAAGTTGAACAAGCTGCTGCGCAAACTGAAGCTGGTAATGCACCGATCGTTGAACGTCAACAAGTACAGGATCAGGCTCCAGCAGTGCGTAAAGCATTGACTGAATCTGGTGTTGCAGCTGCTGACGTTGCAGGTACAGGCCGTGGCGGTCGCATCACGAAAGAAGATGTGGCAAATCATCAGGCGAAACCGGCAGCACCTGCAGCGCAACCATTAAGCGTTGCAGTGGGCGAGCGTATCGAAAAACGTGTTCCTATGACTCGTCTTCGTAAGCGTGTTGCTGAACGTTTACTTGCAGCGACTCAAGAAACTGCAATGTTGACGACGTTCAACGAAGTGAACATGAAACCAATCATGGAAATGCGTGCTCAATACAAAGATGCATTCGAGAAGCGTCACGGTGCGCGTCTTGGCTTCATGTCATTCTTCGTTAAAGCAGCAACTGAAGCACTTAAACGCTATCCAGCGGTAAATGCTTCAATTGATGGCGATGACATCGTGTATCACGGTTACTACGACATTGGTGTTGCAGTTTCATCTGAACGTGGTCTAGTGGTTCCTGTACTTCGTGATACAGACCGCATGAACTATGCTGAAGTTGAAAATGGCATCCGTGCATATGCTGGCAAGGCACGTGACGGTAAGCTGGGCATCGAAGACATGACTGGCGGTACATTCACTATTACTAATGGTGGTACTTTTGGTTCATTGCTTTCTACACCAATTCTAAATACGCCACAAACTGCGATTCTGGGTATGCATAAAATCCAGGAACGTCCGATGGCGGTGAATGGTCAAGTAGAAATCTTGCCAATGATGTACCTTGCACTGTCTTATGACCACCGTTTAATCGATGGTAAAGAAGCAGTCGGTTTCCTTGTAACAATCAAAGAATTGTTAGAAGAGCCAGCGCGTCTGATCCTTGATCTGTAATTTATTCATTAAAAATCTCCCCTAACCCCTCTTTAAAAAGAGGGGAAGATCCCCCTTTGGAAAAGGGGGATTAATAAGGGGGATTAGTTGGAGATAAACATGTCTCAATTCGATTTAGTCGTAATTGGTGGTGGCCCGGGCGGCTACGAAGCAGCAATTCGTGCAGCTCAACTTGGTTTTAAAGTTGCGTGTATCGAAAAACGTATTCATAAAGGTAAACCATCTTTAGGTGGTACTTGCTTAAACGTCGGTTGTATCCCGTCTAAAGCTTTACTTGATTCTTCACATCGTTATGAAGATACAGTTCAACATCTAGATGACCATGGTATTACGACTGGTGAAGTTAAATTCGATCTTTCTAAAATGCTGGCTCGTAAAGACAAAGTTGTAGATCAATTGACTGGCGGTATCGATCAGTTACTTAAAGGTAATGGCATCGAGTGGTTAAAAGGTACGGGTAAACTGCTTGCAGGTAAAAAAGTAGAATTTGTTTCTCACGAAGGTGAAACTCAAGTTTTAGAGCCTAAATATGTGATTCTTGCGACGGGTTCTGTACCAGTAAATATTCCAGTGGCTCCTGTAGATCAAGACTTAATTGTTGATTCTACTGGCGCGCTTGAATTCCCAGAAGTACCTAAGCGTTTAGGTGTAATTGGTGCGGGCGTGATCGGTCTTGAGCTTGGTTCTGTATGGCGTCGTCTTGGTGCTGAAGTTGTTGTATTTGAAGCAATGGATGCATTCTTACCAATGGCTGATAAAGCATTGGCAAAAGACTTCCAAAAACTGTTGACTAAGCAAGGTATGGATATCCGTATCGGTGCAAAAGTTGCAGGTACTGAAATCAATGGTCGTGAAGTAACGGTTAAATATAACCAAGCTGGTGAAGACAAAACTGAAACTTTCGATAAATTGATCGTTTGTGTCGGTCGTCGCGCATATGCTGAAGGTTTATTGGCTGATGATTCAGGCATTAAATTGACTGAACGCGGTTTGGTTGAAGTCAACGATTGGTGTGCAACTTCAGTTGAAGGCGTATACGCAATTGGTGACTTGGTACGTGGTCCAATGCTTGCGCATAAAGCAATGGAAGAAGGCGTAATGGCGGTTGAGCGTATTCACGGTCATGCTGCACAAGTGAACTATGACACCATTATTTCTGTAATTTACACACATCCGGAAGCGGCGTGGGTAGGTTTAACAGAACAGCAAGCGACTGAAAAAGGTCACGAAGTTAAAACGGGTCAATTCGGTTTTGCTGTGAACGGTCGTGCTTTAGCTGCGGGTGAAGGTGCCGGTTTCGTGAAGTTTGTTGCTGATGCAAAAACGGATCGTTTACTCGGTATGCACGTGATTGGACCTGCTGCGTCTGATATCGTTCACCAAGGTATGATCGCGCTTGAGTTTGTATCTTCAGTTGAAGATCTTCAGTTGATGACTTTCGGTCACCCGACATTCTCTGAAGTGGTACATGAAGCTGCACTTGCAGTTGATGGTCGTGCGATTCACGCGATCCAACGTAAGCGTAAGTAATTTGAAAAAAGAGCGACTTAGGTCGCTCTTTTTACATTTCATGGTTGTTTTTATTGGAACAATCATCTAAAAATAAAGATAACGATTTTAAGAAATGCTGGTACTGCTTTGACGGACGTCTGGGTGCTAGTGGGTTATAACAAGGCAAAGAAGTAATAAAAGGTTATTCAATGAATTTACATGAGTATCAAGCAAAAGCGCTATTAAAAAAATATGGTATGCCTGTGCAGGAAGGAATACTTGCCACCAATGCCGATGAAACGGTGCATGCTTTCGAGCAGCTGGGTGGAAAGTTCGCAGTATTGAAAGCACAGGTGCATGCGGGTGGCCGGGGTAAGGCTGGTGGGGTAAAAGTGGTGAAATCGGCTGCCGAGGCTGCTGAATATGCCAATCAGATTATTGGTTCACGCTTGGTGACTTATCAGACTGATGTCAATGGTCAGCCGGTCAATAGCATTTTAGTTTCTGAGGATGTTTATCCGGTTGAGCGCGAGTTGTACTTGGGCGCTGTGGTAGATCGCTCGACTCGCCGCATCACTTTTATGGCATCGACTGAAGGCGGTGTTGAAATTGAGAAAGTGGCCGAAGAAACCCCTGAAAAAATTATTAAAGTTGAGGTTGATCCTTTAGTTGGTCTAATGCCATTTCAGGCGCGTGAAGTTGCTTTTGCACTTAAACTCAAAGATGGACAAATCAATCAATTTGTTAAAGTCATGACGGCTGCCTATCAGGCATTTGTAGACAATGATTTTGCACTTTTCGAAATCAATCCGCTGTCTGTGCGTGAAAACGGCGACATTCTGTGTGTCGATGCCAAAATCGGAATTGATTCGAATGCACTGTACCGTTTGCCTGAAGTGGCTGCTTTGCGTGATAAGTCTCAAGAAAATGAACGTGAGTTAAAAGCCTCTGAGTTTGATCTAAACTATGTGGCACTTGAGGGTAACATTGGTTGTATGGTCAATGGTGCCGGTCTTGCCATGGCAACCATGGATATTATTAAGCTGTATGGCGGTCAACCAGCCAACTTCCTGGATGTGGGTGGTGGTGCGACCAAGGAGCGTGTGATTGAAGCCTTTAAAATTATCTTGGCAGATCACTCTGTCCAGGGTGTATTGATTAATATTTTTGGTGGAATTGTACGTTGTGACATGATTGCTGAAGCAATTATTGCAGCGGTTCAGGAAGTAAATGTGACAGTTCCTGTGGTTGTTCGCCTCGAAGGCAACAATGCGGAACTGGGTGCAAAATTACTGGATGAATCAGGTTTGAAATTGATTTCTGCACATGGTCTTGCTGACGCTGCAGAAAAAATCGTTGCTGCTGTAAAAGCTTAAGGAGTATCTAACATGAGCGTATTAGTTAATAAAGACACTAAAGTATTGGTACAGGGCTTTACAGGCAAAAACGGCACATTCCATTCTGAACAGGCTTTAGCCTACGGCACTAAAGTCGTGGGTGGTGTAACCCCGGGTAAAGGTGGTCAAACCCATCTGGAATTGCCTGTATTTAATACCATGCGTGAAGCGGTGAAAGAAACTGATGCAGATGCTTCGGTGATTTATGTTCCGGCACCCTTTGTACTGGATTCTATTGTTGAAGCGGTTGATTCTGGCATTGAGTTAATTGTGGTGATTACTGAAGGTGTACCGACCATCGACATGCTCAAAGCCAAGCGTTATCTGGAAACCAATGGTAATGGCACACGTCTGATCGGACCAAACTGTCCGGGTATTATTACGCCGGGTGAATGTAAAATCGGGATCATGCCGGGACATATTCATCAGCCGGGTAAAATCGGGATCATTTCGCGCTCAGGCACACTGACTTATGAGGCTGTGGCGCAAACTACAAAACTCGGTTTAGGTCAGTCGACCTGTATTGGTATTGGTGGGGATCCAATTCCAGGCATGAACCAGATTGACTGCTTGAAACTGTTCCAGGAAGATCCGCAGACTGAAGCCATCATCATGATTGGTGAAATTGGTGGTACGGCGGAAGAAGAAGCCGCAGAATATATTCAATCGAATGTGACCAAGCCAGTTGTTGGTTATATTGCGGGCGTAACTGCACCTAAAGGTAAACGTATGGGCCATGCAGGTGCGATCATTTCAGGTGGTAAGGGCACAGCAGAAGAAAAGTTTGCTGCCTTTGAGCGTGCGGGTATGGCCTATACGCGCAGTCCTGCCGAACTCGGTTCAACTATGCTGCAAGTGTTAAAAGATAAAGGTTTGGCCTGATATCCAAAGTAAACCTGTAATAAAAAGCTCCCAGATGGGAGCTTTTTATATCGCATTCTATTTTTAAGTTTTAGCTTTAAGGCTCTGAGTCATGCCGTTGATATCACCACCTTGAATACCAAGCTCACTCATCAGACTGTCAATGAGCGGTGCTTGGCTACGATAACGTAGGGCGCTATTCACCACCTGATCTGACAGGGCAACATTACCATTCTCATGATGGGCATCTGCCTGACAGGCACCGGCATGACCGCCATGTAGGCCATTCACCTGGAGAATCTTGATATCATCAATATTTTCCATTGGTTTGACGCTTTCCCGGATAATTTCAGGCAAGTATTTCAGCATGGCCAGACGGATCTGCATTTCGACCTGTTCAGGTGACAGGACGTTATTGGCTTCATTGACCGCACGCGTACCTTCAGCATCGACCTGATACTGTTTTTCCATTGCCTGAGCCAGTAGAATTTTCGCATCCGCTTCACCCTTGGCCTTCAGGCGGACTTTTTCTGCTTCAGCCTCAGCCGCAATCCGCACTGCTTCTGCATCATCTGCTGCCGCCTGTTTGCCAGCTTCAGCGGCAACTGTAATGGCAATTGCATCTTTTTCAGCGTGTTCTTTGGCTGCGACCAGTTCAACTGCTTTTTGACGCTCTGCCTGCTGGATTTGACGTACGGTGATGACTTCTTCTTCCGCTTTTACCGCTTGTGCACGTGCCTGATCGGCTTGAGCTTTAGCTTCAGATTCAGCACGTGATTTTTCCGCAATCGCAATGGCGCGATCCTGTTCAGCCAGTTCAATGGTTTTCTTTTGCTCGACCTGTGCTTTTTGAATCAGCTGGGCCTTTTGAATATTTTCATTTTCGACATCACGGGCGGCCAAAATACGCTTGAGTTCGACTTCTCGTTCAGCGGCAATTTGTGCTTCTTCTGCTTCACGTTTTTTGCCGGCTTCCTGAGCGGCAATTTCAGCCAGTTGTTCAGCTCGGCGAATGGCAATTTCACGTTCTTGCTGCAGTTTGGCATATTCTTCTTCACGAATAATTTGCAGGCGCGCCTGTTCAGCTTCCAGATTTTTAGTTTTGATCGCCAGATCGGTATCCTGTTCGATGTGGTTACGCTTGCGACGGCGGTCTTCAATGGTTTCAGTGAGCTTGGTCAGACCTTCGGCATCGAAGGCATTTTGTGGATTAAAGTATTTAAATCCGGTCTGATCCAGTCCGGTTAGGGAAACCGTTTCAAGCTCCAGACCGTTTTTGTGCAAATCTTCTGAAACCACTTGTTGGACTTTTTGTACAAAATCGACCCGTTTTTCATGCAATTCTTCCATGGCCATTTCTGCAGCCACTGCACGCAGTGAATCAACAAATTTGCCTTCCACCAGATTTTTTAATTCATTGGGTGACATGGTTTTTTGACCAAGGGTTTGTGCTGCGGTGGCAATTGAATCTGCTGTAGGTTTGACTCGGACATAGAATTCGGCCATGACATCGACCCGCATCCGGTCACGGGTAATCAGTGCCTGATCATCAGCACGGCGGACTTCAAGGCGTAGGGTGTTCATATTTACTGGAATAATTTCATGTAACACCGGAAGCACGATTGCGCCTCCACCTAAAATCACTTTTTCTCCACCCCAACCGGTACGCACAAAGGAAATTTCTTTGCTTGAACGACGGTATAAGCGTGCAATGATGAGACCGAAAGTCACCAGTGCCACAAAAATAATTCCCGAAATAATTAAAATATTATATAAATCAAATGTTAACATTGTTATAAAGTCTCAATTGAGTGCTAGCTAAATAAAATTAAAGTGCAATGGCTTGAAAGCCGTTCTTGGTTTTGTGGGTTAGAACTACATTCTGACCTTGATTTAAAATTTGATTGTTTTCTGGTTCAACCAGAACATAATGAGTCTGGCCATGTTGATCTCGGACTTTGGCTTGTGCGGGAGAATTCACTTTGGCATCTCCCAGAATAATGGTCGCGGTACGTCCGATGAGTTCATCACTGTAAATCGCGGAAGTTTCATCTTGGGGCAGGAGCTTACTGGCGGCCATGGCAAGAAAGCGCACCACAGGCATACACAGAAACAGGCAGGCCGGAGAAATCAGCCAAACATTAAACAGCTGGCTGGTCAGGCGCTCAAATATGCCCTGAATCAATAAACCGCTTAACCCATAACTGGTCAGAAAAATGATTAGCCAGATAAATAAAGGCAGACGCCCCAGATATAACCAGTCAAATACTTTGCTGAAAACACCCGAAGACTGATCCGGGCTTATTTCTGGTTGCAGGGGATCTTCAGGTAAAAACTGTTCGAAGATATGCTGAGAGCCGCCGCCGAGCAGCAATAGAATACATTCTAGTGCAGCAAACATCAGCATTAGGCTCAGGCTAATACTAAATACGATATTTGATGGATGCGTAAACAGTTCCCACATTTCTTTATCTCTATAATTATGTTTTTAGGAAAAGTGTCTGAAAGTTTTTATTGATATAACGATAACAGTAATTACTGATTTTGTATGCAAAAAAATAACAAAAAACCCGATAAACAAGGATTGAATATATTGATTATTTAATAATTATTGAACTATTAAAATTAATAATAAACTATAAGAAGCTAACTGGATGTTTGAGCAAGTGATGCCATAGTGGCAATAGGAATTCTGAATAGCATGGCATTCTGTGTGTGCTTGCCTGAGAAAGTATAGAGATACATCGACCTGAGTATCTCCAAATTTTTCTGTTCAAGTTTAAAGTAGGGCAGTCTGAATCCGGACTTTCATATCTAGAGTCTGTTGCAGAATATAGTGTTGCATCCATTTGACCTGTTCGCCCATAGGATTGACCTTGACTGCAGTATTCAGGAAGTCGAGATCAGGCTGCTTGAAAAGCTGTTGTTGCAAGGTTTGCTCCAAAATCTGACTGTTGGTTGTCAAAGGTAATGCCACTAGATAGAACGCTTTAGGATAATTATAAAAGGCATATAATAAATTAAAGGCTTTTTGATCACCTTTTAGGTTGCCAGCACCAATTTCGTAAGCTGCGTTCTGGTTGCTATAAGTAACGCCGATTAGGAATTCCCAATGACCTTCTTGCAAACGCAGACCAAACTGTAATCCGATTTGATCCGCGGTCAGCTCGTGTTGCAGATAGATATTTAAAGGCTTGCCATCATCACTGAAAGGTTCTTGCAAGACTAGAATATGTTGCTGATGCTGATAAATATAACCAGCAAGCTGGGCCTGTTCCAGACGGGTTTTTACAGTGGTGAGATCAAAAGCGCTATAGGGCATAAACGAAGTATATCAATAGGGAGAATTGGGTCTTACTCTAGTAATTTTTTAACTATTTGAGAACCACTACTTTAGATTATTTTCCTAGGATTTTATTGGTTTAGCGACAGGGTAATATATACCTATATCACACAATACCCTCGCTTGAATTGTGCAAATCATTGATTCATAAAAACTGATATTCATTATTGATGAATTTTTATATGAGCTTTTGATATATCAATATCATAAAACAAGCAATGGATAGGATAAGTAAATCACTATAATGAATATAAATTTTCAAAAGTGTCATAAGTACACGTTTTTCTAAGCTGGTGTTGTCCATGTCGTTAAATGAGGAAAGACTTACTCATCTCAAACAGCTTGAAGCTGAGAGTATTCATATCATCCGCGAAGTTGCTGCCGAGTTTGAAAATCCGGTCATGCTGTATTCGATTGGTAAAGATTCGGCGGTCATGCTGCATCTTGCGCTAAAAGCGTTCTACCCAGCAAAACTTCCATTTCCATTATTACATGTCGATACAGGCTGGAAGTTTAAAGACATGATCACTTTCCGGGACAATATGGCGAAAACCCATGGTTTCGATTTGATCGTGCATCAGAATAAAGAAGGGGTTGAGGCAGGTATTAACCCGTTCGACCACGGTAGTTCTAAATATACCGACATCATGAAAACTCAGGGCTTAAAACAGGCTCTGGATAAATACGGTTTTGATGCTGCTTTTGGTGGCGCGCGCCGTGATGAAGAAAAATCACGTGCGAAAGAACGTGTTTATTCATTCCGTGATTCGAAACATCGTTGGGATCCGAAAAACCAGCGCCCAGAACTTTGGAATCTTTATAACGGTAAAGTGAACAAGGGCGAAAGTATTCGTGTATTCCCATTATCTAACTGGACTGAGCTGGATATCTGGCAATACATCTATTTGGAAAGTATTCCATTAGTACCACTTTATTTGGCTGCAGAACGTCCTGTGGTTGAACGTAGTGGCACGCTTATTATGGTTGATGATGAACGTATGCCTTTAAAAGAAGGTGAAGTTCCACAAATGAAATCGGTACGTTTCCGTACTTTGGGTTGTTATCCATTAACAGGTGCTGTGGAATCTACAGCCAATACCTTGCCGGAAATTATTCAGGAAATGTTACTGGCAACCAGTTCTGAGCGTCAAGGTCGTATGATTGACCATGATGAAGCAGGCTCGATGGAGAAGAAGAAGCAGGAAGGCTACTTCTAATTTAATCTCCCCCCTTGCGCAGCAATGCTGCTCACCTCTTTAAAAAGAGGGGGAACTCCTAAATCAGAACGGAGATAAAGTCCCTCTTTATTAAAGAGGGATTTAGGGAGATTAAAAAAAGATTCAAAACAACCGATTTCTAAAGAATATGTGGAGCTTTGAGCGATGTCTCATCAATCTGATTTAATCAGCCAAGATATCTTGGGCTATCTGAAACAACATGAAAATAAAGACCTGTTGCGTTTCCTGACTTGCGGTAACGTGGACGATGGTAAATCGACGTTAATCGGTCGTCTGCTGTACGATTCAAAATTGATTTATGAAGATCAATTACAGGCTGTGACCCGTGACTCGAAGAAAGTCGGTACGACAGGTGATGCACCTGACTTGGCACTTCTGGTTGATGGTTTACAAGCAGAGCGTGAGCAAGGCATTACCATTGATGTGGCCTATCGTTATTTCTCGACAGAAAAGCGTAAGTTCATCATCGCGGACACGCCGGGACATGAACAGTATACCCGTAACATGGCGACAGGTGCGTCGACGTGTGACCTTGCGATCATTTTGATTGATGCGCGTTATGGCGTGCAAACCCAGACGCGTCGTCATACCTTTATTGCGAGTTTGCTCGGGATCAAGAACATCATTGTTGCAATCAATAAGATGGACTTGGTGGAATTCTCTGAAACGCGTTTCAATGAAATCCAGGCTGAATATGCGGCATTCGTTGCACAATTGGGCGACCGTAAACCAAGCAATATCATCTTTACGCCTATTTCTGCATTGAATGGCGATAACGTGGTGAACAAGTCAGCCAATACGCCATGGTACACTGGTGAAACGCTGATGGGTACACTTGAATCGGTGGAAATTAACCGTAGTTCAGCGAAGCAGGATTTCCGTTTCCCTGTGCAATACGTGAACCGTCCAAACCTCGACTTCCGTGGTTTCTGCGGTACGATCGCACTTGGCGATATCAATGTTGGCGATACCGTAACAGCATTACCTTCTGGTAAATCATCGACTGTCAAAGAAATTGTCACTTTTGATGGCAATCTTGAGCATGCAGTTGCAGGTCAGGCAGTGACTTTAACGCTTAACGATGAAATTGATATTTCACGTGGTAACGTGTTAATTCGTGCGGATCAAGCTGTTCCAAATATTTCCCGTTCAGTTCAAGCGACTGTTGTGTGGATGGCAGATCAACCACTTGTACTGGGTAAGCTGTACAACATCAAGATTGGTACGCAAACCGTTCCGGCAAAAGTAACGGCAATTCATTACCGTACCAACGTTAACACATTGGAAAAAGTTCAGGTGGATAAACTTGAGCTAAATGCAATCGCCAATGTGACTGTTGAATTTGATGCACCAGTGGTCTTTGACCGTTATCAAGACAGCCGTTTCACCGGTTCGTTTATCTTCATCGATCGTTTGAATAACGTGACGATTGGTGCTGGTATGGTGGAAGAATCAGTTGAATGGTCTGCACACGATGAGCCTGTCACTGCAGAAGCACGTGCGGCACGTTTGGGTCAAAAACCTGCTGCGGTGACTGTATCTGGTAAAGCTTTGGAAAATGCTCAGGCGCTAGAAAGCTTGCTGATTCAGCAAGGGATCGTTGCTATTGCTAAAGCATGTTTGAATGCGGAGCAGGTTGCACTGGTTCGTGAAACTGGTGTGGTTGTGATTACCGATGCTGCTGAAGGTACAGACACGACTTTAACCGTAGATACAGTTGAAGAACTTGCTGAGAAGATTGTGGAATTGGTTCGTCTTTAAGACTGGACTGATTTGAAGAAACCCGCTGAAAAGCGGGTTTTTTATTGCCTAAATTTTGATTGCATGAAAATCATTCGATTAGTCAAAATGTGATCTTTCAATTTACTAGTCAATTAATACAATACTCCCTAGATTTGGGGAATATATGAAAAAATTAATATTGCTGGCTGGCTTGTGTGTGGCTTTTGGAGCTGAAGCCAAACAGAGCAGCCAAAGCGTTGAAGCAATCAAGCAAAAAATAATCCAGCAGTCGATTCAGAATTATCCGGGAAATTGTCCGTGTCCTTACAATACTGCAAGTAATGGTAGTCGTTGTGGTAAGCGTAGTGCTTATAATCGTGCAGGCGGATATGCGCCGCTGTGTTATCCGGAAGATGTGAGTGATCGAATGGTAAAGGAATATAAAGGGCGTAGTTAATTAAAGGCTCCGTATTTAGATAGTGAGCTAAAAGAAATATTTTTGTTAGATTTGGCTTCACATGGGTAATTATTCATAAGAATCATTGAGGACTAAGGCCAGAATTGCTTTCATTTCGGTTAAACTTTTCACGCCTGCAATCCTTTTAATAATTTCTCCATTTCTAAAAATAAGCGTAGAAGGCAAACCATAGGCATTATAGCGCAAGGTTAAAATCGGAGACTGATCCACATTGATCTTGCCAAATTTAACTTCAGGATTTACCTCAGCATAGTATGTCGCCAGTTCGGCAAAGATCGGAAAATTCTGAACACAGGGCTTGCACCAGTCTGCATAAAAGCGAATCACGGCAAAACCTTCAAACCACTCAAAATCACTGTAATTGTTTTCGTTATATTCGATCACTTGGATCATGGTTGGCCTATTATCAATTTCCTGAATAGTCCCCCGATTATACATAAGTCCGATGTAGCTTCATTCCTCATGCTAACTATGTTCAAATAAGTCCAAGATATATGAAATGCATAGATTAGGGAAAGAAATCATGTCGCAACAAACCATGCAGCAAGTCATTATTACAGAACCAGGTGGTGTCGATAAACTCGCTTATGAAACGGTGACTGTACCTGAACCTAAAGCAGATGAAGTTCTGGTGAAAGTTCATGCCTTTGGTATTAACCGTCCAGATATCCTGCAGCGTCAAGGCTTATATCCGATGCCGAAAGGGGTAACGCCAGTTCCTGGCCTGGAAGTGGCAGGTGAGGTGGTTGCGATTGGTAGTGATGTAAGTCAGTTTAAAGTTGGTGACAAGGTTTGTGGTTTGACCAATGGTGGCGGTTATGCTGAATATTGCGTAGTGCCAGAAAGCCAGACCTTGAATATTCCTGAAGGCGTAAGTTTTGTCCAGGCAGCGGCCATTCCTGAAACTTTCTTTACCGTGTGGGCTAATGTGTTCCAGATGGGTCAGGCTAAAGCAGGGGAAACGGTACTGGTGCATGGTGGAACCAGTGGGATTGGTACGACTGCTTTGATGCTGTGTAAATCACTTGGTATTAAAACTTTTGCAACTGTGGGTTCAGATGAAAAAGTTGCAGCGATTTCTGATTTAACCACGGCTATTAATTATAAAACTCAGGACTTTGAGCAAGTTATTAATGAAGCTACCGACAATGGTGGTGTCGATGTTATTTTAGATATGGTCGGTGCACCTTATTTAGAGCGTAATTTAAATTTGTTGCGCCGTGATGGACGTCTGGTCTATATCGCCTTCTTGGGTGGTGCTAAGGCCAAAGAAGTTAAACTCGGACAAATCATGATGAAACGTCTGACCATTACCGGTTCGACCATGCGTGCACGCAGCACGGCTGAAAAAGCGGAAATTGCACAAGGCCTGAAAGAGCAGATTGCACCATTGTGGGCAAAAGGCGAATGTCTCCCGATGATCTATAAAACGTTTAAGTTCGATCAGATTCAGGATGCCCATGCCACAATGGATACTGGAGAGCATGTGGGTAAAGTTGTAGTTGAAATTATTTAATACGAGATAAGTGATTCAAAAAAAGCCAGTAATTTTACTGGCTTTTTTTAATTTTAAGTAAAATATTATTACAAATAAATATATAAAATCTTGAATAAAAATTAAAAAATGTTAACTGTTCGACACAACCTGTCAATTATGACACGTAAATTGCATGTATAGATAATTCCGACCAAATGGTTAAACATTCACATGAATGTGAGAGGGAAAATAAGATGAAAATTATTTCAACAGCATATAGTTCAAAACATAGTTTAAGCGCATTACGACGTATTCATAAAATGATTATTCGCGGAACCATCAGCTGGGTAGAGTTACATAAAATGTATCGGGCGATGCTGCATCTGGAGCGTTATATAGAAAGATTAACAATACAAAATCGTCATTCAAGCAAGAAAGCATCCAGAAAATCCAAATAAGATCTTGTATTTTTAGGGTGAATAAAGGGTCAAGATCTGATGCAAAAAAATATCTTAGACTTTGTCCTAATATTATTCATTGATCGGCATTCAGTATAATCATTCAACATCTAGCGATAAATAAGTACATGAGAATGTATTAAGTGGGGATTTATGAAGCGCCCAGCTTCAACACATGAGCGTCTTGCAGAGCGTTTAGCCAGAATTTTGACCAAATTAAACGTCGGATATCAACTCCGGGCTGCAGAGCTAGCTGCAGAATTTCAAGTCAGCACCCGTACCATTGAGCGTGATTTTGATCGTCTAGGCTCTTACTTACCCTTACTTCAAGATGAACAGAAACGATATTATCTGGAACTCTCTTATTTAGGGCGCTTTAAATTGCAGGATATCCAGACCTTTGCCCAGCTTTCGGGGATCAGTGAGCTGTATCCGGCGCTGGATATGTCTTTTATGCGTGAATTGCTGGATGAGCGGGCAAATCAGGTATTTTCGGCAAAAGGCTATTATTTTGAAGATGCCAAACAGTTTGCCGAGCATTTCAAGTTGCTTGCAAGCGCAATCTATAAACGTCAGCAGGTTGAGTTGCAATATTCAGATCAATTGCGAATCATTAAGCCTTATCGCTTGATTCACCATCATGGTATCTGGTATCTGGTAGGTGTAGATCAGGACAAGTTGCGCACCTATCGCTTAAGTCAGGTGCAACAACTCAAGCTGGTTTCTGAGGTGGAGAGCTTTGCGCATGATCCTGAAATACTGAAAATGCTGGTAGATGAAGACAGCATCTGGTTTGGGCAGCAAAAGCAGCAAGTCTTAATCAAGGTACAACCTGAAGTCGCGGTCTTTTTTAAAGAGCGCCGTTTATTTCCAGAACAGCAGATCGAGCAGGAAACTGGGACTGGAGAGTTAGTGATTAGTTGCCAGATTCGTCACGAAATGCAGTTATTGCCTTTGGTGCGTTACTGGTTACCTTATGTGAAAATTATTGAGCCGATTCATTTCCAGCAAAAACTGGAACAGGATTTGCAAGGATATTTACGTTCTGCTGGATGATATTGAGAAAGCAGAGCAGGAGGGCCTGATTAATGATGACACTTTAAATGGGAATTTAATTTACTTATTTTTTGACTAACTAAATTACAGACATAAAAAAACCAGCTTTCGCTGGGTTCTTTATTTGCACCATCTTTCTATAGTAGAAGAATGGTGCCCGAGGCCAGACTCGAACTGGCACGCTTTGTGGGCGGGGGATTTTAAATCCCCTGTGTCTACCGATTTCACCACTCGGGCTTTAACAAGATGGAGGCGGAGGTCGGAATCGAACCGGCGTCCACGGAGTTGCAGTCCGCTGCATGACCACTCTGCCACCCCGCCGCGTCTTGTTGATGCGTATATTAGCAAGCCCAGAAAAAAAAACAATAGTGTATTCATCTGTATGCGCATAAAAACATCATCTGGCGGAAAATATTTAAATTATTCATGTAGAATGTGCAAAATTGATTCATATCAACACTTGGGAGAAGTGCCGTGGCATTAGTTCTAGACGGTCGTGCATTGGCGAAGCAAATTGAAGCTGACTTGTTTACTCGCGTAGAAGCGCTGAAAGCAAAATCAGGTCGTACTCCAATTCTTGCGACGATTTTGGTAGGTGACGATGGTGCATCTGCAACTTATGTTCGCATGAAAGGCAATGCCTGCCGCCGTGTTGGTATGGATTCACTCAAAGTGGAACTTCCTAAAGAAACCACAACTGAAGAATTATTGGCTGAAATTGAAAAATTAAATGCAAATCCTGATGTGCACGGTATTCTGCTTCAGCACCCGGTTCCTGCGCAAATTGATGAGCGTGCCTGTTTCGATGCAATCTCGCTTGAAAAAGACGTAGATGGTGTCACTTGCCTGGGCTATGGTCGTATGGCAATGGGTGAGGCAGCCTATGGTTCAGCGACGCCTGCGGGTATTATGACTATCCTGAAAGAGAACAACATTGAAATCGCTGGTAAACATGCGGTAGTTGTAGGTCGTTCTGCAATTTTGGGTAAACCAATGGCTGCGATGCTGCTAGAAGCGAATGCAACCGTAACCATTTGCCATTCACGTACTCAAGATCTTGCAAGCTTTGTTAAGCAAGCAGATATCATTGTCGGTGCGGTAGGTAAAGCAGAATTAATTCAAAAAGACTGGATCAAACAAGGTGCAGTGGTTGTTGATGCTGGTTTCCATCCACGTGATGGCGGTGGTGTTGGTGATATCCAACTTGTTGGCATTGAAGAAATTGCTTCTGCTTATACCCCAGTTCCGGGTGGCGTAGGTCCAATGACGATTACTACTTTAATCCGTCAAACGGTTGAAGCTGCTGAGAAAGCGTTAGGTTAAGCCTATTCTCCCTC
Organism: Acinetobacter sp. CIP 102136; assembly: GCF_000369685.1. Taxonomy (GTDB): domain Bacteria; phylum Pseudomonadota; class Gammaproteobacteria; order Pseudomonadales; family Moraxellaceae; genus Acinetobacter; species Acinetobacter fasciculus. Next base: position 303,659 of record NZ_KB850142.1, read on the forward strand.
TCCCTGTGGGAAAGGGTTCGGGGTGAGGGTCTTAAAAATAATCCTCTCCCTAGCCCTCTCCTTTAAAAAGGAGAGGGAACTTTCTTTATTAATTTGACTTTCATATTTGAAACTAAAATTTTGCCTATCTAAGAATAAAAATCCAATGAGCTGTACCTTCCAATTCCCTAAAGCCCCTGAGCATTTACTCCAAGCCTTGCATGATGTGATTCCACACTGTGAGCTACATGCACAGCAATTGCCGGATACACCCATTTCCCTGTGGCTGATTCCGCCAGTATTCCCAACAGATAAGCTGGATGATGAGGTGATTCGTCGCATTTGGAATGATACACCATACTGGATCTTTTGCTGGGCCTCAGGCTTGGCGATGGCGCAGTGGCTATTGGCAGAGCCGCATCATGTTAAAGACAAAGTAGTTTTGGATTTTGGGGCGGGATCGGGCGTAGTTGCCATTGCGGCGAAAATGGCAGGTGCAAAACGTGTGATCTGCTGTGATATCGATCAAGTTAGTCTAGATGCCTGTCGTGCCAATGCAGAGCTAAATGATATCGAGCTTGAATATCTGGATGACCTATATAAGGCAGAGAAGGTGGATATTTTATTAGCCGCAGATGTGCTCTATGATCAATGTAACCGTTTCTTCCTGGATGAGTTTTTAAAATTTGCACCTGAGGTGTGGGTTGCAGACAGTCGGGTAAAAAACTTTAGTCATCCTCAATATGAAAAACTTGACGAGCGTAGTGCGACGACCTGGCCGGATTTGGATGAATCGCCCGAATTTCGTAATGTCAGTTTCTATAAAACACGTTAAATTTAAAAAATTAAAAAGGGCACTAGGCCCTTTTTGATTGTCTTACTCTGATTAAGTAACTAAGTATCAGATATTAAGAACAGGTATAACGAATAACCCGCATGGTCGTAGGGCGGGCTTCTAAAGCTTCGCGTGCACCCGGGTTCTCGCTATTATGTAAATCAGGCGTATTGCTCAAGCTGATTTGCGTGCGGCTATTACCCAGTTGGCGGCCATAGTTTTCCTGTTCCGCAGTTGGATTGGAAATTTCATTGGTGCTTAAAATCTGGATGTTGTAAGTTTTGGAATTTCCTAACACGTGTCTGCAAGCGGCTTGCAAGCGATTTTCATCCTGGCTTGGTCGTCCTGAGAGGGTGTAGCTCAGGGTTGCTGTATTGCCTGAACGTTCCAGAATTTCATAACCACTTTGTCCATTGAATTGATGGGGTGTGGTCTGACATGCACTCAGTATAAAACTGCTTGCAGCCACAGCCAAAATTACTGTTGTTCTTTTCATATTTATAGTTCCTGAAGTCTTGGTTTAAGTATGCCATATTTTGCTTAAGCAGCTGCTCTGGTCAATTGTGATCAATTGTTTAAACAGCCAATAAAAAAGGCCGCTTACGCGACCTTTTTTAAATTAAATCAGCAATTAAGCAGATTTAACCGCAGCAATAAGTTCTGCTTGACGAGTTTTTAACGCTTCCGGTAAACGCTCACCTAGCTTGTCGAACAATTCAGTATGGCTTTCAAGTTCTTTGATCCATTGATCTTTATCTTGAGAAGTTACTAGGTCAAATTGTTCTTTAGTGAAGTCAGAACCAGTCCAGTTCAGCTGTTCATAAGTAGGAACTAGGCCAATTGGTGTTTCAACAGCCTCAGCACGACCTTCACAACGGTCAATGATCCACTCAAGAACACGCATGTTTTGACCGAAACCAGGCCATACGAAGTTGCCTTCAGCATCACGACGGAACCAGTTCACGTTGTAGATACCTGGAAGTTTGTTGCCAGCAGCGGCAGCTTTCGCGCCCACTTGCTCGCCCATTTCTAACCAGTGCGTGAAGTAATCCGCCATGTTGTAGCCAGCGAATGGCAGCATCGCGAACGGGTCACGACGAACAACACCTTGTTGACCAACAGCAGCAGCAGTTGTTTCAGAGCCCATCGTTGCAGCTTTGTAAACACCGTCAACCCAGTCAAATGCTTCTGAAATTAGAGGCACAGTGTCTGCACGGCGACCACCGAAGATGAACGCAGAAATTGGCACGCCAGCTGGATTTTCCCAGTCAGCGTCAATAGAAGGGCATTGACCAGCTGCAACTGTGAAACGAGCATTTGGATGCGCTGCTTTTTCTTCGCCAGTGTGTGGTTGACCTTTCCAGTTAGTCAGGTTGGCAGGCGCTTCTTTAGTCAGACCTTCCCACCATACTTCACCGTTGTCAGTCACAGCGACGTTTGTATAAATCACGTCTTTGTGCATGGTTGCCATACAGTTCGGGTTGGTCTTGGTGTTGGTACCAGGCGCTACACCGAAGAAGCCAGCTTCAGGGTTGATTGCATATAAGCGACCGTCTTCACCTGGTTTGATCCAGGCAATATCGTCACCTACAGTTTCAATCTTCCAGCCTTCATAGCCAGCTGGTGGAATCAACATAGCGAAGTTTGTTTTACCACATGCAGATGGGAATGCAGCTGCGATGTAGTGTTTTTCGCCTTGTGGATTGGTCACGCCAAGGATCAGCATGTGTTCAGCTAACCAGCCTTGTTGACGACCCATAAATGATGCAATACGTAATGCCAGGCATTTTTTACCCAACAATGCGTTACCGCCATAACCAGAACCATAAGACCAGATCTCACGAGTTTCTGGGTAATGCACGATGTATTTTTCTTTGTTGCAAGGCCATGCAACATCTTTTTCGCCGTTCGCAAGCGGAGCACCTACAGTGTGTACGCAAGGAACGTATTCACCGTCAGTACCAAGAACGTCATAAACAGCTTTACCCATACGAGCCATTTTAGACATGCTTACTGCAACGTAAGGAGAGTCAGTTAACTCGATACCGATATGAGCGATATGAGAACCCAATGGACCCATTGAGAATGGAACCACATAAAGTGTACGACCTGCCATTGAACCGTCAAATAAACCGTTCAATTTTTCGCGCATGACAGCAGGTGCTTCCCAGTTGTTGGTCGCGCCAGCATCGTCTTTGTTTTCAGAACAGATGTAAGTACGATCTTCAACACGTGCTACGTCAGAAGGATCAGAATTTGTAAGATAAGAACCAGGATGAGTTTCTTGATTCAGCGCTTGCATTGTGCCGTTAGCGATCATCAAGTCGATATAACGTTGATATTCTTCTGCGCTACCGTCACACCATTCAATTTTTGCTGGTTTTGTTAATTTAGCAATCTCTTCCACCCAAGCAATAAGCTTAGGGTGACGAACGAATTCTGGTGCGTTCACTTGGGTCATGGTGAGGCCTATCTCAAATGTGTACAAATTAGATGTACAAAGTACAATCCGAGCAATAAAAAATATCGCCCAGATGAAATATGAAAAAAAGTGGCTGTATTAAAGCATAAAATGATAAAAAAAATAAGACCAAAGAAGTGCTAGATTTCTTTTGGAATATAATGCTATTTTATTTATAAATATAAGTAAAACAACAAGATAAAACTAAATATTTGAATTATTGATTCTATTTATTTAAATGATGGGTGGTATTTATTTTAAAAATTAATATTAAAATCATTATCTTAATTTTATAAGATCTCTAATATTCATTATTGATTAAATAAATGGTTGCCATTTGAATTTTACATAAAGCCACTGTTAATTGTCTATGAATTGGACAAAATGCCAATAGGCTTCAATGAAATTGCGCGAAAAATGTCTAATCAATCTAAACCCTTATCGCTAATTTTTAATCATAAAGCTGGTTTTCGCATACAGGGGCCAGAAGGCATTTATGAACAGCTGATCGATATATTTTCAGCACAGGGTTATCAAACTAAAGCTTATGAAATCAATGATTCACAGCAATTTGATAAAATTATGACTGAGGTGCTTGAACAGCATTTGGCATCTAGCGAGTCAGGAATTATCGTTGCAGCGGGCGGAGATGGCACTTTAAATACAGTCGCCAAACATGTGTTGAATACGCAAATTCCTGTCGGTATTTTGCCTTTAGGGACTTTTAACTATGTGGCCAGATTATTGGGGATTCCGCTGGATTTGCTTGAAGCGGCAAAAGTGATTGCGACAGGACAGCCACAACGTATGAATGTTGCTCGGATCAATCAGGAAATTTATCTGAATAATGCCAGTTTAGGTCTATATCCTTTATTTATTAACAAACGTGAAGACTATAATCGTATTTTTGGTCGCTTACCGCTACATGCCTATACCTCTGCACTGGATGTTCTGATTCGCGACCGTAAAGAATTAAAGCTAAAAATCTGGGTGGACCACAAGAAATATCCAGTGAAAACACCATTGATCTTTTTTGGCAATAATCCCTTGCAACTGGCGGATATGAAAATGCGCATTGCAGAAGCGGCTGAAAAAGGCAAAGTGGCGGGAGTTGTAGTTTCTAAAAGTGATAAGCTTACTTTATTTAAGCTAGTGTATCAGCTGATTCGTGGCAAGATTGACCAGGCATCGGATGTTTATAGTTTTGCAGCCGATCAAGTTCGAATCGAATCCCGAGCCAAGAAACTGATGGTAGCGATTGATGGGGAAATTGTGGAAATGGCCCCGCCACTCAATATTTCTGTATTAAAAGATAGCCTAAACGTAATGGTGTCACATGATCCTGCATCTGTCTGATCTGCATTTTGGAACAGAGAAGCCGGAGTGTTTAGAAGCGATTCGGCATTTCTGTCAGACCCATCCACTTGAAGCCGTCGTCATCAGTGGTGACCTGACTCAGCGCGCACGTTTGGGTCAATTCTTTGCCTGCAAAAAATTTTTAGATCAGCTCAATACGCCTTATATGGTGATCCCGGGGAATCATGATATTCCGCTCTATCATTTGTGGAATCGGCTTTTCAATCCATTTACCCGTTACCAGATTTTTTTTGGTGAATTGGAGCCAATATTTGAAACTGAAAATTTTTATCTGATTGGGGTGAATTCGATCCGACGTCGATATCATACCAAAGGGCATTTATCCCTTGAGCAGATTCAGCGTATTGACCTGACGCTGGCGCAGGCGCCTGCTTCCAAATTAAAAATCATTGTCAGCCATCAGCCTTTTTATGTGCCTTTTCAAAATAAGCGCGGTTTCAAGGACAGCCCATTGATGGCCAAAATTGCTTTAGAGGCCTGGGCAGAGCATGGTCTGTTTGCGGTGTTACATGGGCATCTGCATCAACCGGCGATTTATGATTTGAATCAGATGTTCGGATTGGGGATGGATCATCCTGTATATGATGTACATGCAGGGACTTCTGCGTCAAATCGTCTACATAAAGATGAACCGAACAGCTTTAATCTGATTGATGCCACAGGAAAAATTTCTCAATATTTATTCGATGAAGTGGCACAAGCCTTTATGTTGAAGGCTGATCTGCCGAATAAATAGACGAAAACCTATGATTCGTTAAAAAAAACCAATTTTTTTTCATTTTTGCCCTTGAAGCGTTTTATTCCATCTCCATAAAAGTGACATCAAAAATTTTTGATGATGACCCATGGAATAATTAAGTCGTCATCAGTGACCTAAAAAAGACTTAGTCTGATGGAGTTATTTATGAGCAACATTCGTCCATTACATGACCGCGTTGTTATTCGTCGTGTTGAAGAAGAAACTAAAACAGCTGGGGGCATTTTACTTCCAGGTTCGGCTGCTGAAAAACCTGCTCAAGGTGAAATCATTGCAGTTGGTAATGGTCAAATCACTGACAATGGCGTACGCGCGTTAGACGTAAAAGTTGGCGACAAAGTATTGTTCGGTACTTATGCAGGCACTACTGTAAAAGTAAACGGCGAAGAGCTTTTAATCATGAAAGAATCTGACATTTTAGCGGTATTAGAAGCTTAATCTGCGCTAAAAAGTTTTATTCGTTCCAAATCAGATTTTGTAAAGATACAACAATATTCGGAGTCAAATATGTCAGCTAAAGACGTAAAATTTGGTGATTCAGCTCGTTCAAAAATGATTGCTGGTGTAAACACCCTTGCAGATGCTGTAAAAGTTACGCTTGGTCCTAAAGGCCGTAACGTTGTCATCGACCGTTCTTTTGGTGCACCGCACATCACTAAAGATGGTGTCACTGTTGCCAAAGAAATTACGCTGAAAGACAAGTTCGAGAACATGGGTGCTCAACTGGTTCGTGAAGTTTCTTCAAAAACCAATGACATCGCAGGTGATGGTACAACGACTGCAACTGTATTGGCACAAGCAATTTTGAATGAAGGCATCAAGTCAGTAACAGCGGGTATGAACCCAATGGACTTGAAACGCGGTATCGATATTGCGGTACGTTCTGTTGTTGAGAATATCAAGGCAACTGCAAAACCAGCATCAGACTCTAAAGCGATTGAGCAAGTAGGTTCGATTTCTGCTAACTCTGACACGACTGTAGGTCAGCTGATTGCGCAAGCAATGGAAAAAGTGGGCAAAGAAGGCGTAATCACGGTTGAAGAAGGTTCAGGCTTCGAAGATTCGCTTGACGTAGTTGAAGGTATGCAGTTTGACCGCGGTTATATTTCTCCGTACTTCGCGAACAAGCAAGATACTTTAACAGCTGAACTTGAAAATCCATTCATTCTTCTTGTTGATAAAAAAATCAGCAATATTCGTGAGTTGATTACAGTACTTGAAGCTGTTGCTAAAACTGGCAAACCGCTTTTAATCATTTCTGAAGATGTTGAAGGCGAAGCGCTTGCGACACTTGTTGTCAACAACATGCGCGGTATTATCAAAGTATGTGCGGTGAAAGCACCTGGTTTTGGTGATCGTCGTAAAGCTATGCTTCAAGACATCGCGATCTTGACTGGCGGTACTGTGATTTCTGAAGAAATCGGCATGCAGCTGGATCAAACGACGCTTGATCACTTGGGTACAGCACATAAAGTAACTGTATCTAAAGAAAATACTGTAATTGTAGATGGTGCTGGTAATGCTGGCCAAATCGCTGACCGTGTACAGCAAATCCGTGCACAGATCGAAGAATCTACTTCAGAATATGACAAAGAAAAACTTCAAGAGCGTGTAGCGAAACTTGCTGGCGGTGTTGCTGTCATCAAAATCGGTGCTGCAACTGAAGTTGCAATGAAAGAGAAAAAAGACCGTGTAGATGACGCGCTTCATGCGACTCGCGCTGCGGTTGAAGAAGGTGTCGTTGCGGGTGGTGGTGTTGCACTAGTACGTGCTGCATCTGCACTTGAAGGCGTAACAGGCGCGAATGATGACCAAAACGTAGGTATCAACATTCTTCGTCGTGCGATTGAAGCACCGCTTCGTCAAATCGTATCTAACGCAGGTGATGAGCCTTCTGTAGTGATCAACGCTGTGAAGAATGGCGAAGGTAACTTCGGTTATAACGCTGCAACTGGCGAATATGGCGATATGCTGGAAATGGGTATTCTTGACCCTGCTAAAGTAACGCGTTCTGCACTTGAGCACGCCGCTTCTGTTGCTGGCTTGATGCTGACCACTGAATGCATGATCACTGAAATCCCAGAAGACAAACCTGCAATGCCTGATATGGGTGGCATGGGTGGTATGGGCGGCATGATGTAATTCATCATCCGAGCATTTCATAAAAAATCCCCGCAATAGCGGGGATTTTTTTATGCGTTTACAAAATTATGATGCGGACTTTTTAACTAATTTATAATTTAAATTACTGTCGATTTTTTTACCTGATTTCATCTCGCGTGCTTCAACAAAATTTTCACCAACAAAGAATTTACGGTTTTCAGCTTTGTTATCTAATGTGATGATTGAAGGATCTTGAGGGTCAAAACTGAAACTACCTTTAGTTTCCGTCTCATTATTTCCAGCTTTACCTAAATATTCCTCATTTAGCTCATAGGTTTTATCCGGATTGAGATCTAACTCGACCTTAATCCCTTCACAGTCAGCACAAGGAAAAACACCTTCGTATTCACCTGCCCAATCTAGCGAAGTTTCTGCGCTATCAGCACGGTTCACACTAGTATCCGCGTTATTTTGCTCCATCATGGCTGGGCTGGGTTGAGCATTATTACTCATCGGCTCATTATCATTGGGCTTTGAACAGGCGGTTAAAGCTCCTGCAAGAACGACTGCTATCGCAGCAGTAAGCGTTAATTTTTTCATTGTTTTAACCCTATTAAATTATTTGTTATGAATTACATTAAAAGTAGTCAGTACAGATAAATAGGGCAATCTTGTTAAAGTTTGATTCATTAGGTGAATGAGGCCAGAGTTATTGATAAGTGAGCAGGATTTAAGAATTTTTAGCCAAGTTTAAAGTCACTTTATGCTGTTTCGTTAACCAATTCTGAACGCTATGATTAGAAAATAATGATAATGCGGAGGGGATAATGAAATTAGAACAAGAAAATAATCTGATTGCAAAAATTTATGATGCTGCTGTATTGCCATCTTTATGGCTGGACGTGATCAAAGATATCGTGAGCTATACTAAGAGTAAGAGTGCAATTTTTACCGGTCTGGATCAGCTTAATCCAGGCTATGATTTTGTCTATACGCACAATATCCCGAATGAAAGTCTGGCTGCTTATCAAGATGAGCGTATCAGAGTGATTGATATGAAACTGCATATGCCCTTATGGAATGCGATCGAGATGGGCGATGCTTTAAGTCATAACTGTCAGCACTATGCAGAACAGCCGGGTACGGATCACTATGTGTTCTATGAGAAGTGTTTAAAGCCTGGCGGTGTATCTTATCTGGCGGGCGTATTGCTGGATCGGGGAAATTATCGTTGGGCAGTACTGGGTATTCATCGTGCACCTGAAGTACAGCCTTTTGAACAGCCTGAGCTGGATTTTTTAAGACGTATCAGTATCCATTTACGCCGGGCTTTGCAAATTCACCGGCAAATCAACTTGATTCAGCAAGATAATTTAAGCTTGTATACTGTATTGGATAGTTTAAAAACCGGAATTGTACTGCTCGATCAAGACCTGTGTTTAAGTTATTCCAATCCTGTTGCGCAAAAGATGCTTGATCAAAGTTCATGTCTGGATCTCGATATACATAACCGTCTAAAAACCAATTATGCTCAGCAGATACGTTTTGATCAGCTATTAGAAAGTGCTTTGCTGGAAGATACGACCATTCAGACTGAGGTGGGTGGAGTCTTGGCGTTGAGTGATGGGGCAGGCTCGCAATTTATGCTGACGGTGGTGCCATTTAAAAAATTAAGAAATATGCAGCATTTACAGTCTGCTCAGCATCAGATTGCCTTATTTATGACAGATAAAAATCAGCATTACTCCCTGTCAAGAGCTTACCTACAACAGTGTTACCAGCTTTCCAAACGAGAGTTTGATTTATGCGAGTTGTTAATTAATGGTTATAAAATAGAAGATATTGCAGAACAGTGTGGCATTACGTTGAGTTCGGTACGGACGTATTTTAAAAATATTTATGAAAAAACCCAATGTTGTTCGCAAATCGAACTGATGCATTTATTGATAGGCTGTACCATTCAATTTGAACATATTGATTAAACCGGCCTGAATTTCATATTCAAGCCGGTTTATATGGGTTATTTAACACGTTGTAAAGTTACAGAATCTTCACCTTGCGGATGTAAGATAAGATTGTTGTTAGATATATTGATGCTTGCAATTGTCTTACTGCCATTTGAACTATCTTGTAATCCACCACACTCGTTGGTATCGAATAATACCTCGGTTGTGGTGAGAGTATTTGCTGACAATGTATATTTGCCATATTCAATCCCTGGCCAACCACAGTCATCTCCACCTTCAGTGTCTAGGAAGAAATAATAGTTGTTATCAAAGAAAGCAAATAGATGTGTTTCATTAAGTCGCCACGTGCCGACGAGACTATTAGACTGCTTAACTCGATTTAAACGGTATTCAGTACTAACGCCGGGTTCAGTAAGAATTAATTGAGTTCCATTAAAGTTTAAAGAATAAGGTTTATTCTCGGCAGGATGTGAAAGTCCCCATTCACCATTGGTGTCATGTAGGATTTCCGGTTCAATCACGGTTGTTGTTGCATTCCATTTTAAGCGGCCCATTTCAATGCCTGCTTGACCACTCTCATCTTTTGCTTCTGCTTCACCTAGTGCATAGCGTCCATCTTCCAGAATGTGAATCAACACAGCAGTGTTATCGGTACGGTTAATCTCCCACGTACCGGCAATATCTTTATAGAAGGTCATTTGGAAGTTTTCTGAAGCTTTTTCTGGTGTTATCAACTGATCTGGTGTGATGGCTGTTTTGGTGACAACTTCATTTACGAAGTCGGTGGTACTTTGGTTAAAATTAAGCTTTACAGCAGTGAAGGCTGTTTTAGTGTCATCACTAATCTGAATGCCATCGCTATGATCACCTTTTCCATCTAAGGATTGTAAAAAAACCATAAGGTTGATACGCGCATTTTCACTTTCGACTAAATCTAATGGTGTGATACGCTCCTTTGCTTCAATTTCATCACCGAGTTGTACACCCCCAATAAAGAATTTTACTTTTTCATCATCATTAAATTTAAATTCTCCTTTTTCGTTGGTAACTCCTGTTGCACCACTACTGGTGATATAGGTCACCCCTGAAATGATTCCGTCCGTCAGTACGCCGGTTTGGGTGCCAACATTGTTTGCTGGAGGTGTACTGGCATTATCATCCGAACCGCCGCAGGCACTAAGTAACCCCGCTAAAGCAATACAAAGTAAAGTCTTTTTCATTAGAATCTTCCTGAAATTTATAATGTGGATTCAGTATAAAAAGACCCTCGTTTTTGCCATATCCGAAAATTAGGAGGTCAAGAGCTTTTTAATGCATGGATCCTTTAAATTAGAAAGAAATTTCTATTGATATTGGGAAGCAATCTGAACTATCCGTAAATTGATGTATGAGATAAGTTGAAAGGTGGCAAAAATAATCAACTATTCATTTAAAAATTCTAATTATACAAATATAGATTAACTGTTTATTTATTGATCATAGAGCACTATCTATATTTGCCGAGGTTGCTAAAATTCGCGCAATTTTGAATAGAATTGGTGCGTGACGTGTTTGAGAAGTTAGCAGAACAAAGCCTGAGGCTGATGGGTTGGGAAATTGATAACCATTGGCCCCTAGATTTAGACCAATGTGTCATGATTGCTGCTCCTCATACCAGTAATTGGGATGCACTGTATGCGCGACTGGCCTTAAAAGCATTAGGTGTGAATGTTCGCTTAACCATTAAAGACAGTTATATGAAATTGCCATTTGGACCTTTTGTACGTGCTATGGGCGGTATCGGGATCGATCGCCGTCCTAAACAGCCGGGGGAGCCTCGTCCGAGTATGGTTCAGGTGATGACGGAATTATTCAAGACCCATCCTAAACTGGTGATGCTGGTCACGCCAGAAGCGACTCGTGCTAAACAGGAACAGTGGAAGACAGGTTTTTATCATGTCGCGATTAATGCAGGTGTGCCGATTGCATTGGCCTATATGGATTATGAGAAGAAGAAAACTGGTGTAGGTAAAATTGTTTATCCGACAGGGGATTATGAAAAAGACATGGCAGAAATCATGGCATTTTATGCAGAGATTCAGCCAAAATTCCCTGAATGCTTCAGCGTAGATCAGCGCTATTATCAGAATTAAAATTGAGTTGAAAAAAAGCAGGAAAATTCTCCTGCTTTTTTATTGCCTAATCATCATGAAGATTGACAGACTTAAGAGGCATGTTCAGAAGCGGGTAAAATTCCACCCAGATTTTGGCAGGCATCTTTATAAAGATCATATTGTTGCTCCACCACTTCATGCAGTGGCAGGTCAAACAGCTCTTCACCTTGATGATACTGTTTGATATAAGACTCGACTTTGGATTTGCTGCCATACAACATCTGCTGATAATAGTCGGTCATACTGCTATGTGGCATTTGGGCGGTATCTACCTTGGCACAATGGAAATTTTGCAGTAATTGTTCTGATTTTTTCAAATCGCTGGACATACAACCTGCCAGTAGCAAGGTACTGAGCAATGTCGTGATAAATTTCATGGAAAGTAGACTAAAGGCTTTATGGGAGCGCACTATTGTAGAAGTAAAACCCGGTCACAAAACCTTTTTAATCTACCAAATGGTTAAAAAATAGAACAACAGAATTTGAAAATTCAAGTCCATTCTCTAAACATTTAACCTTTGACCAGCCCGCCATCTACAATCAGGTTTTGTCCTGTGACGGCACGTGAATAAGGTGACAAAAACATCAGGATTGCAGCAGCAAATTCTTCTGGTGTAATTACGCGGCGTAAAGGCGTCGATTGAGCAATCAGGTCAAAGACAATGTCAGGTGTGGCCTTACTGGCATCCGTGGTTTGTAACAGGCCACCAGAGAGCATATTCACATTGATGCCATATTGTCCCAAGTCCTGCGCCGTGGTGCGGGTAAAGGCCAATAATGCAGCTTTGGCGGTGGTATAGTCATGATAAGGAACCACCGGATTTTGCACCAGGTTTGTACCAATATTCACGATCCGGCCAAACCCTGCCTGTTTCATATCATCCAGTGCGGCTTGTGTAGTATTTAAGGCAGCCTGTACTGCACCGCTAAATTGCCGTTGCAACATATCCCAAGTCAGCGTTTCTACTTTAGGGCGTGCATCACCATTAAATTCAAATTGAATCAGTGCGTTATTGATTACAGCATGAATCGCTTCCCCGAAATGGGTTTTAGCTGCGGCAAATAAAGCGCGGACCTGATCAGTTTGAGTGACATCTGCCTGATAAATAAATACCTGTTCAGGATACTGCTGGGCCATCTGTTCAGCTTGCTGCTGACTGCTATGATAATTGACGACCACGCGCGTGCCCTCAGCCAGTAAAGCCTGAGTAATGGCTAAACCCAAACCACGTGCACCACCAGTAACAAGAACAATCTGATCACGAATCTGCATAATGATGATCTATATTTACAAAGATTGGCCTTAACATAGCAGTTATTTCAACGGATTCAAGCTTTAGCGGGGAAGACAGACTCGGCTTGATCTTGTGTTTAAATGAATTGGGACGCTAATAGAAAACAGCCTGCACTAAAGAGTAAACTTAAGATCATGCGTTTGAACAGTAATTCCGAAATTTTATAAAATAGTTTTGCGCCTAAAATTGCCGGAATACTCACAAAAACAATCAGCAAGGCCATATAGGGTAAATGGCTTTGATTGATCAGGCCTTGCCATACATAAGTACCCAGCGTGAAAAGCTGAATTGCAAAATTAAAGTGCCGTAAAATATAGCGCTGCTGGGTTTTGGGTAATTGTTTTAACATCACCCAGGCCGAAGGAATGGCACCGCAAAAACCGCCCAGTCCTCCTAAAATTCCGCCAATAAAACCGATGCAGCTATCAGTCAATTTTCCTGAATGCTGAATTGTTTTGAATTGCGGATTGAATAGCATCACCGGACACCACAGTACCAGAAAAAATCCCAAGATCATCTTAAAGGTATCTGCTTGAATGATCTGCAACAGATAAGTACCCAGCGGCACGCCAATCAGACCAGCAATCAGATAAGGCAGCACCAACTGCCTGGATAAAACTAGCTGCTTTTTTTCCTGACTGAGTGAAATCACATGACTCCAGATCGAGGCAAATACCAGCAAGGGCGCGGCCAGTTGCGGAGGCAGCACCCAGACCCAGAAAGACATGGCGATCAGGGCAAAGGCAAAGCCGGTCAGCCCCTGGACAAAACCTGCGACCATTGCACCAAGAATAAATAACAGCCAAGTCATAAAGATCAGGTCATAAGCAAAGGCAGCAGTATTCTCAAGATTTAAACAAAAGCCAAGCTTCCATTTAGCTGGATTTATGCAAATGAAAGTTCAAATTCTCATAAAAGCATGAATGCTAATTAAGAAAAAAGAGGTTTACGGTCATGCATAAAACATGCATAAATCTCTACAAGAGTGCAACAATGGCTCCGTTCACTCTCCATGAACTCGCCTGATACTGACAGAGTGCAGTAAGAGGTGATGGACATGATGAAAAAAGTGATATTACTTTCTGTATTGGCTGTGTCATTAACCGGTTGTGTGGTTGATCCTTGGGATGATGATTATCGTGGAAACAGAGATCGTAATGGACATTATGATCGAGACCACAGAAATCATGACTGGAAAAATAAGGACCATAAAGATCATCGGGATTGGAAACGTGACCGAGATAACCGCGACTGGCGCCGTGATCGTTAATCACAGTCTTTAAATTTGACTGACTACAATGACAAAAAGGATTCCACTGAGGAATCCTTTTTTAATGGCTCTTCAAAACAATTTAAATCAAGAAATACTTTTTTGATAAAGCCCCGCACGAACTGTACCGGCTTTGGTGTTTTTAATTAAACGCCATGAGGACGGTAATTTAAGTAATTGTAAATCACGATCTGCTTCTACATAAATATAGGCATTGTCCTTGATCAGAGGATCTGCCTTTAGCGCTAGTTCTTCCCATAAATCCAAGCTATATGGCGGATCTAGAAAAACCAGATCAAACTGTGCCTGAAGGGTAGACAAAGCTTGCTGCGCCGTAGCCACTTTTAATTGTGCACGTGCTTTGGTGACTTTTAAAAGTTCCAGATTTTGGGTCAGAAATTGTGCCTGAGTACGATCCGGCTCAATCATCACCACTGATGCAGCACCACGCGATAATGCCTCAAACGCCAATGCCCCAGAACCGGCACAAATATCCAACACCTGGGCATTTTGTACATCCCACATCAGCCAATTAAACAGTGTTTCCCGAACACGGTCAGGCGTCGGGCGCAAACCCTCAATGCTGGCAAAAGGCAGTTGGCGGCGTTTCCAGTCACCACCAATAATTCGAAGCTGGTTTTTCATCTTTAATCTCGCTCTACCGGTGTCGGAGCAGGTGTTGCTGCGGGAGATGCAGCCGTATTTGCAGAAGTCGGAGCAGCATTGTCGGGCTGGTCACTGGCTGGAACGGCACTAGATGCTGCATCCTGACTCAACATGCCTGCACCACTTGGCAATTCAGCTGGCTTGATTCCGGCCGTCATCAGACCACCACTTAATTGGTGGCCTTGTGGGCGTACCGGATTTTTATCTTTATGCAGTAACCAGTAATCAAAAATTGGACGGGCCAGAGCCGTTGCGGCACTACCACCGCGACCATTTTCCAGAATAACTGCAATCGCGATTTCAGGATTTTCAGCAGGTGCAAAACCGACAAACAGGCCATGATCCAGCTGACGGTCAGTCAATAAGGATTCATTATAGCGCTTGCCCTGAGCAATACTTTTTACCTGTGCCGTACCGGTTTTTCCGGCAATAGAATATTGTAAGCCGCTTTTGATGCCTCGGCCTGTACCGGATTGAATTACGTCCACCATCGCATCACGCATTTTGATCCAGTCTTCTTCCTGACCATTAAAATCGATCTTGCCATGCGTGCCATTATGCACCTTGAACGGTTTGGCACCGCGACTTTCGCGCAGAACATGGGGAATGACTTTATTGCCATGGTTGGCGGTAATGGCTGTGGCCATAGCCAGCTGCAATGGCGTTGAAGTAAAAGCACCCTGACCAATACTGACAGAAATGGTTTCACCACGTGACCATTTGGCCTTGCGGGTACGCATTTTCCATTCCGGGTTTGGATACAGTCCTGAGCTTTCACTTGGTAAGTCCACGCCGGTTTTTTCCCCAAAGCCAAACTGACGCATCCAGGTATTCATTTTTTCAATACCCATGCGGTAGGACATGACATAGAAATAAGTATCACAGGAGACGACTTGGGCCTTATGCATATTCACTGCGCCATGCCCGGATTTTTTATGGTCACGGAAACGGTGACTGTCTCCCGGCAGGCTGAAATAACCCGGATCAGAAATAGTGGTATCCCAGTCCACCAAACCATGATGCAGACCACCGAGTGCAAACATTGGTTTAATAGTAGAGCCAGGCGGATAAACCCCTTGCACGGCACGGTTATATAAAGGTTGATCAAGGTTATCACGCAGGAACGAATAATCTTTGGTGCTGATCCCGGTCACAAACAGGTTAGGGTTAAAACTTGGACTGGAGACCAGCGCCAGAATTTCCCCGGTTTTGGGATTCATCGCCACAATCGCGCCACGACGCCCGGCCAGTTGCTCCGAAGCGACTACCTGCAAGCCGTAATCCAGTGACAGGAACAGATCATTACCACGTACCGGATCTTTACGGCCCAAATGACGCAGCACATTACCAAAGGCATCGGCCTCTACCGATTCATTTCCTGGCACACCATGCAGCAGCTCTTCATAGGATTTTTCCACCCCGATCTTTCCAATCAGGTTGGTTCCGGCATAGAGATCCTTATCAATGGCTTTCAGTTCTTTGTCATTAATACGACCGACATAACCGATCACATGTGCGAACAGATCGCCATGCGGATAGTAGCGGGTCATCTGGGTTTCAATATTCACGCCCGGAAACTGATATTTAACTTCACTAAAACGGGCAATATCATTTTCGTTCAGATTGAGCTTGATTGAAACCCGTTCGGTTTTACGCGCTGTTTTAATCCGGGTTTGAAAGCGTTCCAGGTCTTCTTCGGTCAGTTCCAGAATCGGTTTGAGGCGTTCGAGCGTTTGATCGATATCCTGTACGTCGGCACGACTTAAAGTGGCAGTAAATACCGGATAGTTATCGGCCAGCAGAACGCCGTTTCGGTCATAAATATAACCGCGCGCTGGGGGGAGGGGTTGCAGACGAATCCGGTTTTCATCAGAAGCTGTAGTAAAGCTTTCAAAGTTGAACAGTTGCAAATAGGCATAGCGGCTGACCAGCAGCAGCATAAAGAAAATGACAATACCCATGGAGATCAAGACTCGACTGCGATAGATGCGCTTTTCTTGTTGTGCATTTTTTAAAGGAAAGTGCTGCTTCATACGCGATCGACTTAAGACCTGAGAGTGGTAGAAAAGAATCAAAGTGGAGTATTCTAACGCAACTGCACTTGATTTGATAATGAAAAACTGCCCTTACAATCAGTTCCTTTAAGCTTTGACTTTGCAGACATTAAAATTGTAAAGTGCTGTATATAAGAGTTGTGATAATTCTGCTAGAGTAAAATCTAATAAAAATAGGACTATACCAAAAACTATAATTAAGGAAGATGGTGAAGGAATGAACAAGGTTTACCCTTTGTTAGCGTTTGCATTGTGGGCGAACGGGGCTTATGCACATGATCAGATTAATAATACTGCAACCAAAATAGAGCCTGCTCAGGCAAAAGCCTTTAATGTGGGTGTTGGTTTTACCCAGAAATTACTGCATTTAAATACCGAATGGGTGAACCCTTATGGGATTGCTTATGTGAAAGGTGGTGTTTTTCTGGATGATGATCGTACGATTGGCGGCCAGGCAGGCTTTCGTTATCCTGCACATCTCACCGGTAAAGATAAAAATGGTTATTATGTCGGGGTTTATGCCGGTCATATCGACAGCAAACAGGTTGATGGCGAGTATGAAGGCCGTTTAGGTGCTGGTGTTGATTTGGCCTATGTTTTGCTTAGTTCAGAACGGATCAGCAGTTTTAGTATCGGGATCGGTGCCGGAGAGAAACTCGAAGACCGAAATGGTCGTGCTGTGGCTGAAACAGAACCCCGGCTACAATTTTCCTATACTTTAAGTATCGGTTTATAGACAAAATATTCGACCTTATTAATATGTGTATTCTGTGAACAAAAAATTAAATATGGAAGTTATGCATGCTTGAGTACGTCAACGAGTTGTGGCAAACCTTTGTAAACCGCCCGGATTTTTGGGCCGTGCTCAGCATTATTCCAGTGACTGCATTTGTAACCTGGGCTCACGTCTGGATGGCGCTGAAAATGGTCTTTTATCCGATCAATTTTTGGGGTTTCCATCTCGGGCCTTTACCTGTGGGCTGGCAGGGGATTGTGCCACGCAAAGCTGGACGTATTTCAGGCATTATTACCGATAACACACTGTCAAAATTAGGCTCTATCCGCGAATTTTTACAGGCGATGGATCCGGATGATATGGCACGGATCATTGGCGAGCAGGTCGGTTTCGAACTGGAACATCTGATTGATGAAGTTATGATGGATCGCAATGCGGTGCTTTGGGAAAACCTGCCTTTTGCCATCAAACGCAGGATTTATGCACAAGCGCAAAAACAAATGCCGGCAATTTTGCGTGAATTAGTGACTGAGCTGACCATGAACGTCGAGTCACTTGTAGATATGCGTGAAATGGTAGTGAGCCAGATGGAAGGCGACCGTCGCTTGATGGTGCGTATGTTCCTGAAGGTGGGTCAAAAAGAGATCAATTTTATCTGGCATATCAGTGCCCTCATCGGGATGTTCTTTGGGATTTTCCAGATGATTGTCTGGTTTGTAGTGCCGTGGCACTGGACTGTACCGTTCTGGGCTGCGATCTGGGGCTTTTTGACCAACTGGATCGCGATCTGGATGGTCTTCAATCCGCTCTATCCACACCCAGTAAAGTACCCGCAATTCTTTGCCCGTACCACAAATCGCAAGTTTCCGTGGATTAAGCCGGTGATTCCTCGTATCGGCACCTATAACATACAAGGCGCATTTATGAAACGTCAGGATGAAGTCTCTGACGTCTTCGCAAGTGTAGTCACAGAAGACCTGATTACGTTAAAATCGATCATGACCGAGATGATGTATGGCGGCAGAAAAGACAAAACCCGCCGCATTATCAAACGTCATATTAATGAAATTATGGAAACACCCCTGGTTCGGACCTCTTTACAGCTGTCTTTAGGACCAAAAGAGTATGCAAAACTCAAGACGGACTTGATCGATCGCTCGATTGAAATTACGATGGTACCTGTATGCGACCCAGCATTTAATGCGAGCCGTGCACAGAAAATCTATCAAATGTTTAGAGACCGCATACGTGAGTTGACTCCGAAGGAGTTTCAGAATCTTTTACGTCCTGCATTTCAGGAAGATGAATGGATTCTGATTTTATTGGGTGGGGTAACCGGTTTTGTCGCGGGTTTAATCCATTTGTTTGTGGCTTTCTTATAATGAGATGTCGGGGGACACAATCGGGTGATTGTGGTCGTGGCGTCATACATATTGTTTAAATGAGGATGTTTATATATGCGCATTATCTTACTCGGACCACCTGGAGCAGGTAAAGGTACACAAGCTCAGTTGATCTGTAAGCGCTACAATATCCCACAAATTTCAACCGGTGATATGCTCCGTGCTGCAATTCGTGAAGGAACTGAATTAGGTCTACAAGCTAAAAGTGTCATGGACAATGGCGGTTTGGTTTCTGATGAGTTGATCATTGGTCTGGTGAAAGAGCGCATTGCGCAACCTGACTGTGTAAACGGCTGCATTTTTGATGGTTTCCCGCGTACCATTCCTCAAGCAGAAGCCTTGGAAAAAGAAGGCATTGCAATTGATCACGTGATTGAAATTGATGTACCAGATGAAGAAATCGTACAACGTCTTTCTGGCCGTCGTCAGCATCCTGCATCTGGCCGTGTCTATCACATCGTTTACAACCCGCCAAAAGTGGAAGGTAAAGATGACGAAACGGGTGAAGATCTGGTTCAACGTCCTGATGACCAGGAAGCAACCATTCGTAAGCGTCTAGGTTCTTACCATACTGAAACCGAGCAACTGGTTGGTTTCTACCAAGGCCGTGCAGCGTCTGGTGAAAATGCACCAACTTATGACAAGCTAAATGGTTTACGTCCAATCGATGAAGTTCAAACTGATCTTTTCGCGATTCTGGATCAGGCAAAATAATCGGCTGACGATGATTTTGACAATCGGAGAGCCCTAAGTCATATTAGGGCTCTTTTTTATTGCGTATTTGAACAGGGTACTTGTTGCTATGAAATTTGGCGTATTGGTGTTGATGGTAGTCTTTCTGGCAGTATTGGTAGGTCTGTTCTATTTCAGTTTTAAAATGCTCAACAAAGTACGTCAGGAAGAACGTGCTGAAAATGCAGCAAAGCGACCTGAGCGCCAGCTCCATCCAAAATTACAAGCCGAACTTGAACAGCGCAAGCAGCAGGAAAAGGCTGAACAAGATCAGGATAAATAATCCATAATAGTTCAGCTCAGCTAAGAATTTAGTTTGAACGAAAAGCACTCTTCTCATAGTCGATAAAAAGGTGACACATTGGTCACCTATTTTTATCCCAGCTTGATCACGCCGTTCTATTCAGCAAGCTCAATATTTTTCACTGCAATTTGGCGGGCTGCACCAAATTCAAACCGATCCGGCCAGTTACACACATCGGATACTACACATTCATGACATTTCGGTTTGCGCGCAATACACGTATAACGACCGTGTAAAATCAGCCAGTGATGTGAATCAATGATAAATTCCTTGGGAATGACTTTGACCAGACGGTGTTCAACTTCCAGCACATTTTTGCCAACCGCTAGTCCGGTACGGTTACCTACCCGGAAAATATGGGTATCAACCGCCATGGTCGGCTGACCAAAGGCCGTATTCAGTACCACATTCGCCGTTTTACGACCTACACCCGGCAGGGCTTCTAAGTCTGCACGATTGTCCGGTACGATGCTGTTGTGCTTCTGAATCAGCATCTCGCAGGCTTTAATCACGTTGACCGCTTTCGAGTTATATAAACCAATGGTCTTGATATATTCCTTCAAGCCGTCCACACCTAGCGCATAAATGGCTTCCGGTGTATTGGCGACTGGAAAGAGTTTGTCTGTGGCTTTGTTGACGCTGACATCGGTAGCTTGAGCAGAGAGCGTGACCGCGACCAGTAATTCAAAGGGATTGGAATAATTCAGCTCAGTTTTTGGGTTAGGCCGCTGTTCACGCAGGCGTTCAAAAAAGGTCTGAATCTGCTTTTTGGTCATGTTTTTAACGAGCTTGGCCTTTGCTGTGGTCATGTTCTATCCCTGTAAAGCCTGTAATTGCTGTGTCAGTTCTTCCAGTTGGGTGCGTTTTCGGGCATCTTCACGAACCGAAAGCTGTTTTTCCAGTTTTTTAATTTGGGTACGTAGTTTTGCCAGTTCAATCGTGGTCTTGGAATCGAAAGCTACAGGTGCATTCTCTGGCTTGCTCGCGACTTCAATCACAGGAAGTTGCTCATTTAAAGCAGAGAAACGGGCAAACAGGGCAGTATCGATTTCTGCACGGACCACAGGTCCCTTACGATCGGTACGCCGTTTTTCTTCACGCTGGATGTGCGCATAGTAACGCTGACGCAGATCATCCTGTTCAGCAAGACGCTGAGCTTCAGTCGGCAAGGGTTGTTGATCTTCAACCAGATCGATGCAGTCTACCGGACAAGGGGGAATACACAGCTCACAGCCAGTACAGAGGTCGGTCAGAATGGTATGCATCAGTTTGCCTGAGCCAATAATCGCATCGACGGGGCAGGCGCTAATACATTTGGTACAGCCAATACATTCATCTTCACGAATTACGGCTTTGATGCGCTGAGGACGACCATCGGCTTGAACTGGCCAGACACTTTCTTCTGCCACAAGTTTAGGGCGATTTAATAATCTAGCCAAAGCATCGGCAACAGGCTGTCCGCCCGGCACACATTTATTGGCATTTTCACCCTCAGCAATCGACTGGGCATAAGGTAAACATCCGTCACGATGACCACAGAGTCCACATTGGGTTTGAGGGAGTAAAGCATCAATCGATTGGACCAGAGAAATTGGCGAATTCATGAATAACCAGAGCTGCTCATGCTGAGCTTTGCAGTAAGTGAAACAAAATATGTCGAGTTATGCATTTTAACATATTTTTAAACTCCTAAGTCGTGCGCAATTAAGGGTCAAGTTATGCCTTATTATTAAGCATAAATCTGAATCTAAGCCTTGATTCAATGGGCATTTCCTGACATAGAAAAAATATTCATAATCAATATAAATATTTGTTATCAAATTAATTTTAAAGTATTTTCAAAAAAAGTATTGTAGATTAGTTACAAAAGATATTTAATATTTTGCGCCAAAATTTAACATTGATTGTAAATTTGACCAATTTTGATCCATTTTCTGCTGAGGATTAAGCGTTGAAATACAACACACTTAATGAGTTCCTAGATTACGTAAAATCACGTGATGCACACCAACCAGAATTTCTTCAAGCTGTCGAAGAAGTGATGACCAGTTTGTGGCCATTCATTCAAAAGAATCCACAATACGCAGCACATGGTTTGCTAGAACGTCTAGTTGAGCCAGAACGTGCGATCCAGTTCCGAGTTTCTTGGGTAGATGACCAAGGTCAGACTCAAGTAAACCGTGCGTTCCGCGTACAGTACAACTCAGCGATCGGTCCATTTAAAGGTGGTATGCGTTTCCACCCTTCAGTGAATCTTTCAATCCTAAAATTCTTAGGCTTTGAGCAAACATTTAAAAATGCTTTAACCACACTTCCTATGGGTGGCGGTAAAGGCGGTTCTGATTTTGACCCTAAAGGCAAATCAGAAGGCGAAATCATGCGTTTCTGCCAGGCTTTAATGATCGAGCTGTATCGTCACCTTGGTGCGAACACAGATATCCCTGCAGGTGATATTGGTGTAGGCGGTCGTGAAGTGGGCTACATGGCCGGCATGATGAAAAAATTAAGTAACGATACGGCATGTGTATTCACTGGTAAAGGTTTAACTTTCGGTGGTTCATTGGCACGTCCGGAAGCAACGGGTTACGGTACTGTGTATTTTGCTGAGGAAATGCTTAAGTCTCGTGGCGAAAGCTTCAAAGATAAAGTCGTTGCGATTTCAGGTTCTGGTAACGTCGCGCAATATGCTGCTGAAAAAGCAATGTACCTCGGTGCGAAAGTGGTTTCACTTTCTGACTCTGCCGGTACAGTTCACGTTAAAGACGGTTTCACTGAGGCGCTTCTTGCTGAAGTCATGGAACTTAAAAATGTAAAACGTGGCCGTATTTCAGAATTCGCGTCTAAACATGGTTTCGAATATCTTGAAGGACAACGTCCTTGGGGTATCAAGTGTGATATCGCATTGCCATGTGCGACTCAAAACGAACTTGATGCAGACGACGCTGCTCAGCTTCTTGCAAACGGTGTAATCTGTGTGGCTGAAGGTGCGAACATGCCTTCTACGCTTGAAGCGGTTGAGAAATTCGTTGAAGCGAAAATTCTTTATGCGCCAGGTAAAGCATCAAATGCAGGTGGTGTGGCAACTTCTGGTCTGGAAATGTCTCAAAACGCATTGCGTTTAGGCTGGACTTTCGAAGAAGTTGATGAGCGTTTACACGCAATCATGAAAGAAATTCACCGTAACTGTGTGAAATTCGGTACTAAAGAAGACGGTACTGTGAACTATGTTGACGGTGCGAACATTGCTGGCTTCGTAAAAGTTGCTGATGCAATGCTTGCTCAAGGCGTATTCTAAGTCTGACTTAGTCTAAGCTGAAAAAACCGGGGCTGTTGCCCCGGTTTTTTTATATCTGGTATTTTTAGCCTTAAAGAGCACCCTTAACTAATTCACGCTCAACCGCCATATCAAAAATATAGGCATATTTCGATTGATCAGCTGCCGTATGCTTAATTTCAAAACGTTTGACCCGAATAATCTGCCGTTCATTTGGTGAATGCCGAAAACCTTCAATCTGATCATAGAATAAAGTCCAGTCCTTATCGACCTGAGTTTTCAGGCCATTCTGATCATATTTCACTTCTTTGACTTGCAAGCAGCTTTGTTGGGTTACGCCGGTACATTGTTTGGTATCGGGGGAAATTTCCAGAAAAATTGTTTCAGCCTGTCCTTGGTATTTGGTTTCCGGAGTCATTTTCCCGATAAATTCATAGGTTTGACCATTTGCGGCCATCAACGTCAGGGTCGGCTTGTCAGGATCTGTGGTATTGAGCGTAAAAGGAATGTCACGCTTCTGTAAAAGTTGGCTGACAAAACGTTCCTGCTCCATCAATGCTGCATCACAGGCCATTTCAGTGCCTATAACTTCGCTGGTGGTGATGATATTGTTTTTGACTGACCAGGTCGTCCCGAGTCCATTACAGCCCGTCACGGCGCTCAGCCGGCCTTGAGCGTTGAAACTCAGTACAACGGGTCGTTCTAGTCCACGATTCAGTTCCCAGTAATAGGCTGGAAGAATCTGATCTGCATTTTTTTGTTGGATGGTGGCCACCGCAAGATCTCCAGCTCGTTGAATATCACTGGACTGACAGCCTGCAAAAGTTAAAGGCAATAATGCCAGCACAATAAATTTTAATTTCATGGACTTATAATGAAGTATATAAAGTTCAAACAATAATAATGGATGTATTGCAAAAAAATATGGATACATTTCGCAGCTTTGAGTTGCAAAATGTATCCATCATTAAGATTTTAGCGCTGAAGCAAGATTAATCGAAGCGGTAAATATCCATACCGAGTGAACCCATGGTGAAACTGCTATGTACCAGACTAAAACGCTGACCTGTGCCTATCGCAAAGAAAATCGGAGCAAAATGTTCCAGCGTTGGATGATTCCGTGCCATATGCGGAATATTGGACCAGTCCAGTACAGCATCATAATCATTGTGCGTCAGTTTATGCACCACAAAATTACGGAAGCCTGAGGCCCATTCGGGTACATCAGCAGCCGATCCATCCCAAGACAGTTCACGTAAATTATGGGTAATACTGCCCGAACCAATCAGCAGGATTTGCTGTTCACGTAAAGGTGCGAGACTTTGACCAATCTGATAAATTTCATCCGCACTCATCGACATGGGTAAGGAAATTTCTACCACGGGAATGTTGGCATCTGGATACATATGTAGCAGCGGCATCCATACCCCATGATCACGCGGACGAGTACTGTTGGCATGTGCAGAAAAGCCGGCATTGGCCAGCAAGCCTAAGACTTTCTCGGCCAATTCAGGATTTCCCGGTGCAGGGTAGCGTAATTGATAAAGTTCAGGCGGGAAACCACGAAAATCATGCCAAGTTTCTGGGCGAATTGCGCTACTGACTTCCAACGCATCACTTTCCCAATGCGCAGACATCACAATAATCGCTTCCGGGCGTGGCAGATTTTCGCTCAAACGATGCAAGGCAGGACCCACTTGCTCAGGATTCAGCGCCAGCATAGGAGAGCCATGAGAAATAAATAAGCCGGGCAACGTTTGTAAGTTCATAAGTCAAACCACATCTGGAAAGATACCTCAATAATGCATGAAAAATAGAAATAAGAGCAGGAGATATTATTCAACAAAACGTTGCATATAAAGAACGCTTCAGCAAAATCATTAGCCTGCCCGATGATAAGGATGGTTGTTATTGATGCTCATGGCACGATAAAGCTGCTCGATCAGCATGACACGTACCAGTGGATGCGGCAGGGTTAACTTGGAAAGTGACCAGTGCCATGCAGCAGCTTTACGCACGGCTTCTGAGTGACCATCCGGCCCGCCAATCGCAAGTGCTACATCATTGCCTTCCAGCATCCAGCCTTTCATGGTTTCAGCCAGTTTTTCGGTACTGAATTCACGTCCGCCCACTTCAAGCGCAATCAGGGTTTCATTCTGCTTGAGCGCATTTAAAATACTGTCGCCCTCAATATTACGGTATTTCAGAATATCCGCTTCAGAATCATTTTTCCCGCGCTTGGCCATCGGCAGTTCAATAATCTGGGTCTGTACAAAAGGCTGAATACGTTTGAAATAATCTTCAAAACCAGTCAGCACCCACGCTGGCATTTTTTGACCAATGGTTAGGATACGGATTTTCATACAGACAGATCAATAATTGGATACCTCATTATAACGATCAAACAACATGAAGTTGAGCAGGGAAACAAATTGAAATTGAAATGAGAGATTTAGTGTTGCTTTAATGTCCGTAGTTCAAGTATCCGCTTGATAAAGGAATGGAATAATAATAAATGCGGAACAGTGTCATGATAAAAGGATGTTGTACTGTGCTGCTGTTACTGATAGGCCTCATGGGGCCTAGTCTCTGTGCAGCCAATTCGAGCAAAAATGCTCAGGTCTCTCATCTGGAATTATTTTTTAGCCAGATCATGAGTGTTGATGAATACCGAAATTATAAAAATCTGAAAGAGCTGAATCGGGTATCTGCCTGGATTAAAGGGCAGATGCAGCGCTTTGGCATCCCATGCCAGTTTCAGGTCTATGTGGTCAATAACCTGAGCTACCGAAATGTCATCTGTAGTTTGGATACTCAAGCCAAAACCAAAATGGTAATGGGAGCACATTATGATGTTTTCAGTGCCCGATATGGGGCTGATAATAATGCCTCAGGTGTGGTGGGCTTAGTAGAAACAGCAAGACTACTCGCTTTACAAAAATCCAAGCTCAAACATAATGTCGAATTTGCTTTCTATACGCTTGAAGAGCCGCCTTTTTTCAAGACAGAACATATGGGCAGTTATATGCATGCCAAGTCTTTAAAAAAGCAGAAGCAGAAAATTGAGGGCGTGGTGATTCTGGATTCGATTGGTTATTTTGATGAACATCAGGTGCAGAGCTATCCGGTGGGATTAAAATGGATTTATCCACGACATGGCAATTTCATTGCAGCCATTGGGCATTTAGCCTCAACTGGCCTGACTGGAGATTATTGTGATGCCATGCAGCGTTTTAACCGTCTGGAATGTCAACGCTTTGTCAGCCCAAGTTTTGCTCAGGATATGAATTTCTCGGGCTATCTGAATTATGCCAAATTCAACTATTCGACCATGCTGATTACCGATACTGCGAGTTATCGTAATCCTTATTACAATACCGAATTGGATACCCTCGACAAGCTTGATCTGAACAAGATGACTCATGTGATTGATGGATTGGTTACGATGGCACTACAGCCATAATTCAGTTGTTTTATTCAATAACTCAATAAAAAACCCTGCCGAAGCAGGGTTTTTTATATGAAACATCAAGTCTTAATGACGCGCTGCTTTCGCTTCTTCTTTGGTTTTCACAATTGGTGCTTTAACCAAGGCTTTTGGCAAAGAGGTCAGTGCCAGCGGTAAAATCTCATCAATCGATTTTACGGCTTTAATTTCTAGACCTTCTTTGACATTTTCTGGAATTTCCGCCAGGTCACGTACGTTTTCCTGTGGAATGAATACCAGCTTGATGCCACCACGATGGGCTGCCAAAAGTTTCTCTTTCAAGCCACCGATACGCAGCGCACGACCGCCCAGACTGGTTTCACCTGTCATCGCGATATCCGGACGAATCGGGATACCCGTGAAAGCAGATACCAATGCTGTAGTCAAAGCCAAACCTGCCGATGGACCATCTTTCGGTGTTGCGCCTTCAGGTAAATGCACATGCACGTCGGTTTCTTCAAAGCGCGAGGCTTCGATGCCGAGTTCATCCGCACGGGTACGCACTACAGTCATCGCAGCGGTAATCGATTCTTTCATGACATCGCCAAGAGAACCGGTGGTAATGAACTTGCCTTTACCTGGGACTGCTGCAACTTCAATGGTCAGTAATTCACCGCCGACAGAAGTCCAAGCCAGACCATTTACACGGCCAATTTGCGCTTCTTCTTCCGCCATACCGTAGTCAAATTTATGTGGACCCAAGTAATCTGGAAGATTTCCTGCGGTCACTTCAACCTGAAGGTTTTTGGCTTTCTTGCTAACCGCTTCTTTTACCACTTTACGTGCAATTTTTGACACTTCACGTTCAAGGTTACGAACACCGGCTTCACGGGTATAACGGCGCACGATGTCACGAATCGCCTCTTCATGCACGGTCAATTCTTTGGCACGTAGACCATTGTTCTTGATTGCTTTAGGAACAAGGTAACGGTCCGCAATATTGACTTTCTCTTCTTCGGTATAACCCGGGAGACGAATCACTTCCATACGGTCCAGTAGGGCCTCAGGAATGTTCATGCTGTTCGCGGTACAGATAAACATCACTTCAGACAGGTCCAGATCCAAATCCAGATAGTGATCGCTGAACTTGTTGTTTTGTGATGGATCAAGTACCTCAAGCATCGCAGAAGCCGGATCGCCACGGTAGTCTTGCGCCATCTTGTCGATTTCATCGAGCAGGAACAACGGGTTTTTTACACCCACTTTAGTCAATGACTGCACAATTTTACCTGGCATCGCACCGATATAGGTACGACGGTGACCGCGAATTTCCGCTTCATCACGCACGCCGCCCAGTGCCATACGCACGAACTCACGACCAGTTGCTTTGGCAATTGATTCACCGAGTGAAGTTTTACCCACACCTGGAGGACCAACCAGACACAGAATCGGGCCACGCAATTTTTTCACGCGTGACTGAACTGCCAGATATTCCACAATGCGATCTTTGACATCGTCCAGACCATAATGGTCTGCATCCAGAATTTCCTGTGCTTTGCTCAGGTTAATGCTGACTTTGCTGGCTTTATTCCATGGTGTATCCAGAATGACTTCCAGATAGTTACGTACCACAGCAGCTTCACTTGAAGCAGGCTGCATCGCTTTTAATTTACGGAATTCAGCTTCTGCTTTTTTACGTACATGCTCAGGCAAATCTGCTTCAGCCAGACGTTTTTCAATTTCAGCGACATCGTCTTCCGCACCACCATTCATATCAGAAAGCTCGCGCTGAATGACTTTCATTTTTTCATTCAGGAAATATTCGCGCTGGTTCTTTTCCATCTGACGTTTAACAGAATCATGCAGGGTTTGCTCAATCTGTTGTTCTTCAGACTGTTGCAATAGATAAGTCATCAGCTCAGTCAAATGCGCTTCGAATTCGTCATGTTCCAGGAATTTCTGTTTGACATCAATATTCAAGGGAACACGGGTTGCGACGAAGAACAATAACTGTAATAGATCTTCAATTTTGTTGGCTGCGGTGATCAGTTCACGCGCATTACGAAGTTTCGCTTCTGCATATTGAGCGAAAAGCGCACGTAATTCCTGCAAGCGCACAGCTTGGGTGTCTGCATCGACGCTCACCGTCATTGGGCTGAGTTCATGCTCTGCTGTCAGATACTCAGTTTCGTCAATGATAGTTTTCAGCTTGGCACGGTGCAGGCCTTCGATCAGGACTTTAATACAGTTTTCATCATTTTCGTGATTCACAACTTGCACAATCTTCGCGACAGTACCGTATTGATATAAATTGTCGTGATCAATTTCTTCTGTAAGCGAATCTTTTTGCGCAACTACAAATACTAGATTGTCACTGTTACGAGCCACATCAACTGCATTGATCGATTTTTCACGACCGACAAACAGCGCAATTTGCATATGTGGATAAACCACCACATCACGCAGCGCCAAAAGGGGTAATACACTTGGAACCTGAGGCTCTAAGGTTTCTTGATTCATAATAATTTCAGACATGAGCACTCCTAATGAGTGACAACGGTGTTGCCATGCTTTTAATAGTGATGGGTAATTTTAAAAATACAAGGGCAGTTAAGATTAAATTGTATAAAAAATGACTAATTATGTGATTTTAAAGTAGTTAGCAAGGATAAAATTGCAAAATTAACGTTTGAACTTTATAAATATTGTCGGGGTGATTAAAGCATCAAGGGGCTGATCCCATGGTTCACGTTTTAACGGCTGTGCCAGCAGTTGAAAGTCATGTGCCAGCCCCAGACGGAACGGACGCCCAGGCGCAGAAGCCAAGGTACGATCATAAAAACCGCCGCCCATCCCAATCCGTGTGCCTGAAGTATCACAGGCCAATAGCGGCATGAGTAATAAATCCAGGTTGGAAACATGCACACCACGGGTGCTCATGGGCTCTCGCATACCCAGCCGATGATGGGCAAAGCGCTTGTTATGATATTGATGCTGGGTGATCCGGATCCAGACCAGCTGCTGATTCATGTCGCAAATCGCTGGTAGATACACCTGTTTGCCCAGTTTAAAACAGCGTTCAATAATCGATTGGGTCTGAATCTCCCCAAAAGCATGCAAATACAGGCCAATACGTTGGGCATGAATAAATTCTGGACTGCGGATCAGGCGGTTTAAGACTTTTTGTGCGGACTGCCTTTGCTCAAATTTAGAGAGATGACGACGCGTTTTACGAAGGTATCTTCTTAATTCCTGAATGGTCATAGGGCAAAAAGCATATGCAACAAAATTGTGCTCTAGTCTAAGTGGGAATTCTGGAAAAGTAAAAAATAATTATGAGCTGAAATTTCATATGATTCCATATCTGGTTATTTAAATTCGGCTAATTTTGCCAGCAGTCTCAAAGTTAAAAAACTAAAAAAGTATTTATATCACTAATTTTTTTAATATCTCGAAACGGTCAATTCATTTTCTTTGATTCACGATTTTCCAAGCAATCCATCGTTCAGTGACAAACTCTGGAAACGCATCAGTTTAAGCACTTTGAAACAGCTTTCGATCAATAAAAATACAATTCTAAAGTAGGTTTATTCTGTTTTTTGGTGAAAGATAGACAAGGGATCATATGACTATTCTCGACTGATATATGAAACACATTGTGCTTAGGCAGAGCGTGTAAGACCTAAATCAATGGAGATTGAACATGATGAATATTGCGAAGAACACCATCTGCCTTTGGTACGATGACGATGCCGAAGGTGCAGCACGATTTTATGCAGAAACCTTTCCAAACTCCTCAGTTGGCGCGATCAATCTTGCACCCGGAGATTATCCCTCCGGAAAAGAAGGCGATGTTATCACCGTCGAATTTACGGTGATGGGCGTTGCCTGCATTGGACTGAATGGTGGCCCTGACTTTCAACACAATGAAGCATTTTCATTTCAGGTGGCGACTGAAGACCAAGAAGAAACAGACCGATACTGGAATGCCATTGTTGGCAATGGCGGTCAGGAAAGCGAGTGTGGATGGTGTAAAGACAAGTGGGGTATTTCCTGGCAGATTACGCCAATGGTCCTGATCAACGCCTGTAACAGTCCTGACCGTGCTGCGGCCAAGCGCGCATTTAATGCGATGATGACCATGAAGAAAATTGATGTTGCCGTGATTGAAGCCGCTTTTCGTGGTTGAGTGACAGAGATTATCCGTAATTTCAGTGAATATTACTGGGTAGCCTTATTTACTTCAATATTTGAAACCTCTCCTTTTATATTTCCTTTCGATCATCTCCTGTGTGCCTATATGCATCTTGGGTTAAAACCCCCTTAAGCCCGGCATGGAGTACCTCCAATTTTATTACTAGCCCAAGATATAAGCTGAATGGTTCCCTTAAAGGTTCATTAATAGATAGGCTTTTATATCAGTGTCGTACAAGTTGGAGAGATGTAGCTCATGCAATATGAGTTCCAGAATAATTTTTGCACTGAATTGAAAACAGGCTGAACCAAAAACAACCATCCAATGAAATTCTCCCTAATTTATACATCTTAAATTTTATTAAGACATTGAAAATAAAATAAAAATTAAACTGGCATAAGTTCTGCATAACTGTATTCAAACTTGGATACAAGATTGGATACAGAATGCTTCATCAGAAAATGATCGGCTGGACAGTCCGAAAATGGCGCGATGCCGATCAGCCAAAACAGCTTCAACTGAATCATCTTGCTCAACGCACTACCCATGTTGAGGTGGGTGAACTTGTCTGGATTCCGGTTGCGAATGCTGCACCTCTTCAAGCAAAAAACGATGCATTTAAAAAAGCTGTATTTGCGGACGGTATGTATCAAAGGCTACGACACAGAGCAGCGAACATAGTCGATAGCGGCTTTATATACAGCAGCTGAATCAGAAAACAACGAAATAGACCCATTCAGCAGATTCAAAAAATAGAGAGAATAAAAGGGGATTCACATGTTTAAAACTGTACTGATTGCAAATCGCGGCGAAATTGCTATTCGTGCCATTCGCACATTAAAAAAAATGGGTATAACCAGTATAGCCATCTATTCAGAAACGGACCGTTATGCACAGCATGTGATTGATGCAGATATTGCAGTGTCCTTAGAAGGTACCAAACCGAGTGATACCTATTTAAGTATTGAAAAGCTGATTGCCGCAGCCAAGAATACCGGGGCCGAAGCAATTTTCCCAGGTTATGGTTTTCTGTCAGAAAGTGCTGACTTTGCCCGTGCCTGCGAAGAAAATAATATTGCCTTTATGGGGCCAACACCGGAGCAGATTCTGGAATTCGGCTTAAAACACAGGGCGCGTGAACTTGCTGCAGCTGCCAATGTACCCATGACTCCCGGTACAGGTCTGCTAAATAGTCTGGACGAAGCTTTGGCGGAAGCTGAAAAAATTGGTTATCCAATTATGCTGAAAAGCACAGCAGGTGGTGGTGGAATTGGCTTGACCCGTTGTGATGATGCCGAGGCACTTCGGGAGGCTTATGAAAGTGTAAAACGTCTGGGCGAGCAGTTCTTTAAAGACGCAGGGGTATTTTTAGAACGCTTTATCGATAAAGCCCGTCATGTCGAAGTTCAGATTTTTGGGGATGGTCAGGGACAAGTCGTGGCTTTGGGTGAACGGGATTGTTCATTACAGCGCCGTAATCAGAAGGTTGTGGAAGAAACACCAGCGGCACAGTTACCTGAAGCAACCCGTCAAAAACTGCATCAGGCGGCAGTTGAACTGGGTAAATCGGTGAAATATCGCAGTGCCGGTACGGTTGAGTTTATTTACGATGCAGCACGTGACGAGTTTTATTTCCTTGAAGTGAATACCCGTTTGCAGGTAGAGCATCCGGTGACTGAAATGGTGACTGGACTGGACCTGATCGAATGCATGTTGAAAGTGGCAGCAGGCGATACTCTGGATTGGAAGCATCTAAGCAGTATTCAGCCTCAGGGTGCAGCGATTGAAGTACGCATCTATGCCGAAGATCCGGTGAAAAATTTCCAGCCGAGTCCAGGGATTTTGACGGATGTCTTTTTTCCGGAAGATGTCCGGGTTGATACCTGGGTGAGTACCGGAACTGAAATTTCCCAATACTTTGACCCAATGATTGCCAAGATTATTGTGCATGCTGAAGACCGTGATATCGCCATTCATACGCTTAAATCAGCTTTAGCTGAAACTCGCCTGAATGGTATTAGTACCAATCTGGATTATGTGCATACTGTTATTTCAGATCCACGTTTTGAACAGATGCAGATCTGGACACGCATGCTGGATGATTTCAAATATGTGCCGAATGTGATTGAGGTGATTCAGCCGGGTACACAAAGTTCGATTCAGGATTATCCGGGTCGTGTCGGGTATTGGGATATTGGTGTACCGCCTTCAGGCCCAATGGATGATTATGCCTTCCGGCTGGCCAATAAAATTGTTGGGAATGTCGAGGCCGCCGCCGGGTTTGAATTTACCCTGCAAGGTCCAATCCTCAAATTTCATGCAGAAAATATCATTGCTTTAACTGGCGCACCTTGTCCGGTAAGTCTGGATGATGAAGCAGTAAATTTCTGGCAGCCTATTCAGGTAAAAGCAGGCCAAACCCTAAAAATTGGACAGGTTGAATCCGGATGCCGGACCTACCTGGCTGTACGAAATGGTCTGAATGTGCCGGAATATCTGGGTAGCCGTTCTACCTTTGCTTTAGGTAATTTTGGTGGACATGCAGGCCGAGTGTTACGGGCTGGTGACATGATTAAGATGGTGAATCCTGAGCTGCCGGCCGATGGTCTACCTTTAGCGATTGCAGAACCTGAAGTTTTGGCAACAGATCTGATTCCAAGTTATGGCAAGGAATGGAAAATTGGTGTGCTCTATGGTCCGCATGGCGCTCCTGATTTCTTTAAAGCTGAATATATTGAGGAGTTTTTTGCATCAAGCTGGAAAGTGCATTTTAACTCGAACCGATTGGGTATCCGTTTAACCGGACCGACGCCAAACTGGGCGCGTGAAAATGGCGGTGAAGCGGGTCTGCATCCATCCAATGTACATGACTGTGAATATGCCATTGGTGCGATTAACTTTACCGGTGATTTCCCGGTGATTTTAGCCAAAGATGGTCCGAGCTTGGGCGGTTTCGTTTGTCCGGTAACCATTGTCAAAGCTGAACTATGGAAAATTGGACAGCTGAAAGCCGATGACACGATTAGCTTCTATCCAATTTCGGTAGAACAGGCCAATGCGCTGGAGCGGCAGCAAATTCAAACCCTCCAAAACTTTGCCAAGGCAGAGATGCCCTACGAGGCTGAAGTCGTGGCAGTTCAAGCAGAAAGTATTCTGGCATTGCGTGAAGCTACACCAGATGCACCAAAAGCTGTATATCGTCAGGCAGGTGACAGTTATATCTTACTGGAATATGGTGACAACGTACTGGATTTGGCCCTACGCCTGCGCGTACACCGCTTGATGCAACTGATCCGTGAAGCTGATCTTGACGGTATCCTGGAATTATCACCTGGTGTGCGATCCTTGCAGATTAAATATGATGGTCTGCGTTTGAGCCAGCAGCAACTGATTCACTTCCTGCTTGGTCTTGAAGAACAGATGGGTGATTTACGTGACATTAAAATACCTTCAAGAATTATCCATTTACCCATGGCCTTTGAGGACTCAGCGACTCTGGGTGCGGTTGAGCGTTATCAGGAAAGTGTCTGTGCCAAGGCCCCATGGCTACCGAATAATGTCGATTTTATTCAGCGAATTAATGGTCTAAACACTCGTCAGCAAGTTAAAGACATTATTTTTGATGCCAATTATCTGGTTTTGGGGCTAGGAGATGTGTATCTGACCGCACCTTGTGCAGTACCAGTCGATCCGCGCCACCGTTTACTGAGTTCCAAATATAATCCGGCCCGTACTTTTACCGCTGAAGGTACAGTCGGGATTGGTGGCATGTATATGTGTATTTATGGCATGGACTCACCGGGTGGCTATCAGTTGATCGGCCGTACCGTGCCGATCTGGAACAAGTTTAAAAAGAACAAACAGTTTGGCGATCAGCAATGGTTCTTACGCTTTTTTGACCAGATTAAATATTATGAGGTCACTGAGGCCGAACTGGACCAGTTCCGCGCTGATTTCACCCATGGTCTGGCAGAAATTAAAATTGAGGAATGCGAGTTTGACTTTGCAGCGTATCAGGATTTCCTTGCTGCAGAACAGGACAGCATTGCCGCCTTTAAAGCGCAGCAGCACGCTGCTTTTAGCACCGAAGTTGAACGCTGGAAAGACGAGTTTGATGCACCTGTAGAAATAGAAGTGCTGCAGGATGATACCGATTACAGCCAGTATGTCCCTCTCAACGCCTCTATGACCGGCAATATCTGGAAGATTTTTGTAGAAGCCGGGCAGATTGTGAAAAAAGGCGACACGGTGGCCATCATCGAGGCCATGAAAATGGAGCTGCCGGTCTATGCTGACGATGATGGCATTGTCAAAGCCATTATCTGCCGTTCTGGTCAGACCGTGCATAGTGGTGAGCCACTGGTCTATATGGAGTAATGGATTGAGCCATGACTATTGTTCGCAATCCAAGTACTAAAGCGACAGGAAAAAGCTCAGACAATCTGTCTGAGCTGGTTTTCCAGAAAATTAAAAATGACATTTTTGACTTTAAGCTGATGCCGGGAGAGCGCTTTACCGAATCGGAAATTGCTGAAAGCTATGCCGTAAGCCGTACACCCATCCGGCAAGCTTTGTATCGCTTGCAGCAGGAAGGTTATGTCGAGGTGCAGTTTAGAAGTGGCTGGAAGGTTCGGTCACTAGACTTTAAAGTTTATGAAGAACTGTATGATCTGCGGATTTTATTGGAAGGTTATGCAGTCGAACAACTTTGTCAGATGCCCAAAGACCAGTTGCAGGTTGCTCTGGCTGTTTTGATTCAAACCTGGTGTATTCAACCAGAACAATATATCTATGATCTCAGGCGGTTATCTGTAGAAGATGAAGCATTTCATTGTCATTTGGTATTGGCAGCCGGCAATGCAGAAATGGCAAAAATACATAGTGAGATCAGCGAAAAAATTCGGATCATACGCCGTCTAGATTTTTCCAAAGATTATCGGGTTACAGCGACCTATGCCGAGCATCAACAAATTTTAAAGGCGCTGCTTGCCCAAGATGCAGTCGCTTGTCTTTCTATATTAGAGGCTCATATTCGACACAGCCGTAATGAGGTAAAAAAAATTACTCTGGAAATGTTATCCTGCCGTCCTGCGTAAGTTAGTCAGGATAAATTTATTTTTATAGCAAGATAAATATCAGACTTAACTCAAAATTGATAACCAATTCATAACCAGAAAAAACAAGAACCCGCTAGTGGCATCTCAAATTGTTTTTTAAAGTAAGTTGAGGATGATAATAACAAGAGATAAAAATGCTTCATCAGCCTATTCAACTTTTACTTACAGGTGCCAGCTGTGCACTTCTCCTAACCATGACTGGATGTACCATGCCTTCCAAGTCGCCTATCAATGACAGTTATGGTTCCCAGCCACATTTGCCCAAACCAAAATCAAGCTTGCTGCC
Organism: Acinetobacter sp. CIP 102136; assembly: GCF_000369685.1. Lineage (GTDB taxonomy): Bacteria > Pseudomonadota > Gammaproteobacteria > Pseudomonadales > Moraxellaceae > Acinetobacter > Acinetobacter fasciculus. The sequence continues at coordinate 340,050 of NZ_KB850142.1, forward strand.
TACAGTCAATATGGCGCCCGCCAAAGGTTGGCCTGAAGGTAAAATGCCGACACCCGCGACAGGTTTAAAAGTTCAGGCATTTGCCAAAGGGTTGCAGCATCCGCGCTGGCTATATGTATTGCCGAATGGTGATGTGCTGGTGGCCGAAACGGATGCACCACCCAAGCCCGATGATAGCAAAGGGATCAAAGGAAAAATCATGAAATGGGTGATGCAACGTGCAGGTTCATCGCACCCCAGTGCCAACCGCATCAGTCTGCTTCGCGATAGCAATGGAGATGGGGTGGCTGAACAAAAAATCGTATTTTTACAGAATCTCAATTCTCCATTTGGCATGGCACTGGTCGGCAATATGTTGTATGTGGCGAATACTGATGCCCTAATGCGCTTTCCTTATCAGAACGGTGCGACTCAAATTACAGCAGCCGGTACCAAGGTGCTGGATTTACCGGCAGGCCGTTTAAACCATCACTGGACCAAAAATGTCATTGCCAATCCTGCCGGAAGCAAACTCTATATCACGGTGGGTTCCAACAGTAATGTCGCTGAAAATGGCTTAGAGCAAGAGCAGGGCCGGGCACTGATCATGGAATTTGACATAGCCAGTGCTCAAGCGCGACCTTTTGCCATCGGACTGCGTAATCCGAATGGCATGGATTGGCAACCTAAGAGCGGCACACTTTGGACAGTGGTGAATGAACGTGATGAGCTCGGTAATGATCTGGTTCCTGATTACCTGACCTCTGTCAAAGAAGGTGCTTTTTATGGCTGGCCCTATAGTTATTATGGCCAACATGTAGATACACGGGTCAAACCGCAAAAACCTGCCTTAGTTGCGCGAGCAATTCCACCGGATTATGCATTGGGCAATCATACAGCTTCATTGGGCTTGGCCTTCTATAGGGCAGACCTGATGCCTCAATATCGAAATGGAGCGCTGATTGGTCAGCATGGTTCATGGAACCGCAAACCGCATAGTGGCTATAAAGTGATTTTTGTTCCCTTTCAAAATGGGCAACCGATGGGCCCACCTCAAGATGTCTTGACTGGATTTTTAAGTGATCAGGGCGATGCATATGGGCGACCAGTCGGTGTGGCGGTAGATTCCTCCGGTGCCATTTTGGTTGCTGATGATGTCGGTGATGTGATTTGGCGAGTATCAGCCTTGAGTACACTAGCTGCAGTAAGTAAATAAAGGTCTAGGGATTCAAGATTTTATTCAGATCTGAATCTATGGAAAGTAAAAGTTAAAGCAAAGACTGTTTCATTCAAACGTCAATATTTTGATTGAAAATATGCAAAGGTTAGCGGATTTAAAATAATTTTTAAGCTTCATTTAAGCTGGCTGAATTAGGCTTTCAGGATATTTTTACGCGGGATTACAGCATGTACAGAGATTCTGCTGATCCCATTAAAAATATCTAAATCTTAGTACCAGTTTTAAGTGCCCATAAAAACTGGATATAAAAATTTAAAACATGGCAAAAGAGGGTTTTAAAAATGAAATCAATTATTGCATTTATCTTCCCTTGGTCATTATTTATGACCCTTCATCGACCAGTCGAAGCGACAGTGTGCTTAATGCTTCAAATTTCGATTTTAGGCTGGATTCCTGCTGCAATCTGGGCGATGCATATTTTATATCGAGATAAAATTGCCTAAAAAATAGGGGAGTGAGTTACCAAAAACTTTTTCATCTTTATTTAACTTAAAGCAATTTAGATTTCTTTTTTTAATTTAAAAGAGTTCATTTTCATGCAAGATGATTATTACATCAATAAAATGAATCTGGAAGAATGTTCGAGAGAAAGACTATAAAATTAAAATAAGAGGAAATTCAGGAAAAATTATAATTATATTTTGAAAAAGAAATTGAAGTACTCCGAAGATGCCGCTGCATGTGTCGTTACCCTGAACCCGATGAGTTCAAGGAGGATGCGACGTATACTTGCTGGGTTTCCCATACGGAGATGGGCATACACTCTAAATATACAGAACACACCCATAAGTGTTAGTATCGGCAGGGGAATAGACCCGCTGGCGAACACCTCAGAGTTAAGTTAATTATAAACAATAATCCCGGTGTGGCAACTCTATGCTGTTCATGAACTGTAAACAGTTCGGTCGAATGTCCGAAGTTTAAACAGAATTCGAGATTATTCAGTCAGTTCTTCAACTTCTTCTAAAATAGTTTGTAACAAACGCTCGCAATGCGCATATTGTTGCAGTGATCTATTCATATTCAAAACCTCCTGCATCAGCTCAAGTGCCACCATAATAATCAGCTTGCTAGGTTCCATGCGTGGTGCTTTACGGCGAAATTCATCATATTTGTCATTTAATAACTGTGCCGCGCGTTCTAATTCTTCCTGCTTGTCAGGAGTAGAGGCCAAACGGAAACTATGCCCCAATACTCTGAGATCAATTGCAATTTGTTCACTCATGATGAGGCTTCCTCAGTCGCTTCAGTCGGATGGGCCAGTTGTTGAATTTCCTGTGCGTGATGATCCTGCGCAGTGCCAAGAATGGCCAGACGTTGAATAATCGCTTCAACCTTGGCTTTGGCATTTTCATTTTTCTGGGTTAAACGTTCAGATTCCTGAGTCAGACGCTGAATTTCCTGCTGGGCATGACGCTGTTCAAGGATCATCTTTTCCTTAACTACGCGCAGTTCATTCCGTTCAGCCAGAATTTCCTGAAAACGGTTTTTCAGGTCGGTACAGCTTTTTTCCAGACGACCATAACGGTCTGCCAGTGCAGTTGCATCATTATTAAGCAGTTGAAACTGGGCACGAGAATCCGTCAATTGTTCTGTCAGATTTTCATTTTCTTGTTGTTTTTGCGCAATCACGCTGTTTTTTTGTTCAATTTGCTGTTGATGTTGCATCATTGAAGAGTCTTGCTCTTCGCGCAAACTGGAATTTTCACTTTCAAGCCGTGCAAGTCGCGTTTTTAACACGCCGATCTGCACTTGTAGACGCTGTAATTCTTCTAACATATCGAGGTCGCACAGTGTTGCAAACAAAGGTAATATATAAGCAGTATAAAGATTGGATAAACGAATGCAAGACGATATTTCAGGTTGGACCGAATGGCACCGCAATTTTTCTTCAATTGAGGAAATTTCTAGCCCTAGCGAACTACATGGTTTGCTAACTGGCATTGTTTGTGTCACCCAGGCGCCAAGCAGTGAAGAGTGGTTACAGATTTTAGAAACACTGGATGTACCTGAACTGGATGCCGAAGCATTAGAGTTGTTGACGGGCGAAGCTGAAGATGTGTTTCATGCACTGTCTGAAGATGAGCTGGATTATTTACCTTTGCTGCCTGATGATGAGCATGTGCTTTCAGAACGCGTACAGGCTCTGGCGGACTGGTGTGCAGGCGTGGTCTTAGGTTTCGGACTGGCTTCAGGACATATCCGTCAGGATGAAGTTGAGCTGATTGAACATTTACAAGATGTAGCCGCAGTTGAATTTGAAGACTCAGACGATGATGATGAAGGTGAAGAAAGCTATCAGGAATTGTACGAATTTGTGCGTCTGATTCCTGTCAGTCTGTCTTTAGGGCGTAAAAAGGTCCAAGTTGAAGAAACGCCCCTCTTACAGCAATTTAGTCAAAAAAATCAGCCTAAAGTCGCTACTACAGAAGCGCAAAGTGTAGTCGAGATTTTCTCGCCTAAACGTCCAAGCTGATGAAATGCTGAGGTGAGTCATCACCTGCTTGAAATCAGGCATATATTTTGCTGTTTACAGTGAAATCTATAGTCTGATTTCAAGACTATATTCTAAATACAAGTATTGATCGATAAGAAGTAAAGTGTAATGAAGAAATTGACACAGGCAGTTTTTGAGGAGCGTCGCGCAATCCTCGCAGGGGAAATCGGTTTACGCAGTATCGCTATTATCGCGACCAGTCCGGTAGCCATGCGTAACCGTGATGCAGATTATAAATACCGTGCAGACAGCAGTTTCTTCTATTTAACCGGATTCGCGGAACCTGAAGCTGTGGCTGTGATTGAAACCTTTGACACTGAAGAAGAAGGCTATAGCTACAGTTTGTTCTGTCGGGAACGTAACCGTGAAATGGAAATCTGGAATGGCTACCGTGCGGGTATTGATGGAGCTATTCAGGATTATGATGCAGATGAAGCCTATGCAATTGATCTGCTAGATGAAGAAATCTTAGAAAAGTTACAAAATAAAGATCAGTTATTTTATCGCATTGGACAGCATGCAGAGTTTGATGCGCGTGTCGCCAAATGGATTGCAACTGCAAGTGGTGAAAGCCGTCGTGGTACTTCTGCACCAGCGCAAGTAATTCAGCTGGATCGTATTGTCGATGAAATGCGTCTGCATAAAGATGCAAATGAAATTGAATTGATGCAGATTGCTTCCGATATTTCTGCTGATGCACATACTCAAGCGATGCTAGCAGTACGCCCGGGCATGATGGAATATGCACTGGAAGCCGAGCTGAATTATATCTTTGGCAAAAATGGCGGTGTTCCGGCCTACAACAGTATTGTCGGTGGCGGTGAGAATGCCTGCATCCTGCATTATGTAGAAAATGACAAAGAACTGAAAGATGGCGATTTGGTCCTGATTGATGCTGCGGCTGAATATCAGCTTTATGCTTCAGACATTACCCGTACCTTTCCAGTGAATGGTAAATTTAGCCCGGAACAGAAAGCTTTATATAATGTAGTGCTGGATGCTCAAATTGCTGCAATTAATGCTGTGCAAATTGGTAACTCGTATAAAGAACCACATAATGTTGCAGTGCGCATCCTAGTGCAAGGTTTGCTCGATCTTGGCTTGATGCAGGGGAATATTGACGACATTATAGAAAAAGAAGCTTTTCGTCAGTTCTACATGCACGGTACGGGGCATTGGCTCGGTATGGATGTGCATGATGTCGGTGCTTATAAGGTTGATGGTGAATGGCGCTCGTATGAAGAGGGCATGGTCGTGACCGTTGAGCCGGGTCTTTACATCGCGTCTGATGATGAAACAGTCGATGCCAAATGGCGTGGAATTGGTATCAGGATTGAAGATGATGTGGTAGCCACTGCAAATGGCCCGCTGGTTTTAACTGCGAAAGTTGTCAAAACGGTAGAAGAGATTGAAGCATTGATGGCGAAAGCGCGCGCTGCTTAATTTGAGAAAAAATACGGAAAGCCGGTCGCGAGATCGGCTTTTTTTATGACATTTCTATGCCATTTTAAAAAAGAACTCCTAGCTATATCACATCGAGCAAAAAGTGATTTAGCTTACGTTTATATCGAACAAGTCAAATAAAACTAACCTAAGTAAAATTTACGGCTTAAAAATTGACAGGAAGTCAACACAGAAAATCCGTTTTTAGCATCAAAGCTACATATTAAATGGGCTGAGATTCTCATACTTTCTCTGATCCTTAAATAAACTTAAATAAGAGCAGGAGAACGCTTATGAGATTAAATACGATTGACTGGATTGCTTATGCTTTAACAATCATTGGTGGCATTAATTGGGGTTTAATTGGTGCATTCGATTTTAATTTGGTCGCTGCAATCTTTGGTGATATGAGCGCCTTATCTCGAATTGTTTATGTATTGGTTGGTTTGTCGGCATTGTACCTGATTTATACAGGAACGAAGTTGGGTAAAACAGTACACCACACAGATCATCATACCAATATTGTGCGTTAAGCTAATCTTCTTGGGCGAGTTTCTTGCAAGATAGGATTCATGTCTTCGAGTAACTTGCCGAGAGGATAGAAATAGTGTGGAAGATGAAGAAACCTCGGTAGATTTCCGGGGTTTTTTATTAGGTGTTTATACGTTATTAATAGAACCATCCCCAGATCTACAACAATGCCTAGCTAAAGATTGATGATCACTATCATACAAATAAGATTAGATTGTACATGGTTGGATAAATTTTTTTAAAATATCTGTTAGCTCAAAGATCGAGTTATATTTATACAATTATCTTAAAATAAGAAAAGAATAGTGATTGTAAATGGGCCTCCTGCTACTGAAAGTGAATATCAGCTCATTTATAAATGGCTTGATTCACAATTTTATCATTCAGGATCTACGAGCATCAGTATGTATTCAAAATTGTGCGAAGCGAGTAGATCGAGTTATACCAATTTGACTAGGTTTGCGATCGAATCGTATAAGTGCCAAATGAAATCACAACATTCCTTTTTTTAAGGCCGAGCTGATAAAAGTGAGTATAAATATTTTAGTTGCTGAATTAAAGACAACTTGGTTGGAGTTAAGAGCATATAAAGTTGGAGATGAATTTTCATTATTCCAAGAGTATTGTGGCGATGTTGAAGCATCAAAATATTTACAACGACAGATGCATACAACAGTCGGTCAAACTCAGCAGATGTTACAGAAATGGGCGTTAAGCTATTGGCAGCAACCGAGTGACGGATTTTCATGGGTGATTGCTGAGCGAAAAAGTCATCTGGCAATCGGGTTACTAACGATCATTCAACAGCAAAATAACAGCCTTGAAGTTCATTTCGGACTTGGTCCTCGATTTCAGGGTCAGGGCTATATGCTTGAGGCGATGAAAGCGGTGATTCAGTATTTTAAACAATATCTTACACTTAAATCACTGGATACTTTCTGCGATGCAGAACATATACAGGCACACCAAGTGCTTTTAAAGACAGGGTTTGAAATCGTTGAACGGATCAATGCCTATACTGTATTGCCGAAGTTAGGTAATGAAAAGCGTGATGTCTTGATTTTTCAATATAGGCTGGATCATCATGAAGAAAACTAAATAAAACGAATCATTATAAAAATTTAAAGCCTTGAGGTAAGATAAAACCAGTATACGTTTTATGTAATTCGCCATAGATGCGAATAAACAGATAAGGAAGTAAGCATGCAACAAGAAGTCATCATTGTCGGTGGTGGGATGGTCGGCTTAAGCCTCGCATTGATGTTGGCGAAAACCAATATTGCAGTCAAACTGTTGGAAGCCATCAAATATCCAGATTATGATGATGAAAATCTTGCGCCCTATCATTCCAGTTTTGATGCACGTAACAGTGCCTTGTCACGCCGTAGCGTGCAGATTTATCAGGAACTTGGACTTTGGAATGCCTTGCAAGAACATGCTACCCCAATTCTGGAAGTGAATATTACCGAACAAGGCAGCTTTGGTAAGGCCCGACTGAAAGCCAAGCAGGAAAAAGTCGAAAGCTTTGGTCAGGTCATTGAAAATGCCTGGCTCGGTCGTGTACTGCTGACCCAAGTCAAAAAAGAGCCATTAATTGAATTGATTGATGGTGTTCAAGTGACCTCCCTTATCCAAGATACAGACTTTGCTTATATCGAAGCTCAGCGTGGTGAATCATCACTAAAATTACAGTCCAAACTGGTTATTGCCGCCGATGGACGGGATTCTTTCTGCCGTAAAGCCTTGGGTATTGGTGCGTCAGAACATGATTATGATCAGGTTGCAATTGTGACCACAGTACAAACGTCTAAGCCACATGGTCATGTGGGCTTTGAGCGTTTCAGTCATTTAGGGCCTTTGGCACTGTTGCCATTGCCGGGCGAATATCGCCGTTCCGTGGTCTGGCCAGTGAAAAAAGGTACTGAAGGAGAATGGCTGGGAGATGAAAATGACCAGCATTTCCTCGATGCCTTGCAGGAAACGTATGGCGATCGTGCCGGAAAGTTCCAGAAAACCGGAAAACGGTTCAGTTTTCCCTTATCTCAAGTGTTAGCTGAAAAACAGGCTGTTGGCCGTGTCGTGTTGATGGGCAATGCAGCACATACGATTCATCCGGTGGCTGGTCAGGGTTTTAACCTGTGTATGCGTGATGCGCATGTATTGGTGCGTTACCTCAAGGAACAGCAAGCACAAGGCGCAGACTTGGGCGATGCTGCAATATTACAAGACTATGAAAAATCTCGTCTCAGTGACCAGCAACGAGTGATCAAATTCTGTGATTCAGTGGTGCGTGGCTTTAGTAACCAGAATCCATTTTTAAAGCTGATTCGTAATACGGGTTTAATCGCTTTTGATACGATTCCAGGCATCAAGCCACTGGTTGCAAATTATGCCATGGGGTTAAAAGCATGAGCTTAAATCAAACTAACGAAATATTAGACGTCGTCATTATTGGCGGTGGATTGGTGGGTGGGCTTACAGCGCTTCTGTTAGCCCAAGGTGGCATGCAGCCTACAGTTCTGGATGCAGCGCCAATTCTGGATGCAGATAAAACCTTAAAGGTGGCCAATCCGCGTGTCCTGGCTCTCAGTCAGGCAACCATTCACTTGTTAAAGACGGTGGGGGTCTGGGAAAATTTAGCACGTCAGCAGCCTTATACCGGCATGCAGGTCTGGAATAAAAATGGCTATGGCGAAATCAATTTTGGCCAGTCTTCAGAAAAAACACCATCGGTAGAGCAGGCTTTAGGCTCGATGGTGGAGCCAAGCATTTTGAATCTAGCTATTCAGCAAAAGATGCTTGAAGATGTTCAAGATTATAGAACACAGGTCAAAGTTAGCCGCATCGAACGTGGCGTCGGTGTGTGGATCATTCATCTGGCTGATGGTACACAACTCCAAACTAAACTGGTGATTGGCGCAGATGGTGCAAACTCCTTTGTCCGTGAGCAAGCGTTTATCGATATTGATGTACTGGACTATAAACAGGCGGGCATCAGTTGTGCCATTAAAACTGCACAACCTCATCAGCATATGGCACGTCAGATTTTTCTCGAAACCGGTCCATTGGCTTTTCTACCTATGGCCAGCCTTAATCCGGAAGAGCAGGGACACTGGCAATCGATTGTCTGGACCTTGCCAGAGGATTATGCCGAAGAATATGCAGCGTTGTCAGATGCTGAGTTTACCCAGCTATTAACCCGTGAAAGCCAGCATATGCTGGGTGGAGTCTTAGAGGCGACACCACGTGCCACTTTCCCTTTAAAAGCCCGCGCCGCCCAGCAATACGTTCAAGATGGTTTAGCACTGATTGGAGATGCCGCACATGTCATTCATCCACTAGCAGGTCAAGGGGTGAATATTGGCTGTCTGGATGCTGCCGTGCTTTGTGATGTTTTGCTGCATGATCAGGCGCGTGGCGTATGGGCACATGAGCAGACCCTAAAACGCTATGAGCATCGCCGTAAGGGCCAGAACGATGCCATGATGCACAGCATGTCTGCGATTGGCTGGATGGAAACCACATTATTCTTCCCGATGGTTTGGGCACGCAATTTCGGCCTGAAACAGGTAGAAAATCAGCCCATGTTGAAAGATGCATTTATGGCGCAAGCCAATGGTCTGGGTTTACTTAAAGACACACGCTACGCAGCTTAAGACAGAAATGTAAATTTTTTAAACAAACACCAATAAAGAGTAACGATTTTGTTTAAAAAAGATACGATTTTTTGATGTTTGGTACTAGGCGAAGGTCGAAGAGATTGCTAAATTTCACTTAATTCGATACCTGACTTGGAATACCAAGCGAGGGCCATTTTTGGGGAGATGCAAATGACAGACATGAATGATTATGATGACGACGTTGAAGATTCAATTGTTGACGATGATGAAGCAAAAGCCGCTGAAAAAGGCGCGGTCGATAGCACAGAGGTCGTCAGTGATACCGATCTTGTAGAAGCTGAAACTTTGACCGTCACTGCAAAGCTGAAAAAGCGTCAAGCACTTGAAGACGAGATTGCGGCTTTCCTTGCCAGTGGTGGTCGTATTGTTGAAGTGCCGGCAGATGAATCAGTAGCCAAAGAATAAGTTATTGATTAACTTGTTTCTTATAAAAAACACCACATTCAATGTGGTGTTTTTTTTTGCAAATCCAAACGTAATAGAAAATCTAAAGCAATTAGTCGTTTGCCGAAGTCAGTTCTAAAGCACGTTGATAAGCGACTTTCTTTTTGATTCCGGTTAAATCTGCCGCCAGTTGTGAAGCAGCTTTGACCGAAAGGTCCTGTAATAGGCGATTCAATAATTTATCCAGCTTTTCCTGATCCAGATCTTTTTCTTCGGTGGCACCGCCAATCACCAAAACAATTTCGCCTTTTTGCTGATTGTGATCATTGCTAATGAATTCGACCAGCTCACCCAAGGTCATTTTCTTGATAGTTTCAAAAGTCTTGGTGATTTCTCGCGCAAAACCGACCGGGCGATCTGCTCCGAAAACGCTGGCCATATCTTTAACGGACTCCAGAATCCGGTGCGGTGCTTCATAGAAAATTAAAGTCTGGGTTTCATCTTTCAGTTTTTCCAGATTCAGCAGGCGCTGACTTTGTCTGGATGGCAGAAAACCTTCAAAGCTGAAGCGGTCACTCGGCAAGCCAACAGCACTTAAGGCAGCAATAGCCGCACAAGCACCAGGTACAGGAATCACGCGAATATTATGCGCTTGTGCAGCACGGACAAATTTAAAGCCAGGGTCGCTAATCAGGGGAGTGCCAGCATCACTGATCAGGGCCATATCTTCGCCATTCAGCAGGCGCTGGATCAGCTGATCAATCTTGTTGCTTTCATTATGCTCATGGCAAGCGGTCAGAGGTGTTTGAATATTAAAGTGTTTAAGCAATTGTGCTGAAGTTCGTGTATCCTCGGCAGCAATAAGACTCACCGACTTTAACACCTGAAGTGCACGATAACTAATATCATCTAAGTGCCCGATTGGAGTCGCAACAACAAATAACTGAGCACTCATAGGTTTCTCCATGTGGAATAAATTGAATAATAAAAAATGGAAGATTAAAAATAAAATATTGGGCTTGTGTTTAATCAGCTACATCAGCAGCGTACAAGCAGAAGTGTTGATCATTCTACCCGAATCCGGACCTTTGGCGCGAGCTGCATCGAGTATCAAACAGGGATTTCTCAGCGCCTATGCTACTTCCGGGCAGAAAGTCCCATTGAAATGGGTCAATTCCAATCAGAAAAATATCTCCCAGCTACTGAAGCAGCATGTCAATAAAAAAACCAAAATGGTGGTGGGTCCATTGGCGCGTAGCGATGTAGAACAACTACTTAGGAGCAAACCTAAAGTACGTACCCTCAGCCTGAATGATGTAGCAGGGTCATCACCCCAAGTCTGGCAATTCAGCCTGTCCAAAAAAGAAGATGCCGCTGCCTTAAAAACCTTATTGCACAAAGATGGAATTCAACAGCTGCTGATTTTACGCCAGCCGGGCAGTGAAGCCGAGTATGAACTGTTGCTGATGTCATTGTTCAGTCAAAGTGATCTGAAATTCAAGATCGTGAACAAGGCGCCCATTTTTTTAATGCCAAAACAAGGGCTGTTATACCTCGGCAATGCAGAAGGGCTGGCTGCCATACCTGAATTAAGCCATAAACGGATGTATACCGTGGCCAATAGGATTAGCGAACAGCATAAACCGCCACGAGGAATCAAGTTCTGTGATGTACCTGTGCTTTATCTGGCTGACTGGCCGGATGTTCTACAGGCCTATACCAAAGAGCCGGTGGATATGTCCTATCAGCGCCTGATTGCCTTCGGTGGCGATGCCTGGCAGATCACCCAGCAGTACCTGTCACAACCGCATTTGCAGCATATTGAATTTCAGGGTAGAACTGGGCGAATTGAAATCACGGACCACAGTATTCAGCGTAGTCCACAATGTTTCCAGTACAGTGGCACAGGTGTCAAGCTACTATGAGCGAAAGAGCAATGCTGCGACAGCAATTAGGTGCATGGGCGGAGCAGCAAGCGGCTCAACTGATGCAGAACCATGGATTTCAGTTCCTGACCGCCAATTATCACAGTCGCTATGGCGAGCTGGATCTGATTCTGGTGCGTGATCAGGAACTGGTCTTTGTGGAAGTCAAAGCACGTGCGCAAACCCGATATGCGCAAGCGATCGAGTCTGTTTCCAGAGCGAAACAGGGCAAAATGCTCAAGACAGCCATGTGCTTTATTCAGAAAAATCCACAATTTGCACACTATTACTATCGTTTTGACGTGATTTGTTTTGATTTTAAACAGCAATTTGCAAAAACCATACAGCATGACTTTTCGCAATACCCTTATGATCTGGAATGGATTGAAAATGCTTTTACTTTTGATCAAGAGTTTATTAACCTTTGAACAAAATAAGGTCTAAAGATGCTTATATTTGCTTCAAGATCATTGTAAAGTTCAAGCAGAATTGACATGATCTGAGCTTGAAAACAGATTATTAGATTGAAAAAGACGTAATAAAATGAAGGAGTCTTGCTGAGTGGTTAAGCGTATTGCAATAACAATGCTGTGTGTCGCAAGTTTATCAGGTTGTGCAAGTTTTATTTCCAGCGGCACAGGTACGGCTCCTGTCGGAACTGAAAGTGGGGCGCGCACCTTGGGGCAGGTATTTATTGATTCCTCAATTGTCCGTACTGCAAAAATTAATCTTTATAAATTGGATTCGCGCTTTAAGCAGGCCCGGGTCAATATTGAAAGTTTCCATGGCAATGTCTTGTTGACCGGTCAGGTGCCGGATGCCCATTTAAAGCAACTGGCTGAAGATAATGTCAAATCCATGAGTGATGTCAAAGCGGTACATAATTTTATTACTGTCGGCAATCAGATCAGCTATAGCACCATCATGCAGGATACTGCGGTGACTGCAAATACCCGTGGCTTGATCATGAAAGCGACTGTGGTAGCGGATAGTAAAGTGCATGTGCATACTGAAGATGGCGTACTGTATGTGATGGGTCGTTTAAATGGTGCCGAGATTGCTGACCTGAATCAGGTGTTACAACAGGTGGGTAATGTCACTAAAATTGTGACCCTAATTGATAATGTGGAGCAATATTCAAGTCTGGCTAATCAAAACTTTGCCGCACCGGCATATGCGCAGCCGGGTATTGAACAGACGCCAGTGGCGATTGATCCTGATACGGTTGAACCGACCTATGAACCATAAGGTCGGCCAGTTTAAAACCCAACTCTCACAGCGTATTTTGCAGTTTCAACAGCACTATCAAGATTTCCGGTTATACGATTTTGGTAGTTATGCTTTAAATCGTTTAACTCCGAAACAAGGTTACACAGTCGAAACCCAATTGGCCTATGGCCTGAAATCCCGGCAACGCTTTGACCTGTTTCGGAGTCAGCAGCCTTTGCTCCATCGTCCCCTGATTGTTTTTGTGCATGGCGGTGCCTGGTTACATGGCGATAAAAAGGATTATCAGTTTATTGGCGAGGCTTTTGCCAAAGAAGGTTATGACGTGGTGGTAATGAATTATCATCTGGCACCACAACATATTTTCCCAACTTATATTCATGATCTGCATTTGTTACTGAATCATTTGCAGCAGTCGGCTAAGCACTTGCAGATCTGTGCTGATAATCTGGTCCTGATGGGACATTCTGCCGGGGCCTTTAATGTCATGTCTGCCTTGTACCATCCGCAATCTGCCAGTATTGACCACGGTCAAATTCGGGCGATTATTGGTCTGGCGGGGCCTTATCATTTTGATTACAAAAATGATCCGATCTGTGCCGATGCATTTGATCAGGCGGTGCCTTATCAGCAGGTGATGCCTTATTATTTTGTTAAAAATAGCTCAATCCGGCATTATCTGTTTATTGCCGAAAAAGACAAGATTGTTGGGCATTTCAATAGCCAGGATTTGGACCGCGTACTGAAAGAGAAGGGCAATCATAGCCATCTGATTCAAATTCCGAAACTTGGTCATATTACGATTGTGGGTTCACTCTCCAGTTTGTTTAGCCGGTTTTTCCAGACCAAGGCACAGGTGCTTTGGGCGCTCGAGGATGCATTTAAATCCTGATACTGATATGTTAGTTTAACCAAGCACTAGATAAAAAAGAATCCAGTGGATGATCTCCCCTGGATTCTTTTTTTGAGCCGTTGGGCTAAATCTTTCAAATACAGATTTACAGCCAGGTCTTGGTGTCGTCTGCGACGGGCGTACCTTGAGTCACATGCATGATCATGGCATGGGCAATACTGCCTTTAAACGGAATTTCAGGCAGCTGATCGAATTTAAAGAATTGCGCATCGCTAATTTCTTCTTCCTGCAGCTGTAGCTCACCGCCAGCATATTCTGCCTTGAAGGCAATCATCAGATTGCTTGGGAAAGGCCAGGGCTGGCTGGCCAGATACTGAATATTCTTGAGTTGTAAGCCAACTTCTTCTAGCGTTTCACGACGTACTGCATCTTCCAGCGTTTCACCCACTTCAACGAAACCGGCAATCAGTCCATACATCTGGCTTTTAGTATTACGTGCATTTTTGGCCAGCAGAATCTCGTCTTCACCTTTGGTAATAACAGTAATAACGCAAGGCTGTACCCGTGGATACTGACGGTAGTTGCAGGATGGGCAGACCATGGCATATTCAACAGCATGCGCTTCAGTCGCTGTGCCGCAATGACTGCAAAATTTATGGTTACGACGCCATTCTAAAAGCTGTACCGCACGACTGGCCTGTTCAAATTGCTGGGTATTCCAGAACTGTAACAGCTGACGGATGGGAACCAGTTGTAAGCCTGCAGGAATAGGCTCATCGGGAAGGAGATCACGGGCAATCACTTGATCACCCGTGTGGAGTAGCAAATCACTTGCTAAGGCTTCAACTCGTGGAAGTTGAAAGTGTTGATCGACCAGCAGTTGCTGTTGTTGAAAAATATAAGCAAGTGATAATTTGGACATTAGGCAACTATTTTGAGTTTCTCACTACTGTCCAATGCTACCTGAAACATCGCCTGTAATACAGGCTGTTTGTTCTTTAAGTTATCAATCATCATGTCGGCACTGGCCAGGGTGTCTAAAGCACGATGAATTTCTTCCGGACTTAATGCAATCGACAGATCAATACGGTTCTTGATGAATTCTGCAGTGGTGGTGAATGCAGTACGAACATGTTCTGCATTCAGGAACAGCATCGCGCCGCCAATCTCGCAAAACTGTACTGGAACAGGTTCGAGTGCAGTCAAGTCATGATCTTGCAGGTAATTGCTGAGAATCTGGCTAGAAAGCTCGATCAGGGCCTTGGTTTCTGTGAGTAAAGCAGCGTGTGCTTCATCCAGACGGTCCAGAGAAATATTCATGTTGTTGACGCGCAGCTGCAAGCGGCTCGAAGTTTGATGACGTTCCAGTACGCCAATCGAGTTCATGGCAGACAGAATGACATTCATCAACTGCTGGGCAAAGCTGGCATCCTGCATCATCTCCGGCTGGCTCAGTGAAGCGGCCTGACGGGTCAGGTCATGATAGGCTTCATTCAGGTTCAATACCTTGAAGATATTCGCCAGATTATTCAGTTGTGCCTGCAGTTCCTGAGTCTTTTCAGGCGTCATGTTCTGATAGTTGAACTCGATGTCATTACGAATTTGCGCCATTTCCGTGGTCACCAATTCGCTGATGGTATGCATGGTTTCAAAGTCTGGGCCATACAGATGGCGACTGAAGACCTGTAATTGCATATCGGTCAGCAGGTCATCGCCCACATTGAGCTGGCTACGGATAGATTGCGCAGTTTCATCTTCCTGACTGATACACAGGCTGAGCACATTGGCCAGATCAGCCAGCGAAGCCTTGAAACTGTCTGCCGAGCTAAAATACTGTGCCATGTTACGTTCAATGCTCACCAATGTGCGTAGGCGTGGCTCATTAATCAGCAGGTGATCAATATTGTTCAACGCGACATAGACCAGATTCCAGTACTGCTTGCTGTCATGTTGTTCTGCAAGTCCTGCCAGATAAGCCCCCACCAGTTTGATGGCTTGCAGATCCAGTTCACTTTCTTCCTGATTGATCAGCTTGTTGAGTGACAGCTTATACAGGCGGTGTACATATTGGGATTTTTCCAGACTTGGTGCTTGTGGCAGTGCAAAATCAGGGGTGACGCAATCCAGTAGCGATTCTACATGCTGGCCTTCAGTCGTCAGCGGTTTACCCAAAGCCAGTTCCAGACGGTTCAGGGTATCCAGCAAAAACTGTGGAATTTTCACTTCACGCAAACAGATAAATTCGATATAGCGTTTCAGCATGGTGGTGCCTTCACTCAAGGCGATCACTTCTTGAGTATTGACCTGCGCCGGATTCCCCATAATCTTGCGCATCAGTTCTGCTGAATATTGAGCGACTTTTGCCAGACTGGACATGTCGATGAGTGCCAGAACTTGGGCGCATTGTTCGAACTGATTTAATGCATCATCAATACCAAAAGGTAAAGTCTGGTCTTCTACCAAGGTGCTTACTGCTGATTCGACTAACTTGATCGAGTTATCAACCTCATTTTTTATTATCAGTAAAGCTGTTGGATCAAAATGTATAGAGGTTTGGTAAGACATGATCTGCACCTTTCCTGGAGTATTATCTATATATGAGCCCCGCTTTAAACTACGGGGCCTCTTTGTATTTACTATAACTGAAGAACGATAGTTTTAAACCTAAAGTATCCCCGGAAATGTAGATTTTATTTCGCGAAAAGGCAAGCAGTTCCATGTTTTTCTTCGAATTGTTTGACCCAATTCTCATGTTCCTGTAATTCCTGTTCTGACGGGAGAATCACCGGTAATTCAATTTCAACTCTGGCCATCCCTGAACGGCTGTTCTGGTCTTCAGACTGGGACAGGGCATCGATATCAAAAGACACCTGTCCACCGGTCATCGCCAGATAAACATCGGACAGGATTTCCGCATCGAGCAAGGCACCGTGGAAAGTACGGTCACGTTGTGGAATCTCGTAACGGCGCACTAAGGCATCCAGCGAATTTTTCTGACCGGGATGCTTGGACTTGGCCAGTGCCAGGGTATCGGTGACGTCACAGACTTCGGAGAGTGCTTTAAAACCTGCGCGTTTGAATTCCATATCCAGAAAGTTCATATCGAAGGTCGCGTTATGCGCAATAATTTCCGCGCCGTGTAAATAGTCAAACAGCACTTGAGAAATTTCTTCAAACAGCGGTTTGTCTTGCAGGAATTCGTCGGTGATCCCGTGGACATTCACGGAATCACCGACCGGTGTTTTCGGATTGATATAGATATGAATCGAGCTGCCGGTCAGTTTGCGGTTAATCATTTCTAGCGCGCCAACTTCAATAATCCGGTCACCATCCTGATAATAAAAACCGGTGGTTTCGGTATCCAGAATCAGTTGTCGTGGGCCATGCAGCTGTAGCTTTGCTGGTGTAATGACAATTTGCGGATGTAGCTCAGTCGAGGCAGATGATTCTGAAGATGAAGCATCGTCATTGCTGTCTGTTGCTAAAACTTCAGTCTGTACAATTTCTTCAACAGTCACTTCGATGATTTCTTCCAGCTCTTCTTCTTCGCTCTCGGCCAGATCAAGACCGAAAGGATCGTCTAGCAACCAGTCGGGTTCAGATTTTTTTTTATCTTCAGACATTGAAGGGCTTTGCTTGGATTTTTTCAGGGTTTCATCAGCACCCAGATTGGCCAGCTGATCGGCCATTTCATTGCCCGGATGTCCAGCATGACCTTTGACCCAGTGCCATTCGATGTCACGTCCTTGACAGACTTCATCAAGTTTTTGCCACAGATCCGGATTTTTGACGTCTTTCCAGTTTTTCTTTTTCCAGCCGTGAATCCATTCGGTAATGCCTTGTTTGACATACTTGGAATCGGTATAGATCACCAGTTTGTCTTGCTTGTCACAAAACAGAATCCCTTCAATGGCAGCCGTCAGCTCCATACGGTTGTTAGTAGTATGATCTTCACCGCCACAGATTTTGTGTTCTTGTTGGCCATTAACAATGTACGCACCCCAACCGCCTAAACCCGGGTTGCCGCGACAGGCGCCATCAACATAAAGTGTGATAGTGTGTGACATAGATTAAATCCGATCAAAATAGAACAAGCTGGAAGGCTTATTGTATAGCGCAAATGCAGTCGATCAATCTATATGTCCAGGATTTTTTAATTTCTTGTAACATTTAACGTGAAATCGCGGTAAATTATTGGCTTGAGTCTTCGACATGCTTCACTACAATGGCATATCTAAAAAATAAATTTATATACGAGTTGTTTGGATTTCTTTATGTATAAACCAACCGCAATTTTGTGGCAGCCGACATTACCTACATTTTTAAAATATTCTGTACTGGGAACTGCGCTTGCTTCTCTAGGACTGACGGGCTGTTCATCTACACAAAGTGCGACCCAAACAGCATCAAGCAAGCAGGTTGGATCACAATATCTGGATGCCAGCAGTCTGGATGGACTCGAAGATTTACTTTCTGCAACGGATATGCGTGCAGTCGAAGGTGACCGTTTACAGATTCTGAAACATGGTGATGTCTGGAAACGCATGACCGTGGGTTTCAAGATGGACTTAAGTGTCTGGAATCCGCGGATTGATGCGCAGCGTGGCTGGTTTATTTCACGTCAGCCTTATCTGGATCGCTTAAGTGCGCGTGCATCACGTTATTTATATTACACAGTAAAAGAAGCAGAACGCCGTGGCATGCCGACCGAGTTGGCACTGTTACCGATTATTGAAAGTTCTTATGACCCGGCAGCGACCAGTAGTGCGGCGGCAGCAGGTTTATGGCAGTTTATTCCAAGTACCGGCCGCATTTATGGTCTAAAGCAGACTTCTTTATACGATGGTCGTCGTGATGTAGTGGAATCGACCCGTGCAGCCTATGAGTTTTTGGGCAGTCTGTATAACCAGTTTGGTTCTTGGGAATTGGCGCTCGCTTCCTATAATGCAGGCCCAGGCCGTATCCAGCAGGCGATTAACCGTAACAAAGCTGCAGGTCTGCCTACCGATTATTGGTCATTGAAACTACCACAAGAAACCATGAGTTACGTGCCACGTTTCCTGGCGGTTGCACAAATTATTAAAAATCCGGGCAGTTATGGGGTGAGTTTGCCACCGATTGCCAACCGTCCGCATTTCCGTGAAGTACCGGTCGGTGTTGCCAGTTTAAATGAAATTGCAGCGATTACCGGTTTGAGCCGTGCAGAACTGTATCAATTAAACCCGGGTCATCGTGGTGATCATATTGATCCTGCAAGTCCGCGCCGTATTCTGATTCCTGCTGACTTAAGTCCTTCAGTGGATGAGAAGCTGAAAAAATTATCCGGTTCAGGTGGTTTATGGGCGAGTAACACGAGCAGCCTGCCGCGAAATACGACGACAGTGGTGCCCACCAGAGCTGCACCGCCAGAATTAAATATGAAAACGATTACGCCTTCTAAACAGACTCCGCCAGCGGTTGTTAGTAATCAGCCTGCAACGACCGTTGCTAAAACAACGACTCCGGCTAAAGCTGCAAGTACGCCACCTGTCGTCACAGCAGCGGTAAGTACCGCGACAACGGCAAATACTGTGACCCAGACTACGAAAAAGATTTCGACGCCTAAAGGCTCATCTGCCTTGGCCAGTTTTGCGGCACAAAGTGATTTGCCAATTCCAAGTGCGCCGCGTATTCCGGTAGCTGTAACACCTGCAGCGCCAGCGAAACAGATTCAGGTCGAACCACCGATTTCGGCAGCTGAGCGTCAGCAAGTTCAGCAGGCGGTCATCGCACAGGATATTCAGAAAACTGTAGATGAAATTCTGCAGCCTGTTGCAACACCGGCAGAACAGGCCCAAGTGGTTGAAGAGCTGAAAGCATTGGCGCCGGCTGGCACAGAAATTGTTGATCCTTATGACGGTAAAATCAAGCTGACTGCCATTCAAACCAGCCTGTCTGTTGCTGAGCAGCAAGGCAAAGAGCTCACCAAAGGCTTTTCTTATCCGAAAGAAGTTGCTGACAATACCACTGCGAACTCGGTTGAAGCCAAGCTAAATCAGGGCAAAAATTACGTCAAGACGGATTCTGAAGTGGTAGTGGTTGCTCCAAAAGGAAAACGCAGTACCTATAAGGTGTTACCAGGTGATAATCTGGCAATGATTGCGGCTAAAAATGGGGTGAACTGGCGTGATGTGGCGAAATGGAACCAGATTGATCCAAATTCTCCACTGTATGTGGGCACCACCATTTATCTGTATGATGCCAAACCTGTACAGGAAGCCAGCAAAGCCAAAGAAAAGCCGGAAACTTATGTCGTTCAGGCCAATGACTCTCTGACTAGCGTAGCGACCCAGTTTGGTTTTAGCGTGAAACAACTGGCTGATTTTAATGGACTGAATAGTAATAGCGGTCTGTTTGTTGGGCAAAAGCTGTCATTGAAAGATACAGGGCAGTCCAAAGCCAAAGTTGAAGAGATTAAAAAAGCTGAAACTGCCAAGGTTCAGACTAAATCCTATACAGTGAAACGCGGTGAGTATCTGAAACTGATTGCCGATCGTTACGGGCTTTCAAATGCTGAACTGGCATCTTTGACTTCCGGTCTGACTGCCGGTAGCAGTCTGATGGTGGGACAGAAAATCAATGTACCACTTCAGGAAGTTGAAGAGCTAACGGCATCTAGCCAGAAAACTGAGCAGAAGTTTGAAAATGTTAAAGTCGATCAGACTGCAACTGAAAACTATCAGGTCAAACGCGGTGAAACACTGTATACTATTGCCAGTCAAAGCAAGCTGAGTGTCTCTGAACTGGCTGCACTGAATGGGTTGTCTGCCAATAGTGGTTTACGTATAGGTCAGACCATCAAGATTCCAGCCGGCAGTCAAATCCCTGAAACCTATACGGTTCAATCGGGTGATACGCTGACCGGTATTGCCTCAAGATATAATTTGTCAATGGACCAGGTGGCGAGCCTGAATGGCATGTCACGTAATGCAGGTTTGCGAGTGGGGCAGCGTCTGAAACTGAGTGGTGACGTGACAGAACCGGTAAGTGAAGTGGTCGCGGAAACTGCGGTCAAGAATACAAAATCGGATTCGCATGTGGTGAAGTCAGGGGAAACCTTAAGCTCTATTGCACGTCAGTATCATTTACAACTGCAATATATGGCTGATTTGAACGGCCTGAATACCAATAGCACAGTGCGTATTGGTCAGCGTTTAAAAATTGAGGGTGACTTTCCGACAGATAAAAAAGTTGAAGGCGTGAAAGTGGCAGCTAAGCCTGTAGCTTCTAAGGCAACTGAATCCTATACGGTAAAATCCGGTGAATCCCTGAATGCAATTGCCAGCCGTTTAGGCATAAGCGTGACCGACCTGGCTCAGTTAAATAATCTGAGTCCACGCGCAGGATTGCGTGTCAGTCAAACGATCCAGATTCCAAAACTGGTGACGGATTATAAAGTCAAACGCGGTGATACCTTAATCGGTCTGGCTTCACGTTATGGTCTGAACAGCAATGAACTGGCGGAAATGAATGATCTCAAACCAAATACACAATTGCGTATTGGTGATGTGATTAAAGTGCCGAATTAATGAATGGATCATGAGATTCGCGCATTTATTTAAAACTTTCAGGTTGATCTGGCTAGCCCCGCTGCTCGTAAGTAGCAGTTGGGCAGCCCTGATCACCACCCCATATATTGCACTACATAGCCAGCCGAAATATGCCCAGGCCAAATCCCTGCCTTATGCCAATCCGCAAGCACCGAAAGGCGGTACGCTGATTCTGGCAGCTGATGGCAGTTTCGATAATTTGAACAGCATGAATGGCAAGGGCAATGTCACTGAGGGGGGCAACTATATTTTTGACAGTTTGCTGTCCAAGTCACTGGATGAGCCCGGTGTGTACTATCCCTTGCTGGCGGAAAAAGTCAGTTTTGACCCCAAGAAAACCGCCTTTATTATTTTTCATTTAAATCCGAAAGCACGGTTTAGTAATGGCCAGCCGGTAACTGCACAAGATGTCAAATACAGTTTTGAACTGTTTCAGACCCAGTCCAATTTTGGCCTGCAGATGTATTTGGCTGATTTAAACCGGCTGGAAGTCCTGTCACCTTTACAGGTCAAAATGCATTTTAAATCCGGACATAATCCGGAAATGGCGATGATTGTCGCGCAGATGCCCATTTATTCTAAACAGGAATGGCAAAAGCGTAATTTTAAAGAATTGACGCTGAAACCGATGCTGGGTTCAGGGCCTTATGTCATTGAACACATAGATGCTGGACGTAGTATTAGCTACAAACGTAATCCCGGATACTGGGGAAAAGACTTGATGGTCAACCGCGGGCGTTATAATTTTGACCGGATCAAGTATCGTTATTATCGTAGTCCTGAAATCAAGTTCGAAGCTTTCAAGTCGGGCCAATTTACCTTGCATGAGGAAAAACAGGTCAACCGCTGGGTGAAAGACTACCAGTTTCCCGCCGTTCGGCAAGGACAGGTGCAGCGTTACCGCTTTCAGCATCACAACCCGATTCCGACCCAGAGTCTGATATTCAATACCCGCCGTCAGCCTTTTGCCGATATCCGTTTCCGCCAAGCCTTGAGTTTTGCCTATGACTTTGAATGGCTGAATAAAGCCATGTTCTATGGTGAATATCAGCGCCTGAACAGCTTTTTTTCCAATAGCGAGCTTGCATCTCATACACGGCCAAGTGTTCAAGAACTGCACATTTTGAAACCCCATTTAAAGCAGCTTGATCCGGTTCAACGTCAGGCTGTACTGCAGGACTGGAAATATCCTCAGTCAGATGCCTCCGGTTTTAACCGGAACAATCTGTTAAAAGCCCGTCAATTGCTATTAAAGGCAGGCTATCGTTATCAACAGGGGAAGTTGGTCAATGCTGCGGGTCAACCGGTACAGATTGAGTTCCTGTTGCATCAGGCGGAACAGCAGCGTGATCTGATGCCATATCTGCGTCATTTAAAACGCTTGGGCATTCAGGCCAGCATTCGTATGGTAGAAACCGCGCAATATTATGAACGGCTGCGGAATTATCAGTTTGATATGATTGTCGATACCATGCCGCAATCCCTGACACCGGGGCAGGAGCAGAAACAGTTCTGGGGCAGTCAGGCCGCCACGCAGCCAGGTAATTATAATTATGCCGGCATTCGAAATCCGGCCATTGATGCCGTCATTCAGCAGGTGACACAGGCTCAAAACCGTGAACAGCTGGTGAATAGTACCCGAGCATTAGACCGTTTACTGCGTGCAGGCTATTATCATATTCTGACTTATGGTACGGGTGAATACTGGTATGCTTACTGGAATATGTATCAGCAGCCGCAACGAAAACCTAAACTCTCCGCCGGGATTGATTACTGGTGGGTCGATGCAGAAAAGGCCAGACATGTGGCTGATTATTTCAAACAGCATTAAGCTCCAAGCCTATCAGGGAGTGCCATGAGCACTTATATTCTCAAACGTCTGTTGCTGATGATTCCAACCTTGCTGATCATTTTGCTGATCAATTTCATGGTGATCCAGCTGGCACCCGGTGGTCCGGTGGAGCAGGCGATTTATCAGGCGCAACAGGTCAATGGTTTGGCGCATACCGGATTGCAGTATCAGGGAAAGCAAGGCCTCACACCGGAGATGCTTGAGCAGATTAATATCCAGTACGGCTTTGACCAGCCGCTGCATATTCGATTTTGGGAAATGCTAACGCGTTATGCGCAGTTTGATCTGGGGCAGAGTTTTTTCAAAGACAAACCTGTGACTGAACTCATCTGGGAAAAATTGCCAGTATCGCTTTCTTTAGGCCTGTGGAGTACCTTGCTGATTTATCTGGTCTCCATTCCTTTAGGGATTAGAAAAGCCCGCAAACATGGCAGTCTGTTTGATCAGACCACCTCTCTAATGTTGGCCGTGGGCTATGCCATTCCAGCCTTTATTTTTGCCATTTTACTTATCGTTTTTTTTGCTGGCGGGTCTTATCTGCACTGGTTTCCCTTGCAGGGCATTCGCTCTGAAAATTTTGCTGAACTCTCATTCTTTGCGAAAATTCATGATTATTTCTGGCATATGGCCTTGCCGCTGTTGGCCATGGTGCTCGGCGGATTTGCCAGTTTGACCTATCTGGTCAAATTTTCTTTTGTGGAAGAGCTGAGCAAACAATATGTCCTGGCTGCGCGGGCCAAAGGTTTAACTGAACATGCAGTGCTGTATCGGCATGTATTCCGGAATGCCATTTTAGTGCTTATCGCAGGTTTGCCCGAAGTTCTGATCGGGGTGTTTTTCGTGGGCAACCTGTTCATCGAGATTATCTTTAATCTGGATGGGTTAGGCGTCTTAGGTTTTGAGGCGATTATCCAGCGTGACTATCCGGTGATTTTTGGTACTTTGTTTATCTTTACCTTGCTCGGTCTGATACTGCGTTTACTCAGCGATTTGCTCTATCAACTGATTGATCCAAGGATTCATTTCAGTTCACGTCGAGGATCACAATAATGTCTTCCTTGATGCAAGCACGCTGGCAACGTTTTAAGCAGCATAAGCTAGGCTTTAGCTGCTTCATTATTTTCAGTGCTATTTTCATCATTTCCTTGGGTGCAGAACTAATTGCTAACGATAAGCCCTTGCTGGTGAAATATGATCATGCTTTTTATCTGCCCATCCTGAAATCCTATCCGGAAACCACGTTTGGTGGAGTATTTGAGACAGAAGCAGAATATAAAGATCCCGTTGTACAGCAACTGATTGCAGAAAAAGGCTGGGCGATCTGGGCCATCATTCCATTTTCTTATCAAACGCCAAATTTTGAACTGGCTGTACCAGTGCCTTCGCCACCGAGTGCGCAAAACTGGCTGGGAACAGATGATCAAGGCCGTGACGTTCTGGCACGGATTCTATATGGCTTAAGGATTTCATTACTGTTTGGTTTTGCACTGACTTTATTGTCTGCGGCGCTGGGAATTTTAGCAGGGGCAATTCAGGGTTATTATGGTGGATGGATTGACCTGATCGGGCAACGCATACTCGAAGTCTGGAGCGGTTTGCCGATGCTGTTTATGGTGATGGTACTGGTCAGTCTGTTTAGTCCGAGTATTTACTGGCTATTTCTGATCATGCTGTTATTTGGCTGGACCACACTGGTGAGTATGGTGCGCGCTGAGTTTTTGCGCGCCAGAAATCTGGAATACGTTTGGGCAGCAAGAAGTATTGGGGCCGGGGATGGACGGATCATGTTCAAACATATTCTCCCCAATGTGATAGGTTCTAGCCTGTCACAGTTACCTTTTATGCTAACCGCCAATATTACTGCACTGACAGCGCTGGATTTTTTAGGGTATGGTCTGCCACCCGATTCGGCATCCCTCGGGGAACTCTTGCTTCAGGCCAAAAACAACTTAAATGCGCCGTGGCTGGCATTGTCGGGATTCTTTAGTTTGGCGATTGTACTGAGTTTGCTGATCTATATGGGAGAAGCGGTACGGGATGCTTTTGATCCAAGAAACTAAATCACAAAAATCTTTAACCATAAGAAAATAAGCAGATAAAAATTGTGTAAATTTGACAAGACTGATTGTCAATTGTTCTGGCTTACGTTATAAATGGGTACAAAATAAAAGTAACGTATCAGGACAGATCATGACTCAATTGGCCGATTCCATTCAAATTCGTAATACCACTTTTAAAAATCGCATCATTAAAGGTGCCATGAGTGAAGCACTGGCCAATGATGCCGGCCAACCCAATCAGGCGCATTTCAAGTTGTATGAAGCATGGGCCGAAGGTGGCTTGGGTTGTGCTATTACGGGTAATGTCATGGTGGATTATCGTGCCAAGAATGAACCGGGCGTCGTAGTGGTAGAAACAGAACGTGATCTGGCGCAGCTCAAAGTCTGGGCTGACGTAGGCAAACAACATGATATGGTACAACTGGTCCAGTTGTCACATCCGGGCCGCCAGTGTCCCAAAGGTCTGAATAAAGAAACGGTTGCACCGTCCGCAGTCCCATTTAGTCCGGCTTTGGCCATGAGCTTTGGAACCCCACGGGAATTGCGTGAAGATGAAATCCTGGATATTATCCAGCGCTTTGCCACTTCGGCTGCCATCTGTGAAAAAGCAGGATTTGAGGGGGTGCAGTTGCATGGGGCACATGGTTATCTGATTAGCCAGTTTCTGTCACCGCTGACCAATAAGCGTCAGGATCAATGGGGTGGTAGTATTGAGAATCGTACCCGTTTCTTGCTGCAAACCTATCAGGCTGTTCGTGCTGCGACTTCGGAAAATTTTATTATTTCAGTCAAGCTGAATTCAGCTGATTTCCAGCGTGGCGGTATTAGCGAAGAAGATGTCATTTATGTCTTTAAGGCGATGGACGCTGCAGGCATTGATATCATTGAAGTGTCAGGTGGTAGCTATGAAGCACCTGCGATGGCCGGCGTGAAAGCAGACAAGCGCAAGGCCTCGACCATTGCCCGTGAAGCCTATTTCCTCGATTTTGCCGAAAAAATCCGTCAGGAAGTGAAGTGCCATATCATGGTCACTGGTGGATTCCGAACAGTTGAAGGCATGAATGCCGCGCTCGACAGTGGTGCCTGTGATTTTGTCGGGATTGCACGTCCCTTTGCGGTAGAACCTGACTTGGGTAATCGTCTGGTTGCGGGGCAGGATGTACGTTATGCGGTTGAGAAAATTAAAACCGGTATTCCAATGGTCGACAAAATGGCGATTATGGAAATCATCTGGTATGCCGCGCAGTTTAAAGAAATTGCCAAAGGCAAGCAGCCTAATCCAAAGCTGTCACCACTAAAGGTCTTTTTGCAGTATCTGAAAGGCAATGTCAAAGCGGTGATCAAGGGACAATTAAACTCGCGAAAATCGGCTTAATCTTTATTAAAAAACCGGACACTGCAAATGTCCGGTTTTTTAATTTCTGGCACTTAGGGGTGCTTTAGGAATAATGCATCGCCTGGGTCTGAAAAGGAAATAATAACTGGCTTAACTGACGAGTCGCCCATAAACCAATTTCAGTATGATGCATATGCGGTGCAGTATAAGGAATCAGTAAATCAATTTTCTGTTCCGCACCTTCACAGCGCATGAAGCGACTTTTTAACTGATTCAAGCGCTGCTGATCCATACGGCTCATTGCAGGTTCAATTTTTGCCTGTGATGGGGTTGCACTACGTGAGGACAGGCGAGTTGCCAAGCCTGCGCCCTGAATCCAGTCTTTAATAATCTGTTTTTCGGTCGCATTAAAGACCCCAAACATTTTACCTTCCGGATGATCTATCATTTTCCAGAAACGGCTTTGCTCCACTGGTGCATCTTTTACGATCCAGCCTTTGTCAATCATGACCTGCAAAAACTCGGCAATCTGGGCAGGATCGGATAACCAGTCATTGATGGTCTTGCCACTAAACTGGCATTTCTGATTATGAATATATTGACCAATCAGCGCTTTATTCTGGAAAACTTTTAAAGCCATCTGCCCAATATCCAGTTCCTTAATGATCTGAGAGGAACTTTTGCCGATGTCATTCAGAACATAGCCTTTTTTAATCAGTTCAAGATAAATTTGTGGATCTTCAGCTTGATTAAAATGCTGGATAAACGCTTGCAGGGATTTCTGCGCATGACCATTGTGAACATTATCAATAGTAATGTGCACATTGAAATAATGCGGATCGATACCCAGTTCAGCCAGTTCATAATTGGTGATTAACAGATGTAGCGGTAACTGTTCATAGCCGAGATTAAAGCCAATGACCAAAGGTAAATATTTGGCTGGGGCATAAGCTAGTGCTAGCTGTACGGCAGCCTGTTCGTAGTAACTGTCATCCAAATGCTCGGCGTAACTGTTCAGCTCATAATGACTCAACAGGTCCTGATACATGGTGACATGATTGGCACGCGGATGCCCTAAACCAAGCTCTTCGAGATAGATGTAAATCAAATCTTTTAGCTCGGGCTGATTACAGTTTGGCACGGTCGAATATAACCAGGCACCATCGACCAGTTTGACCGGTGCAACTTTCGCCAGGAATTCGAAAGCATGAGAAACCGTTGGAAAATATTCCCGAGGCTGCTGCTGTTTACGGCGATTGATATAGGCCTGGAAAGTGGAACAGATTTGATGATGTTGTTCTAAAAGATGCTGTTCAACCTGTGCGGGCTGATCTAACCATCCGAGAGTATCAATATTTAAATTTTTAATCAGATCGCTCAAATAAGATTCAGCTTTTTCAGTTTTGGTATATGTCGAAATTTCAGTATCTTGAAAAAAGTCGACCCAATCCTTAAAGCTTTTAATTTGATAATTATGATTTTTATTTGGCGATAAAGGTAAACTTAGCTCTGTGCTGACGAACATAATCTGATCCTTGCAGATTTCTCTTGATTTACCTTAACGTGCCCTCTAAAAGCAGGGTGTTGAATTTTTGTTCTAATTTATTGGTGTATTGCTTTAAATGAAAATGAACGGATATTTCTATGCATAGAAATGTTAAAACAATACAAATTGTAAAATTAAGAATGGGATGGCAGCCCCCAGAAAGAGAGCTAGATTTGAACGAATGATAAAAACAAGGTTTAAAGTTTTCAGAAATAAAATTTGCAAGATAAAAAAAGCCCGAGTCGCAATGCTCGGGCTTTTTGTTGAGATGTTGCCATCTCGAATATGGCGTCCCTACGGGGATTCGAACCCCGGTTACCGCCGTGAAAGGGCGATGTCCTAGGCCTCTAGACGATAGGGACAGTACAGAAGATAAATTTTAAAACCGCTACTTTTAGCTTTAAGTAATGGCGTCCCTACGGGGATTCGAACCCCGGTTACCGCCGTGAAAGGGCGATGTCCTAGGCCTCTAGACGATAGGGACTTAATAAAATGTACTTCTGAAAATTGGCGTCCCTACGGGGATTCGAACCCCGGTTACCGCCGTGAAAGGGCGATGTCCTAGGCCTCTAGACGATAGGGACGTTTCAGAGGTGGGCGTATAATAGGGTGAAAACAGGGGGGTGTCAAACGCATTTCCATAAAAAAATGATTTTCTGGGTTGAGTGCATAAATTTAAAACAATCTAGAGAAAATACTGGAAAATTACATGGT
The DNA here is from genome assembly GCF_000369685.1 of Acinetobacter sp. CIP 102136. GTDB lineage: Bacteria > Pseudomonadota > Gammaproteobacteria > Pseudomonadales > Moraxellaceae > Acinetobacter > Acinetobacter fasciculus. The sequence goes on from NZ_KB850142.1 coordinate 368,906, forward strand.
TTAAGCTGGATTTTTAAGCAATTCCAGAATTGCTTCTACCACCTGCGGATGGAGTAAATAGCCGGTAATATCATGCGGGCGGTGAATATGGGTACGAATGCCGTGGTTAATAATTGCGGGTTGAAACTGAAATGGCGGTTGTGTAAGAGGAAAGGCGGTAAGAAAATCATCAGTTGAATAAAAATTTATCCAGTCGCCTTTAATTGCTGCAGGTCGTACAATGGGTTGCGGTAAATGTGACTGGATCACCTGAAAGGCTAATGGCGATCCTAAAGTAATAAAACGCTGTACGTTCAGTTCAGGATGCTGAATAAGATAATTATAGGCAATTACACTGCCCAGAGAATGAGCAATCACAATACAAGGTTTGCGACCATTCAATTGCCGGGCAATCCGCTCATGAACTTCCTTCATGAAAGCAGGATTGTCGAGATACAGATAGGTTTCAATCAGAAATTTCTGAAGCAGGTTCCGATGCAGACTGGGAAAATAATTCAGCAATAATACAAAGTCTCGCAGTGCAACATTTTTGCTTAGCGTGGTAATAAATTTGAATTTCTGTTTAAAATCCATCGTGTCATTCAAATGAAGCTGGGGAAGATCGGAAATCACGGGCTTGCGCCAGCCAGGACGTGGAACGGTTGCAGGAAGCTGAGGATGGACAGGTTGACGGAAACGAAAGCTGGGCCATTGCTGGGGCATTAAGGTGCCAGGATTCAGGATGTTGCGAACGTTATAGTGTGAAAGTAAGTCTCCATAAAATGGAATGTGAATGTGACGTCGTAAATAACTGAATCTGGCATCATGACGGTGTTTGCGAATGCCTTTTTGAAGTATATGCAGCCAGCGCTGGCGAATCGATGCAGCACTATGATGTTGCTGGTTCATTCCATGAATAAAAATAACTTTCATCGATACCTCACGGAGGTCGATCTATATATTCACAGTATAGAGAAAATTGCGGCAAGCCAAGCTGCACTTTTTGTGGCGTTAATGTGTAAATTATCTTTGATAAAACAATCATTAACAGACATCTGTATATTTATAAAAAAGGCAGAAAAAGCAGTAAATTGGTAGGTCTGGATGAAAGATTTTATTAAATAGAAAAAGAATATGAATGGAGCTGTAAAAGTTGAATTTAGAGTTTGGCGTGAGTTTTATAGTAATTCCAGGAGCACTTTAATGACGTCCGGATGCTGAATATAACCATCAATATCATGCGGATGATAGATGGAGGTATGAATCTCCTGATTAATAATCGCTGGCTGAAACTGGAAGGGTGGTTCTGATAATGGAAAGGCAGTCAGAAAGTCATCGCTACAATAGAAATTTATCCAATCGCCTGAAATCGCAGCAGGCCGTACAATTGGTTGCGGCAGATGAGCCTGGATCACCCGAAATGCCAACGGTGATCCGAGAGTAATAAAACGCTTGATATTCAGCTCCGGATGCTGGATCAAATAATTATAGGCAATCACGCTGCCGAGTGAGTGAGCCACCAGAATCTGTGGTCTGCTGCTATAGAGTTGATTATGAATGCGGCAGTGAACTTCCTGCATAAAATGTGGGTTGGCCAAATAAAGATAACTTTCTAGCAAAAATTTATGCAAAAAGCTGGCATGTAAGCTGGGAAAGTAATTGATGAGTACCGCAAAATCCCGCAAGGCAATATCTTTGCTTAATGCTGTGATGAACTTTAGTTTTTGATTGAAATTCAGGACATCATCAATATTCGACTGCGGGACGTCACAAATTTGATAGGTGCATTGGTCTGGTGGCGATGCCGGTTGCAGCTGTGCGGGATGTAAAAAAGGGAAATGCGGCCACTGTTGCGGCATCAGGGTGCTGGCATTCAAGACGTTATGAAAATGATGCCGAGAAAATAAATCGCCATAAAAAGGGATACGGATATGCCGTTTTAAATAAGTAAACCGAGCTTGCTGTTGTGGGTTTTTCCGAAGGCCTGTCTTGAAGAGATGCAGCCAATGTTGACGTAATGAAGTAGCCGTATACTGTTGCTTGTTCATGCTGTGAATAAACACAATTTTCATCGACGCACCCTTAAGGCTGCCCACTATGGTTATAGTATAGATAAAAAAAGAGCGGCCGGAGCCGCTCTTTTAAAACTGATGATTAAGACTTGTTGTGATAAAAGGCATAATAACTTGCATAACACGCTGCAATAAATAGCAGACAGCCTATGAAGCTGATACGCATTGATGGATCAAAGACCATACTGATACAGGTAATAAAACAGAACACAAAGCCCAGGATTGGTACAATCGGGAACAATGGTGCAGCAAAGCCCAGTTCTTTGGCCGTATGACCCTGTTTATACCATTGACGACGGAAGTTGAACTGGCTTAAGCAAATACTCATCCAGACCACCACCATGGTAAACGCTGCAACGCCCAGCAAGTTGGTAAAGATCGTCTCTGGCGCAAACTGTTCAGACAATAAACCTGGTAATGCACCCAGCATGGTCACCATGACTGCAATATACGGTACACCGCGAGCATTCAGTCTTGAGAATACGGCAGGCAACTGTTTGCTGTATGACAATGACCACATCATACGTGAAGCAGCAAATAAGCCCGAGTTGGCAGCAGACAACAACGCAGTGATAATTACAAAGCGGATGATGTCTTCAGCATATGGGATACCAATGTGCTGGAATACGGTTACGAACGGACTGCTACTCACGCCTTCAGCGGCTAAGCCTGCTTCCTGATGCGGAAGTAATGCCGTCACCACGATAATGGTACCCACAAAGAAAATTAATAAGCGGAAAATCGCAGTATTAATCGCTTTAGGAACATTTTTCGCAGGATCTTCAGTTTCACCGGCAGCAACACCAATCAGCTCGGTACCAGAGAAGGCAAAGTTCACGATCAGCATCGTAGCAAAAATCGGAAACAGACCTTCAGGGAACCAGCCCTGTGCAGTCAGATTGGTAAATAAAGGCGCAGCTTCATAGCCTTGATAGCCCAGAACACCAAAGATGGCCAATAGACCTAAAAGAATAAAAGCAACAACCGTGACCACTTTTACCAGTGCCAGCCAGAATTCGGATTCGGCAAACCAGCGGGTAGAAATCATATTTAGACTAAATACGAATACACCAAAGATAATGGTCCATAACCACATGGAAATGTCCGGGAACCATTCCTGCATCAGCAAGGCCGCTGCAGTAAATTCAGTTCCGAGAGTGACCGACCATGTCAGCCAGTATAACCAGGTGATGGTATAGCCTGTGCCTGGTCCAATATAACGTTTGGCATAAGCACCAAATGAACCAGATTCTGGCATATGAACGGCAAGTTCGCCCAAACATAGCATCACCATGTACGCGATAATACCGCCCAGGAGATAAGCGAGAATGGCACCTACAGGCCCCGTTTGTGCAATGACTTCACCCGACCCTAAGAATAGGCCTGTTCCGATTGCGCCACCAAGCGAAATCATGACCAGATGTCGAGTACTCATAGCGCGTTTTAAAGGCGCAGAATTGCCCTGATGCGTAGCATCATTCGGAGATGAGTGCATAGGAAATAAGAAATACTTCAAAGGAATGAAGCGAGCTATTGTAGTGAAAAACTACAAATCTGCAATCGAATAATGGTAATTTCGAATAAGGTCTGATCGTATGGGATCAATAGATGGCGTCCCTACGGGGATTCGAACCCCGGTTACCGCCGTGAAAGGGCGATGTCCTAGGCCTCTAGACGATAGGGACGTTGCGAGGTGATGCGTATATTAAGGATTAAGCCGGGATTTGTCAAAAGGGTTTTTGCTAAAATTCATTTAACAGTTTAAACATTAGGCAAAACAAAAACTTTATTTTATTGAGATGTTATTTTCTGAACAGATTTCAGGACTATAAAAAATAAATATTTGAAAAGATCACTAAAACTTAGTGATCTGGAGTTTGATATTGCTCAGGCTGAGAGTTTTCAGTTGGCGTTGACACTGTTTCAGTCTCCGCAGTGTGGTTATCATCACGGTTGACGATATAGAGATATAGTGCGGATGGGGCTAAAATCAGTAAAACCAGTAAGATCTTTTTTAACATGATACAAAGGCAAAATATGAAATCGCATTAATTATAGCCTAAGCAAATTAAAAAGAGCAGCAGCATGTACCTATTCAGGCTCTAGAATTTAAAAGTAACATCCGCAATAAATTGGCGGCCGATTTCAGTCATTACACGTGGTCTATCATTTGAGGTCGAGCCTGTTGTATAGGTATTCACGCGGTTGGTGACGTTGTTAATGATTAAACCAAAAATTGCCCTTAAATCTTTTGAAATTTCCCAATCATAGGTGGTGCGCATATCCCATGTAAATTTTGGTTTAATTTCAGAGGCTAAATAGGTGTCAAGCAGTTCACCTTCATACTCGACTTTGTCATTTTTATTGGAGACTACAGCCATATCATCATAACTGTTTTTATAGCTAAAGAAGTTTGAAATACGTACAGGCAGTGTATCGAATGTAATATCCCAGTTTACTCGTGCGGTCCATGGTTGGTTAAAGTTTGGGGCAGGGCGGTCTGACCAACGGATAATTTGACCATCATAAGAGACCCATTCATCTTGAGTGGCTTGATCATAGGCTGAAGTGTAATCTACATAACTGCGGAAGACTTCACTGTAGTCAAATCCCAAGGCAAATAAATGTTGGCTATCCCCCAGAGCGATCGGTTGACGATTTCTAAGTGTTAAGGTGTAGATGTCAGCTTTGCCACTTCCATCATTATTATATTCGTAGAAGAATTTTGATCCATCTAAAGGAGTAACTTTAGTTTTTGATATTTCATCCTGATATTTACGATTGACCCATTTTAGCCCTAGATCCCAATTCTGGATTTGTGTATTCAAGCCTAAAACAGTTTCGTCACTGAAAGGGGGATTGAGCGCTGAACTACGCGCACCGCTGGATAGTGCAGTTTGTGTTTCTACCCAAGGCGCATGTGGGTTTTCACGTGACAGTTTATAGAGCAAATCATTTTGAATTTCATCCAGTTCTGTACCTAACGTTTGCTGACCATAGTAGCGATTCCACCCAGCGGATAAATGCAATTGATCATTACTAAAGGGTTTGTAAGAGAGACGACTGCGAGGGGAAATATTGATATTACTACTCAAAGAGTCATAATCAGCACGAACACCAAGGCGTGTTGAAAATTGATCATTCCACTGAATATTATCTTCAATAAATATATTTAGGCGATCTTGCTGAGCTTTGATATCACCAGCTTTGTACAGAGTCCCACCAGCGATATATTGTCCATTCCAACCATTTATAGTTAGTTTCTCATCACAATATGGGTCACTTTGAAGGCAGGTAGTATCTTTGCCAAGTTCTTTTAAGTTGATCTTTGTCGCGAGTAAAACATCCTCGACTCGTTTCCACGCAACATTAGCATGGCTATAACCCGTACCTATAGTCATGTTGTGTTGGGATTGACCAAGTTTAAAAGGGTCTATATTCGCTTGTAGGTCATAGGAAAGGACGTCTTGGCGTTGTTCAATCTCTCCCATGATGGCGCCCTCTCGAACTACATCGGTATTATTCCAATCTTTACTTCCTTTGGCGTAGTACCAATGCATACTGTAGTTATTGTCAGCAATACGTTGTGTCGCCGAGTTTTGGAAATTAAGTTTGTGTACGAGAGTACCTAAGTTGAAGCGATGTTCAAGTTCCGAGAACAGAGTAAGTGTTTCGGTTTCAGTAGTACTACCTGAATCACGATTGCTGTCCACATAACTTAAGCTATCGAGCAAACCATAATCGAAACCAAACTTCGCTTTGGTTGAGGCGTTTGGTGTATAAAATAATGTTGCACCAAGATTTGAGATATGTCGTTCTTGATCAATTGTTTTAGGTGTTTCAAAGCCACTTTTGACTGGGATGATAGACTCTCGTTGAGAGGCATAAGCATTAAAGCCCCAATCATTCGAGAGCTTCCCATAAATATTGGTGCTTAGACCTTGTTTGGTATATTCCTTTTGGTATTCATCTGTGGGCTCTTCAAATTTACTTTCTTCTAAAGGTGAAATTGAGTTGTAGCGAGCCCAATCGCTTTCAGTGTAATCGTAATTGATAGAACCGTGAATTTTCCCTATCTCTGTTTGCGGTGCACATGTTTTAGCATTTACAACACCACCTGTGAATTGACCATAAGCGGCAGACACGTTGCTATCTAATACTTCAAGCTCACAAAGTAGGTTAGTGTTCACTGCCATAGCTTGTGCGCCAGTTCCGATATCTTGAAATGTATTTGTGTTTGAATTTGCTGGATTAATAAGTAAGTTGTTGGAAACACCATTCACAATAAAATTGTTTTGGAAGGTTTGTCCGCCATTTATAGAGATTTCGGCAGGTTTAATTTCACCTTGTGAGCCTGCTGCTAACTTTGATTGACTAAACTGCACATTCGGATTCACTTTTAAAAAATCGGTAATGTTCTTTGAGCTATTCGGCGTCTTTTCTAAATCTTCTTTTGAATAAATGGTTTTTCCAACTTCATTTTCTTGCTGAGCTTCGATAATAATTGTGTTGAACTTAATCGTTGTTTCATTGAGAACAGGCTCTTGATAATTCGATTCTTTTGCAAAACTAGATGTTGATAAAGCTGTTAAAACTGCAATAGAAAGTGGGGAATAAGCAAAACGCATGAGAAGGGTTAAATATGCGAAAGATAATGGAAGTGATTATCATTAAATTTAAGAAGGCAATCAATAGTAATGAGAATTATTTTCATTAATTAGTAAAAGCGTAAGACTTGAGCAGCTTAAGATGCTGATCAAAGAAATATAAAGAAGAGAAAAAATAGATGGCGTCCCTACGGGGATTCGAACCCCGGTTACCGCCGTGAAAGGGCGATGTCCTAGGCCTCTAGACGATAGGGACGTTTAGAAGATGGCGGTATCTTATTGATCCGCCACCAGAGTGTCAAGCAGGTGAGGTGCGAGTTTGTTTAAAATATAGCAAAACAGTTCAGCGGTCTTCTGCGTATCATATAATGCAGAATGGGCTTCTTTGCCATCAAACTCAATCCCAGCCTGAATACAGGATTTTGCCAGTACGGTCTGACCAAACATCACCGCACTTAAAGTCACTGTATCGAAGACAGAAAAACTATGAAATGGGTTCTGGTTTTTGGTTCCGGTACGCGCAATCGCGGCCTGAAGAAAACCCAAATCGAAATGTGCATTGTGTCCAACTAAAACTGCATGGGTACAGTTTTGCTGGCGACGCACTTCATTCACAGATTTAAAAATACGCTTAAGCGCAGTTTTTTCATCTTCGGCCATTGCGATTCGCATCGGATTCGAAGGATCGATCCCAATAAACTCCAGCGAACGTCGGTCGAGATTTGCCCCTTCGAAAGGATTGATATGTGCATGGTAAGCTTGACCCGGCACAAATTGACCCTCCTCATTATAAACAATCGGAATGGCCGCAATTTCCAGCAATGCATCAGTCTGCGCATTAAAACCTGCAGTCTCGACATCGACAACTACAGGTAAGAATCCACGAAAACGTTGACCAATGATTGGGAGCGTTTCATTTGTCACACTTTTCTCCATTGAATGGTTTTACCAGCATACAGTGGGATAATCTGTTCACCATCCAGATAGTCTAAACTTTCAGGGATTACTTGATCTTCTTTAACCAGGGTAATGGTATTGGTATTACGTGGCAGGCCATAGAAGTCTGCACCAAAATGGCTGGCAAAACCTTCCAGGCGTTCAATTTTACCCACCTGATCAAATGCCTGAGCATACAGCTCAATGGCAGTCGGCGCACTATAACATCCTGCACAGCCACACGCATTTTCTTTTGCATTTTTTGAATGCGGCGCGCTATCTGTTCCCAGGAAAAATTTAGGATTACCGCTGGTTGCGACTTCCAGCAAAGTTTGCTGATGCGTTTGACGTTTTAAAATCGGCAAGCAGTAGAAATGCGGCTTGATCCCACCAACCAGCATGTCATTGCGGTTAAACAATAAATGTTGCGGCGTAATGGTTGCAGCGACATTACGGTCTTGCTCAAGTACAAAGTTTGCTGCTTCGCTGGTGGTGATGTGTTCGAGCACCAGTTTCAGCTTGGGAAATTGTCTGAGTAAGGGAGCCAGCACTTCATCCAGGAAACGCTTTTCACGGTCAAAAATATCGACATGATTATGCGTCACTTCACCATGTAGCAATAAAGGCACTTGGTGTTCTTCAAGCTGTTCAATTACGCCGTAGACTTTGCTCATATCGCTCACACCACTATCGGAGTTGGTGGTCGCACCCGCAGGATAGAGCTTGATGGCATTGACATGCGCAGATTCTTTGATCTTTTTAACTTCACTTGCCGGGGTGTTGTCAGTGAAATACAGCACCATACGCGGGTCGAAATTTACCCCTTCAGGCACATGTGCCATGATACGTTCACGGTAAGCATTGGCCTCTTCGACGGTTTTTACGGGTGGCACCAGATTTGGCATGCAAATGGCACGAGAAAACTGCTTGGCTAAATCGGGAACGGTACGTTGAAGTGCTAAACCATCACGCAGGTGAACGTGCCAATCATCTGGCTGGAGAATCGTAATCGTATTCAAGGCAAATTCAGTCGAACAAATAAAACAAATGATAATCCATCTATAGTAAAAATGGTAACGAGAAAGCGCTACAAAATAAGGGATATGTATAAATTAATTTTAAAAAGTATGTTATTTTAAAATTAATAAAAAAATTACATAAATACTTGGCAATGGAATACAAGTACAATCTAGCGAAATTGCAAGATGATAAAGAAGACATAGAACAACTGATTACACGGCAAAGCCAGCGTGTAGGCCCGGTCTTCCCTCAAAATCTGGAACAAGAATTCTGGACCAAAAATCTGGAACGCGCCCGCAAACATGTCGAAAAATATGTGTGGGCTGGGGTATTGGCCTATTTCCTTTTTTTAGTGGTAATGATTCCTACAGATTACTGGAGCATCAGCAAAGAATATTTCGTGCATGATTTTGTCCTGTGTATGTTGGGCTTGCTCAACGGCGGCGTGTCATTAATCATTTTTTATATGTTCTCCTGTTTACCCAAGATCAAGCGCTTTTTTCCGCAGGCTTCGATGCTGTTGGTGTTCTGGATACAGGTGTCAATTTCATGCATTACCATGTCGATTAAAACTGATGCCTTGCAGCATCAATCCATGGCGATAGTCACGATCGTATATATCCTGGGTTATGTTCTGACCGGTATTAAGCCGATTCAGATGCTGGTCACCGGATTACTCGCTGCGGCAACTACTATTCTTGTATTGTTTAGCCTTTCAGTTGAATTTAATCCTATGGTTTTTGGCCGGATTTTAATTGGAAGTTGCTTGCTGGGTTATGTGATTAGCCATATGATTTTTGCCCGTGAACGTGTGATATTTCTCTATAGCATTCGCGCCAGAATCAGTGAGCAGATCCAGCGTATCCATACCAACGAATTATTACATTTGAGTCAGTACGATGAGCTGACCAAGATTTCCAATCGACGGACTTTTGATGAGACGCTGCAAGTCCATTTCGAACGTGCACATCGTGAAGAAACGGCATTGGCAATTCTGTTTATCGATGTAGATTTCTTTAAAAATTACAACGATTTTTATGGGCATCAGAAAGGTGATGATGTCATTTCGACTATTGCCAAAACCATCAAAAATGCGATCCGTCATATGGACTTTGTCGCGCGTTATGGCGGGGAAGAGTTTGTGGTGCTCTTGCCAGAAACGGATGCACATGGTGCTTATGCAGTGGCTTCAAATATTTTTAAGGCGATTGATCGTCTGGAAATTCCACATGAAAAATCCTTGGTTGCGAAACATATCACCATCAGTTTAGGCATTACCGTCTATCGTGGTGAAGATGATATTGATAAAGACGCCTTATTGGGAATCGCGGATCAGGCGCTATATCGTGCCAAACAGCTTGGACGCAACCAGATTTATTATCAGTCCATTCGTTCAGTCAATTCAGATATCGCAAATGGTTAGAGATTATTACAATCAATAAACGAACCCTCAATAAAAAACCGCTCATCAGGAGCGGTTTTTTATGAAACTAAAAAGGACTAAAACTTAGTTTTTGTCTTTTAGTTGTGGCACTGCAGATGCTGAACCAACTGCCAATAAACCAGTCTCTGTATAGATGCCCAGTTTCGCACGAGTATCCGTGATATCCAGGTTACGCATGGTCAACTGACCAATACGATCCATCGGCGAGAACATAGAATCACCTTTCTCCATAGTCAAACGCTCAGCTTCATAAGTGAGGTTCGGAGATTCAGTATTCATAATGGTGTAGTCATTACCACGACGCAATTCGATCGTTACAGTACCGGTAACTGCTTTAGCAACCCAACGCTGTGCAGTTTCACGCAGCATAAGCGCTTGAGAATCGAACCAGCGACCTTGGTAAAGCAAACGACCTAAACGTAGACCGTTAATACGGTATTGTTCAATTGTATCTTCGTTATGAATACCCGTTACCAGACGCTCATAAGCGATGTGAAGCAGCGCCATACCCGGAGCTTCATAGATACCGCGAGATTTCGCTTCGATGATACGGTTTTCGATTTGATCCGACATACCTAGACCGTGACGGCCACCGATGCGGTTCGCTTCAAGAATAAATTCAACTGGATCTTCAATGCGTTGACCGTTGATAGCAACCGGGAAGCCTTCTTCAAAAGTAATCGATACTTCTTCAGCTTTTACTTCTACGTCATCTTTCCAGAACGCAACGCCCATGATTGGCTCAACGATTTTGATGCCTGCATTCAGGTATTCAAGATCTTTAGCTTCGTGCGTCGCACCCAGCATGTTTGAGTCAGTTGAATAAGCTTTTTCTTTTGACATTTTATAGTCAAAACCATTGTCGATCAGGAACTGTGACATTTCTGCACGTCCGCCCAGCTCGTCAATGAAAGTTTGGTCTAACCAAGGCTTGTAGATTTTAAGTGCAGGATTGGTCAATAAACCATAACGGTAGAAACGTTCAATGTCGTTGCCTTTATAAGTCGAACCGTCACCCCAGATGTTAACGTCATCTTCTTTCATGGCAGTTACCAGCATGGTGCCAGTTACTGCACGACCCAATGGTGTCGTGTTGAAATAAGGCATACCACCTGTAGAAATATGGAACGCGCCACATTGAATTGCAGCAATACCTTCTAATGCAAGCTGTAAACGGCAGTCGATTAAACGTGCTTTTACTGCGCCATAAGCTTCAGCTTTTTTTGGAATCGCATCGTAATCGTCTTCGTCTGGCTGACCCAAGTTAGCTGTGTAAGCATAAGGTTCAGCGCCTTTTTGTTTCATCCACAAAAGAGCAGCAGAAGTATCTAGACCACCAGAGAAGGCAATACCAACTTTTTTACCTACTGGGACATTCTGCAAGATAGTTGCATTATCAGACATTGTTCATCCTAATGATATGAAATAGGCACGCCAGAATTGGTGGCCTGAAAAAATACATATTGCATCAATTGTATCATTAATTTATTTAGGTTTGCTTTAGAAAAGAAAAACTCGTTTTAAAATCTCTATTCAATAGGCTTAAATAATCATAAATCGCACGATTTTCACCAGAATCCTGCTGAAAACGGAAGAAATTGGTTATATTCAGCCGAATAAAGTTAAAAATCAGATAAAACAGGAATAAAAGCATGGCGACTCGCATTCCACCTTTACCTAATTTAAATCCTAAAGCTAAGAATGAAACGCTGGCACTGTTACATGGGATTTATGCCGGCCTGATTGGTTTTAGTACAGTGCTGTTTTTATATCTTGAATATCAGCAATCCAGTATTTCCATGCTGAGTTTAGGTGTGGTGCTGCTGCTTTTAGGCTTGCTGATGTTTTTTAATATACAGGCCAGTATCAAGGTGAAGCAGGGCAATGGTTCAGGACGGACTTTATCCAGAGTGATGGCAATCCTCATGCTGTTCAGTTTTCCGATTGGGACAGTATTGGGTGCGATTGCATTATGGAAATCCAGTGCAAGGCAATGGCAGCAATAATTTAATTGCGAAGGTTCGATATAAATATGCCACCAATTGGTATTTGTGCCTGAGAATGCAGACCTGATAGTCATAAAAAGCCCCTAAAAATCAGTTAAAGTACCTTTATAAGATTTAAGCTATTAGCCAAATAAAAATCAGGGATATGTTATGACTACGACGCGCTATGCCAATATTTTAAAACCACTTCATCTGGGTTTCACCACCATTAAAAACCGGGTGGTGATGGGGTCGATGCATACTGGTCTGGAAGACCGCTTCTATAATTATCCTAAACTGGCAGCGTATTTTGGCGAACGTGCAAAGGGTGGCGTAGGTCTGCTGATTACGGGTGGAATATCGCCAAACCGTCAGGGCTGGTTGTTGCCGGCAGGCGGTACCATGAATACCTTGGGCGATATTGCACCACATCGTCTGGTGACACATGCAGTGCATAAGCATGGTGCTAAAATTCTTTTACAGATTCTGCATGCCGGACGTTATGGCTATCAGCCTTTTGTGGTTTCGGCCAGCCCGATCAAATCACCAATTTCTCCTTTTAAACCGCGTGAAATGTCAGATAAACAGATCCTGAATACCATTCAGGATTATGTGAAAACTGCCATCATTGCCAAAAAGGCTGGCTATGATGGCGTGGAAATCATGGGTTCTGAAGGCTATTTGCTGAATCAGTTTTTAAGTCGTCATGTCAATCAGCGTATTGACCGTTGGGGCGGCCCGATTGAAAACCGGATGCGTTTTGCCGTAGAAATTGTTAAAGCGATTCGCGCTGAAATTGGTGAGAAATTTATTATCTGTTTCCGTTTGTCACTTCTCGATTTGGTACATGATGGCAATACCATGCAGGAAGTGATTACCGTAGCTAAAGCTTTGGAAAAGGCAGGAATTACTTTGCTCAATACCGGGATTGGCTGGCATGAAGCACGTATTCCAACTATTGTGACTTCCGTGCCTCGAGCTGCTTTTGTCGATTACACTTCTGAAGTTAAGAAACATGTTTCGGTGCCGGTGATTGCCTCTAACCGGATCAATATGCCAGACACTGCCGAGGCGATTCTGGCCTCTGGTCAGGCAGATATGGTACAGATGGCACGTCCACTTTTGGCCGATGCTTTCTGGGTCAACAAAACCGCAACCAATCGTGTTGATGAAATCAATACCTGTATCGCCTGTAATCAGGCTTGCTTGGATCATACCTTTAAAAACCAGCGCGCAACCTGTCTGGTCAATCCGCGTGCCGCTTATGAGACCGAACTGGTCTATGTCAAAACCAAAAAACCGAAAAGTATTGCAGTGATTGGTGGTGGTGTTGCAGGTCTGTCAGCGGCTACTGTCGCAGCCAGTCGCGGGCATGATGTGACGCTGTTTGAGGCCAGTCATGAAGTAGGCGGACAGTTCAACCTGGCTAAAGTCATTCCGGGGAAAGAGGAATTTCACGAAACGATTCGTTATTTTAAAGTGCAGCTAGAAAAAACTGGAGTTGATCTGCGTCTCAATACCCGAGTCAACCGCGAGCAGTTGGAGCGTGAGGGTTTTGATGAGGTGATTGTGGCTACAGGGGTTGTGCCGCGTGCCTTGAATATCGAAGGCAGTCAGGCACCACAAGTATTATCTTATGCAGAAGTGCTACGTGGCGCACCTGTCGGTGATCGTGTTGCGGTCATTGGCGCAGGCGGGATCGGTTTTGATGTGTCCGAGTTTTTATTAAAGCCACCGCATCAAATACAGCCGCAACCTGTGGATGAGTGGAAGCGTGAATGGGGTGTAGATTCTCATCCAGATTATGTGACTGAAGGCGGGTTACAGCGTGCTGAAGTAGAACCTCCAGTACGGGAAATTTATCTATTACAACGTAAAAAGACACCGCTTGGCGCAGGACTAGGCAAGACTTCAGGCTGGGTACATCGTGCCCAGTTAAAAAAACATGCCGTGCGGATGTTGCGCGGTGTGCAATATAAATCTGTCACGGATGAAGGCTTATGGATTGAGGTAGATGGCCATGCTCAATTATTGCGTGTGGATACCATTGTGGTATGTGCAGGTCAGGAATCGGTAAAAGACCTGATGCCGAGTGCTGGGGAAAATACCTTGGCGCAGTATCATATTATTGGCGGTGCAAAACTGGCTGCTGAACTCGATGCCAAGCGCGCCATTCGTGAGGGAGCGGAATTAGCAGCAAAACTGTAAGGATTTGATGAAACTATATGCAGTTGATTGCATTCACTGTAATTTTCACTTGTCAGCCGGACAAAAGCTCCGTATTATTGCGCCCATGGAAGCGTGGCAGAGCGGTTTAATGCACCGGTCTTGAAAACCGACGAGGGTGTGAGTCCTCCGTGAGTTCGAATCTCACCGCTTCCGCCAAATTTTAAAAACCCCAGTCGAAAGATTGGGGTTTTTTTATTTCTATGATTTTAATAAAACGATTTAAAATAAGCTGATAGCGAACAAAGTCAAAATTTTAAAATTCCATAATTAATAAATATTCTTTAATTGCCTACTTCAATTTTGATTAATGCCAACGCAATTCTTTCCACATGTTGGTAAGCCGGTTGTTCCAGTTCTTCACCAAAAATATCCGGGTCAATTTCTTCATAGGACCAGATTATATTTTGATGCTGTTTCATCAAATCTTTAAGATGCTGCAAAAACAGATTGCCATGTTCAGTCACGGTCACACCGGTATATAGAAATAAATGTCCGCCAGAATTCAGGCGCTGTAGACCTTCTTTTATAATCCTGAATGATAAATCACAGCCATCCAGCGCATTACCGCCATGACGATATTGACGTTGTTCGGGATCAATTAAATACGGTGGATTAGCAAAAATCAGATCAAATTTTCCATCAAGATTGGAAAATAAATTACTTTGAACCGGATGAATATGGTTTAAGCCGGCAAAACTGATATTAATCTGGCTATAGAGCAAGGCTTTGGGATTCAGGTCTGCAACCATCATTTCATTCACAGCTGGAAAATGTCTGGCAATGCTGATCGCGGCTGCTGAAGTGCCACAACACATTTCCACGACCCGTTTAAAAGGGCGAGGCTGAGCAGCTAGATATTGCTTGAGATGATAGATAAAGCGATACGTATCCGGACCGAAAAATACCGCATCTTGCTGAGTGGTTGGAAAAGCTGAATGAATAAAGAGTTCGCCATCGAGTGAAGAAACCCGAACCTGACTCAAGTATTGATCTTCCTGAACCTGTAGAAGCTGATGTTCTTGCAATAATGTAAAAAGGGCAGAATCAAGATCAGTTTTTTTAAAGTTTAGATTCCAGCCAAAGATATCCTGATGGGTTCTGTGCTTATAAATTTCATTCTTTTTTCGATTCAGAATTCGCTGGTGGGAAAGCGGTGTAATGGTCGTAAACTGATAATCTTGTTGTTTTAAAAAGGCTAATAAATAAAGCAAAGCTTGTTGCTGGATGCTTTGCATCTCTAAAATTTGGTTCATACGGATATGCTCTTCTATTTATTTAACCTACATGAAAAGATTAATTCACTTTATGCCTGCAAAAGACAATATCAAACCAGTCGTGAATGATCAAAGCTATACAGCACTGGATTCCATGGAAAGGGATCAGTTTATATTCACCTAAATAATGCATTGCTTAGGTAAAAATGTGATGAGAATTGGTTGGATTTGTATAGGTCGTAGGCATAATTTTATTGGTTAAGCAGCCTTATTATGATTTTGCGAACTATTATTTCTTATTCATGATTATACGTATAAAAAATGGCTATTAATCACTGGGATCAATAGCCATTAGAGCTGAGAGCTTTAAAAGCTTAGTTGGGTACTTCCGGCAAATCAAACCAGATCACTTGCGCATCTTCGCTTGCTTTAATTTCTGTATCATCTAGAAAAGCAATTGCGCCGCCAGCTTCAACTGTATGTTCAGCGATCTGGACAGTGCCAGAAACAACATGTACATAATTAATATGCTGGGTCGCTTTCACTTCCAGACTTTGGCCTTGCTGAATCACCGCAGTTTTGACTTCGGCATTCTGACGAATATGCATCGGTGCATTTTCATTCGGACCACAAATCAAATGCCACTGGTTCGGTTGCTCATGCGGGTCAAGACGGATTTGCTGATAGTTCGGCTTGGCATCACGTTCATTTGGAATAATCCAGATTTGCAGTAAATGGACCTGTTCGTCGCCTTGGTTCATTTCACTGTGCCGCACACCTGTTCCTGCACTCATCAGTTGCCATTCACCCGCAGCGATTCCGCCATGATTGCCCATGCTGTCCTGATGGGTAATGGTTCCTTTCAGCACACAGGTCAGGATTTCCATATTGTCATGTGGATGCGTTCCAAAACCCTGATGTCCATCAATCAGGTCATCATTAATGACACGTAAAGCGCTGACACCCATATACTTTGGGTTATACCAGTTGCCAAATGAGAAACTGTGTTTAGACTCCAGCCAGCCCATTTTTACATGACCACGATTTTCGCTAGGATGTAGAAAAGCATTCATGATTTTATCTCGACATTATTTTTAACTTGAGATCATCATACTGTCGTTTTATAACTGAAAAAATCTCAAATAGGCGACAGATCATTGCATTTTTGCAACGAAAGAGCTGAAAGTAAACATAAGGAATAAAAAAGCCCGCTCAAAAGCAGGCTATTTTTATTCAAATCGGCAGACCGATCATCATTCTAAGAAACGAACCGTTACGCCAGATTTGACTTTACGGCCAAGATCATTGGCATCCCAGTTAGTCAAACGAATACAACCATGTGATGCTGTTTTCGAAATGCTAGACGGGTTTGGTGTTCCGTGAATACCAAATGATTTCTTGCTTAAACCAATCCAGATATTCCCGACAGGACCGTTAGGACCCGGTGGTAAAGATAGTGGTTTTAAATTTTTACCTTGTACAAAGTTAGAAGGTGAGTAGCTGTACCAAGGGTTTGGTGCAACACCTGTTACTTTATAGGTTCCGGTTGGAGATGGTGTATCCGCACTACCAATGGTGGCAGGGAATGACGCGATCATTTGATTTTTACTATTAAATAAGTACAGTTGTTTCGCGCCTTTATGTGCAACAATCAAGTGAATACCTTCAGGCAAGTCATTACGTACATTACTGACCAGTAATTTTTCACCAACTTTATTAAAGTTGGCATTTGGATTGAGTTTCTTTAAAAAATTCTCATCCATATGGAATTTTTCACTCAACATTTCACTGACACGCGTGTAGTACAAGCCTTTCATTTTTGCCTGTAACGCATAATCTGAAGGAATAGACTTGGCAAATGGGCCTGCCAGATCTTTTTCAGTAATGGTGTATTCAACAAAGGTTGGCTTAGAACCCTGACGTGCAACTAGTTTATCCCAGGTTTCCTGAGTCAAAACACCTGTCGGTTTAATGCCATTCATTTGCTGGAAAGATGCAATCGCTTTTAGTGTGTTTTTACCGCTGGTTCCGTCAATCGCACCCGGTGATGCATGAGCATTATTCAGCATGACATGCGCACGTGCGTAAACTGGGAATTGACCTGCACCGATATTTTCATACCATTGGGCATTGTTTAAACCGTCTAAAGTCCACGAAGCTTTGGTCGCTGCAGAGTTAGTCGGTGCTTTGGTATTTGGTGCTGCGCCAATAGAAGCAGTCTGCTCTTCGGTATCCTGTAGCTTATTCAGCGCTTCAGATGCCTGTTTTAAGTCTTGTTGTTCTTGTGCGGTAATTTGCGCTTCTGCAGGTGCTGCTTGGGCCGCTGAAGCTTCAGTTGCTAATGGATCAATCGGATCTTGCACTGCAACATCAGTCACCACTTGGGGTTTTAATGGTTGTTCAGCAGTAGACGCGGCAAAAACTTGACCTGCGAAAATGCAACCTAGACTCACAGCGAGCATTGTGCGAACGAACATGTAACTCAACCTTAAGAATTATTTCTTTAACTATGTGAAAAAACACTATAAGTATTACAGAAAAAATGTGGAGATGCAGTAGTTGTTTTGTGTAAATCACTAGGTTGCCGTTCAATCCGATCGGTTTTTAAAGTTGCCAGAAGTTATTAAAACTGCGGCCTTTTTGCTATGATGTTGGCAATGTCAAAGAAAGATGGGAATGTGAATGACGACCTTAAAAAATGATCGTTTTCTGCGCGCATTGTTGCGTGAGCCTGTAGATGCTACGCCAGTATGGATGATGCGTCAGGCTGGCCGTTATTTGCCTGAGTACCGCGAAACGCGTGCCAAGGCAGGAGATTTCCTTTCGCTTTGCAAGAATACTGAACTGGCCTGTGAAGTGACTTTGCAGCCTTTGCGCCGTTATGATCTTGATGCCGCGATTTTATTCTCAGATATCTTGACGGTTCCGGATGCTTTGGGACTGGGGCTGTATTTTGAAGCTGGTGAAGGCCCGAAATTTCACAAGACCATCCGTACCGAACAGGATGTAGCCAATCTGCCTGCATTTAATGCCAAGTCGGATCTGGATTATGTGATGAATGCCGTTTCGACCATTCGTTCAGCCCTGAGCGGTCAGGTTCCTCTGATTGGTTTCTCGGGCAGTCCATGGACTCTGGCAACGTATATGGTCGAAGGTGGTTCAAGCAAGGATTTCCGTTTTACCAAACAGATGATGTATGCGCAGCCTGAAGTTTTGCATGCTTTACTGGATCGTCTGGCTGATGCAGTGACTGAATATTTGAATGCGCAGATCGATGCGGGTGCACAAGCGGTACAGATCTTTGATAGTTGGGGTGGGGCATTAGCACATCGTGAATATATCGAGTTCTCGCTGAACTATATGCAGAAGATTGTCGCTGGTTTGCAACGTGAGAAAGACGGCCGCAAGATTCCGGTAATTCTGTTTACCAAAGGTGGCGGTCAATGGTTGGAACCGATGATTACGACAGGCGCAGATGCATTTGGTCTGGACTGGACCACGCCATTGAATGTCGCTCGTCAAACGGTTGCTGGTCGTGCAGCACTTCAGGGTAACCTGGATCCTGCAACTTTATATGGTTCATCAGACACCATCATTAAAGCGACAAAAGCCATGCTGGATGATGCCTATGCCAATGGCGAGAAAACCGGTTATATTGCCAATTTAGGTCATGGTATTACCCAGTGGGTTGATCCGGCGAATCCAAAAGCATTTATTGATACCGTACATGAGTATAGTGCCAAATATCTTTAGGATGTAAACCTTGATCGATCTATTCAAATCAGGGTTTGAATTTACTTATAAGGCAGCTTCGGCTGCCTTATTTGGGATTTTACTCCTGCTCGCTTTTGCGCTGACTGCTTCTATGGGCAGCGATCTCTTCATTGGTTTTTACCGGTATGACTATCTGCTTTTTTTTGCTTTGCTGATTCAGGTGATATTGCTCTATACCAAACTGGAATCCTGGGCTGAAGCCAAAGTGATTGCGTTATTTCATCTCATGGCCATGGTGATGGAAATCTTCCTGACCCATCCGGCAATTGCTTCCTGGCATTACCCTCAACCCGCAATATTTAAAATCCTGACCGTGCCTTTATTTGCCGGTTTTATGTATTCTGCGGTCGGCAGTTTTTTTGCGCGCTCTTTACGTCTATATCAGGTTTCATTTGAAAAATTGCCGCGTTTTAGCCATATGCTGACATTGGCTGTCTTGTCTTATATCAACTTTATGAGCAAGTTTTTTATTCCCGATTATCGGGTGATTTTATTTGTCTGGAGCGTGATCATGTTCTGGAAAACCAGAATTCGCTTTCAGCTGAATCGGCATACTTTTCAGTTGCCGATGTTACCCGTACTGCTGATTCTGGCGTTTATTATCTGGATTGCCGAGAATATCAGTACCTTTTACCAGATCTGGCTCTATCCAAGCCAGATTGAGCAATGGCATATGGTGGGATGGGGCAAACTGGGCTCCTGGTATTTGTTGTTACTGCTGAGTCTGGTGTTGGTGCTGAAAATTTTGGGACAGCGTAATTCACAAGGCGATTGGGCGCTCAAGGAACAGTAAAATCAATCAGGTTATGTTTATGTAAAGCATACATTTTTTCAATTGCGCCAAACTTGACTTGTCGCTACTCTGCTGAGTATGTAATTTAAATTACATTATTAGAGTAATAACAAAGATTGCATGAGAATAATTGGAGAATAACTATGTTGAAAAAAATTATGCTGGCGGCGGTATTGGCGACTGGTTCAAGCATGGCGATGGCTGACCGAGATGTCGGTTGTGGTATCGGAAGCCAGGTATGGGCGGGTCAGTCTGGTATTATTCCTAAACTCTTTGCAGGTACGACCAACGTTCTGTTCACGAATCAGTGGCTCGGGATCACTTTTGGTACTTTAGGTTGTAGCCAGGGCGGTACCGTAACCGCTCAAGTGGTGACCTTTACCAATGAAAACGCTGAAGCATTGGCGCGTGATATGGCAGTTGGAGAGGGTGAAAGCCTGAATGTTCTGGCTGAACTTTTGAATATTAAATCTGAAGATAAAGCTCGTTTCTTTAGCGTTTCCAAGCAGAATTTCTCTGAAATTTATTCCGAAGAAAACCAGAATACATTACAAGTTTTAAGCACCTTACAAACTGTGATGGCCAAAGATGAAGTATTGAAATCCTACATCTGATCCGCACCCTAAAAACCCTGCTGTTCTGGCAGGGTTTTCTTATGACTAAAAGAAATTGATGAGAATAAGTTAACTGAATGAAATATGCGTTCTTCATGTTGGGCCTGACATTCAGCCCTTTAAGTTTTTCTAGCGAAATTAATCCAGACATCCAGCATTATATCGCTCAGGCCGAAACTCAGCGTCTGGATCAGAGCACTACCTGGCAACGTCTCATGTATGCCAATCCCCAAGGTCATAGCGAGGTTAACTATTCGGGCTATTTCCTGGCAGAGCAGGGAAAAACTGATCTAAAAAAAGAAATGCAGCATAACATTCAGGCTTTATTCCTGAGCGCAGAGCCGAATCAGTCCGTCCGCTGTAAGTTTCCTGCACGCAGCAGCTGGTTAATGCAGCAATTGAATATTTCCGAGCAACAATTGCCTGCGGTCAGTTGCCCGGATTTGGATAAATGGATTGGCGAGGTCAAGCCTTATGAGGCAACCCTGATCTATGCCACGGATTTTATGGGTAATCCCAGCTCGATGTTTGGTCATACCTTGTTGCGTCTGGACCCTAAAGACCAGCAACAACTCAATCTGATTTCTTATGCGGTCAACTATGCTGCGACGGTCGATGGCAATGACAACTGGTCCTTTGCCTGGAAAGGGCTGACTGGACAATATCCGGGTGAATATTCACTGATGCCGTATTACCGCAAGGTCAAAGAGTATGGTGACTTTGAAAGCCGGGATTTGTGGGAATATGAATTAAACTTAAGTCCGCAAGAAACCAGGTTTTTGGTACAGCATCTCTGGGAAATGCAAAATGTAAGTTTCCCTTATTATTTTATCAGTGATAATTGCGCTTATCGCCTACTGGGACTGTTTGATCTGGTACGTCCCGAGCTAAATCTACAGAAACAGTTTAATTCGACTGCGATTCCGATTGAAACACTAAAAGTAGTAGAACAGCAGGGCTTGATCAAACAGAAAGTTTACCGTCCGGCGCTTGAAACTCAATTGCTGGCACAGTCCAGACAGCATGGCAAAGCGCTGGCAAAAACTGCGCATCAGCTGGCTTATGCAGAAACAGGTGCAATGCCTTCAATCTTGCAGCCCTATCCGGCAGAAGATCAGGCCAAAATTCTGGAAATGGCCTATGATCATTTATATCTGGACTTTCTCCGACAAACAGTCGATAAATCATTTTCCCAGCCACGTTTTCGCAAGTTATTAGGCTTAAGAAGTCAGCTGAATATCGAGAAGCAGCGTAAAGCGCCTGAACGTCCAAAAATAGACCCGGTACAAAGCCATCATGCACGGAATATCAGTCTTCAGGCCGGACAGGTTCAGGGTGAATCCTTTGTCCAGCTAGGGCATCGGCAGGCTTATCATGATCTCATCGACCCGCAAGGCGGTTTTCGAACCGGCACACAATTGCTGTTTCTGGATGGGGCTTTGCAATATCGTGACAGTGAGCTCAAGCTGGAACATCTGGATCTATTTACTGTCAATTCCTATAACCCGGTCAATCCGTTTAATACGCCATTATCTTGGGGTTTTAATTTGGGCTGGAAACAGGAGGCACTGGATGCGCATGGCCAGTTTAGTGACGATGAACAGCATGGCGTCGCCAGCTTAAAAACTCAGGGTGGTTATAGCTGGGCAAATGCCAGCCGTGAACATCTATGTTATGCACAAATGCAAACTCAGCTACAGGCAGGCAAGGCACTGGATCAGGGCTGGCGCGTAGGTGCAGGCCCTACTGTGGGGTGCCAGAATATCTGGAGCGATCAGATCAACAGTCTGGTGCAGGTGGAACTGCCTTATTGGGAAGATTCGCATCGCTGGCAGCTGAAACTGAATACTGAAATCCAATATGCATTCAATCCACAACATGCACTTCGGCTGTCTTGGGAATATCAGCAACAGCAGTCCAAAGACTGGGATCAATGGAGTCTTGGTTTGATTCGGTATTTTTAAGATTTATTTAAAACTATTGATAAAGTGCTGTGTATCCATGAGGCTACTGTTTAGTTTTCCCTTGTATAAAAAGATTGGCTTGATTTGGTACAAATAATCTGGTCGATATTTTAGGAAAAATACCTGATATTTGTTATATTTATCACATAATGTGAGTACAAATTGCAAGGTTTTGGGGAACAGACAGTATGAATAATGAATGCATGGCAAGACTGGCCGAGCAATGGGAACAGATCTGTCAAAATTATTCATCTGATGACTTATTGCATGCCTTTCATTTTATTCAAGATCATTCCCTGATTCTGGTGGAAGAATTCTATAAAAACATGCTCATTGAAAAGGAATCTGCAGAATTCTTTTCCGATGACTTGATTCAACAGCGCTTGCGCGACACTTTAAATGCCTGGCTACTTGAAAGCTTTGGTGTAGGGATTAATAAACGCTATGCCGATGCCGTGCAGAAACAGGCGATGGTGGGGCATGTGCATGCGCGTGTCGGAATTCCATCCTGGCTGATCATGCGCGGTGTACGTGAAATTGAGCGTAAAATGTTTGAACTGCTGGATGAGAATCCTCATCACAGTATGTTGACTACCTGCAGTTATATTGTCCAGATCATGGGGTTTGCCACAGAAGTCATGTGCCGATCTTATGAAGCCAAAACAGCCATGAATCAGGAAATTAAACACAGTTATCGTGTTTTTTCAGCGATGCAGGATGTGGCCGTACAAAAAGATAAACAGCGCAGTTCATTGCTAGACTGGGAAAATGAGCTCATGTTCAAGGTCTTTTCTGAGCATGAAAAATTGAATCATCCGATGTTGTCCAAGTCGGAGTTTGGTTTATGGTTTATTCATAAAGCCTCTTATGCTTTTACCGGCTCTGACCAGGTCGATTTAATCATTGAACGAATTTATCAAGTCGATGAACTTAATCAAGATATTATGGACTGTACGGACAAAAACAATATGCTGGGACTGATCCAACGAATCCGTGACTTGAACCGTGAGATTCAGTTGTTAGTAGATCAGTTATTTCAGGTGGCCGAATATATTGAATCAGGTAATGATTCATTGACCCAGTTATTGAATCGTCGTTATTTGAATACCATTATTTCACGTGAAATCACTTTTTCCCGTAAGAATCATACGCCTTTGTCTTTACTTGCCATTGATGCTGATTATTTCAAAAGTATTAATGACAAATTTGGACATGCAGCAGGTGATCTGGCCTTGAAATTTCTGGCCGAAGCATTGCAAAAATACAGTCAGGGCAGTGATTATGCTTTCCGGGTCGGCGGTGAAGAGTTTTTGCTATTACTGGTGGATACTGATGAGAAACGTGCCCTGAATATTGCCGAAAGTATTCGTAAATATATTGAAAATGGCATGATTAATTCGGCACAAGGCCAGCAGTTTAAATTTACGGTCAGTATTGGTTGTGTGCTTTATGATGGACATCCGGATTATCAGCGCTTCCTGAATGCGGCAGATTCTGCCTTGTATATGGCGAAGAACAACGGGCGTAACAGAGTTTATATGGCTCATCAGTCCTTGAACCCTGTCGCACAGCCACTCTCAGTTTAAATGAAAGGTTTTTAGCCAGTTGCAGACTGCTGCTCTATAAATTCCTGAAATTTCTGTTTTTGCTGGAGATATTCGGGATGATTTTTAGCTTCATCCCATTTCTGTTTAAAGATTTTGGCAGCAGCGGCTTTAACCGGATCTTCATGATTACGTGGCAGCTCGGAACGGCCATGCGCACCACTCAAGCCTTTTTTATCCTCCGGAACCGGGCCATCGTATTTTTTGCCACCTTTATGATTGGCATAACGTCGGGCACGGGTGAAACCCATCTGTAAAAACTTGCGTGCCATGTCCGCACCGATAAAATCTTCTTGCTTTAAATAGTCCAAGAAAAGCTGATAGATTTTCTCGCTACTCGCTTGGGCTTTTGCTTCATCTGCAAAGCGCCAGTGTGGCAGGATTTCCGATTTATAAGGCTCAACCAGTAATACACCTTGTTCACCACGGCCAATCCGGTAGAGCTGGGGTCGTTTACGAAAATTAATCTTTGCAAAGTCCAGAAAATAATCAAAACTATTCGAAACTACACGTGACGGACGTTTTGGTGGGGTTACTTTGGCAGATGACTTCATATTCGGCCTTTTCTGAAATTTAAAATGACTCAATATTTCAGCTAATACAAATTATAAAAACGAAAGGACAAGATACAGAAAAGCCCCTGTCATTTAGAGCTAGGGGCTTTCATTTTACTTCGATTTTTTTGAACTGGTCTTCGAGGTTTTAGCCTTGGTTGACTTGCTCTTAGAGGAGCTACTCGACTGCTTTTTAGCAGGCGCCGATTTTTTTGAAGAAGACTTTTTCACTTTAGTGTCGTCTTTACTCTTGTTGCTGCTTTTCGCTTTAGCCGGTTTTTTCGCGGAAGAGGTCTTTTGGTCTTTCGCTTTATCACTGGCTTTTGAGCTCGAATTTTTCTTCGCCTTCACTTTTTCATCTTTGCTGGCATGGTCTTTCTTAGAAGATGCCGCTTTAGATTTACTGCTCGCCGCTTTTTTAGTGACTTTGCGATCACTGTCTTTGTCACTACTCTTATTCGACTTTTTCAGTTTCTCATCTTGGGTCTTTTTAGCAGTTTTTGCTGATTTTTTGCTGTCTTTCGCCTGGTTATTTTTACTATTCGCCATGGTTACTTTCCTTATCATTAAAAATCAATCAGAAAGATATAAAGCGCTTTGCTGTATATCAACTTCAAATTACTTTAATGGGAGAGCGGCAGGATTAAAACTTTATCGTGTATCCAAGTGTAGGCTTGTTGCAAACACAAGCAGGAATTGTTTGAGTTCTAGACTGAAACATAGCAAGTTTTGGGACAGGTCTTTAAACCCTGTTACCAGGTGTTATTTATAGCAAGTGAGCTTTTGAATTAAGTATTGATATCCTCTTCCTTTAAAAGCAAAAAACCCCGAATGATCGAGGCTTTGAGTAACTTATTTTTAAGCTTTAATAATTAATAGCTTTCTGGAACCGCACTTAAAAATTCACGACGTGTTTCTTTGTCGGTTTTAAAATCACCAATAAATGATACCGTACGTGTGGTTGATTCCTGCTTGCCTACACCGCGCATCATCATGCACATGTGCGCAGAATCAATCATTACTGCAACACCGCGTGCTTTGGTGACTTCAGCCACTGCTTCTGCAATTTGCTGAGTCAGATTTTCCTGAATCTGCAAACGGCGTGCAAACATTTCAGTAATACGGGCAAATTTAGACAGGCCTAAAACATGACCTTCTGGCAAATAGGCGATATGTACGCGGCCATAAAATGGCAATAAGTGATGCTCACATAGCGAATAAAATTCGATGTTTTTAACCAGTACCATTTCACGGTTATCGGAAGGGAAGACCGCCTTGTTGGTCACTTCTTCAAGTGTCTGGCTATAACCCGAGGTTAAATATGAAAATGCTTTCGCAGCGCGCACAGGCGTATCTTTGAGACCAGGGCGATTTAGATCTTCGCCAACGGCAGTAAGAATGTTTGCGTAGGATTGCTGCATAGTCATATGACGTATTCACTTAAACTGAGAATGAACAAGGACGGCATTGTAGCAGAAAACTTTTACAATGCCTTGTTTTGAGGCTAAAACCGTTTACTGTTTGAACTTTGGATTCTTTTCTGCACGTTTGAGCAGAACCAATACCGCACCGGTACCACCTTGCTTTTCAGGTGCACTGACAAAAGCCAAAACATCGCGATGCTGACGCAGCCAGCCGTTGACATAGGTTTTTAAAATCGCTTCCGGACCTTTGCCATGTATGATTTTAATCACGTTCTGGTTTTCATCTTTGGCGATCTGGATAATCTGCAGCACGGCTTGACGCGCTTCTTCCACGGTACAGCCATGCAGATCCACAGCTTCAAACCAGCGCAAGTTACCGGCTTTCAAGTCTTCAAACACTTTATGCTGCAAGGTGGCGATGCGATAGCTCAAGTTGGCCTGACTGCCGACAGGATTGAGCATGGCCTGAGTATCTGATAAAGCCATTGCCTCTGTTTCCAGCGGGCCAGTAGCCGCTGCACGCTTTGCCAAGATTTGTGCATCCGGCTTTTTCTTGCGTGGTTTGTCCAGTTGAACCGTATTTCCCGATTCAATTTTTTGTACGCCCTGCATTTGCTTGCGGAATAATTCCAGTTCTTCTAACGCTTCTTGCTCGACAGTCTTTTCAACAGGTGCAGCAACGACCGCAGGTGTTTGCGGCTGTGTAATTTGCTTCTTAAAAGATTTCAGCAGGTTGTACTGATCTTTAGATAATGAAGAATCGTGTTTACTCATAATGTAAAAACAAGGGAGATGCGGAATTTACAAGAATTATAGTCTGAAAATAGACAAAGGAGAACTGAATTGCGTTCATGACATTGCTGAGGATTTTAAATACGCTCGAGAATCTATGATCTACTTTTCAATATTGAAAATAAAAAAGCCCAATCCTGAGATTGGGCTTTTTTAATGCTTAGGTGAGCATTTACATTTTAAACCGCTTCAGGCTCACCAAACAGATCGCGGAAAGCATGATCCGGACGTGGTTGTTTCATGAAGCTTTCGCCGACCAGAAAGGCGTGAATATCATTTTTCTGCATCATCGCAACATCCGCAGGTGTGGCAATACCACTTTCAGTCACCAGCAGGCGTGAAGGGTCCAGTAATTTTTTCAAACGTAATGATGTGTTTAAATCCACATCAAAGGTTTTTAAATTACGGTTATTTACACCGAGCAGACAACGATCAGAAAGTTTTAAAGCACGGGATAGTTCTTCTTCATCGTGAACTTCAACCAGTACATCCAGATGATGTTCAAATGCAGTTTTAGACATTTCTTCTAACTGCTGGTCAGACAGGCAAGCCACAATTAGCAAGATACAGTCTGCATGCAGGGCACGTGCTTCGATAACTCCATAAGGATCGATCAGAAAGTCTTTGCGCAGTGCAGGCAGGTCGCAATGTGAACGGGCAATCTGAATGTTGTCATCGTGACCCTGGAAAAAGTCTACATCGGTCAGCACCGATAAACAGGCTGCACCTGCCTCCTGATACTGTGCTGCAATTTCCGCAGGGTTAAAGTTCTCGCGAATAATGCCCTTGGATGGCGAAGCTTTCTTAATTTCAGCAATGACACCCGGACGTTTCGACACTAAAGACTGGGCAAAACCACGCACAGGTGATGCACCTTGTGCCAGTTCTTCCAGATCTTTATAGCTTTTCTGCTTTAAACGTAGGGCAAATTCTTCTTTTTTACGGTCAACAATTTTGCCTAAAATTGTATTTGCGATATCCACCATGATCAAAATCCCTGACCGAATTAAGCTTCGTAATGTTTAATAGTTTTGGTAAATTCAGACAGTACACTCATTTTCTCAAGTGCCTGACCGCCATAGATAATGTCATGTGCCAGCGCAACACCTTGCTTATAGCTGCTGGTCAAACCGGAGACATAAATACCTGCGCCGGCATTCAGCGCGATCATATTGGCGGCTTTATCGCCGATGTCTGATTTTTTCTTGCCCAGTGCATCTTTGATTAAAGCCAGACTTTGCGCAGAATCTTCCACAATCAGTCCGGTCAGAGTTTGCGATTCAATATCGACCGATTCAGGAATAATTTCCCATTCGGTGACTTCGCCATTTTTCAGTTCAGCAACATGAGTTGAAGAGGCTATACTGATTTCATCCAGACCATCACGTGAATGTACTACCATCACATGTTCAGCACCGAGCTGTTTCATAACTTCCGCAATCGGACGGCAGAGTTCATTGGAAAATACGCCAATGACCAGACGTTGTACGCCAGCCGGATTGGTTAAAGGACCGAGTAGGTTGAAAATACTGCGAATCCCCAATTCTTTACGTGGGCCGATTGCATATTTCATGGCTTGATGATGATTCGGTGCAAACAGGAAGCCGACACCGACATCACGGATACAGCGTTCAGTCTGCTGCATATTCAGGTCCAGGTTAATCCCGGCCTGTTCCAGTAAATCCGACGAACCTGATTTGGTCGAAACGCCGCGGTTACCATGTTTGGCAATGGTTGCGCCCGCTGCTGCAATTACAAATGCAGAAGCAGTAGAAACATTAAACAGGTTCTGGCCATCACCACCTGTACCCACGATGTCCACTAAATATGGAATATCACTGACATCAATTTTGGTAGCCAGTTCACGCATAACACGTGCAGCTGCAGTAATCTCATCAATGCTTTCGCCTTTTAGGCGTAAGCCCATCAGCAGGGCACCAATCTGGGCATCGGTCGCTTCACCTGACATGATGGCACGCATCACGTCTTGCATTTGATCCTGAGTCAGGTGAATGTTTTTAGTAATATTGCTTAAAGCTTGTTGAATATTCATAAGATGTTCTTAGGCATAAATTTCGAGAAAGTTTTTAAAGATTTGATGACCATGCTGGCTCAGAATCGATTCAGGATGGAACTGCACGCCTTCGACCGGCAATGTCTTATGTTTCACACCCATAATTTCTTCCATAGAGCCATCCGCTTCATTGGTCCAGCAGGTGACTTCCAGACATTCGGGCAAGGTAGCTTGATCAATCACCAGTGAATGATAGCGCGTTGCAGGAAATGGAGAAGGAAGATTGCTGAAAATCCCGGTATCACTGTGGTACATATCAGACAGACGGCCATGCATGACACGTTTGGCACGCACGATATCACCGCCAAATGCCTGCCCCATACTTTGATGACCAAGACAAACGCCCAGTAAAGGAATTTTGCCAGCAAAATGCTGAATGGCAGGAATAGAAATTCCTGCCTCACTTGGCGAGCACGGGCCGGGGCCAATCACTAAATACTTAGGTTGCCATCGCTCTATATCTTCCAATGTCACGGCATCATTACGGACTACTTTTACTTCTTGATTCAGTTCGCCAAAATATTGGACGATGTTATAAGTAAAGGAGTCATAGTTGTCGACCATTAAAAGCATGAGCTTAACCTATTGAAATTAATGCACTTAAATGTGCTAATGTTGTCCAGATCGTACTTTATTTATACGTGTTGCAAGCACTTGCCTGACACAACTAAATCATTGATTTCATTGTGTGAAAATAAAGCACGCTTCATCATAGCAAAAAATAGCCCCATTCGGCGCAACAATTTCGCTCAATTTATTGGCTTTAAAAACCTGTAGAAAATTAAATAAAATTTTATAATGATTTAAAGTAATAGGCTTACTCATAGAAAGATTTAAAAGGCTATTTTTTAGAGTAAAACTTAAAAATGAAAAAATTAAGGTCAAAGAGAGGTAAAATGCTTGATGAAAAAAACATCACTTGAATAATTAAGCTTTATATAAACTTTTCTATTGAAAGTAGATTTAAAGAAAATGCCTCATAATAGGCATACAATCCCAAATGAATCGCAAAATTTTCTTTACTGATATCTACTAAAAAAAGCTCAATTTTTATCCAAAAACAAGTAAAAATATAACAAAAGTAAGAAAAAGCAGCATATTTGCTATAAAAAGCTATGTTTCTTATACATTTTTATAGATACATGCACTATTTAGGTGCGCTAAAAAATAAAGCTGAAATAAAATAAATGAAGAATGCTTGAATATAGTGCATTTAGTTTTGCAGCTAGTATAATAGCCGCAAAGTATTTTTGTCACTTCATGATTTCTTATAAAGATTTCAAGATTTTATCTATACTTTTAAAAGTTGGTACGGTAATTGCTTAATAACTATCAACTGCTAACACGCACTTCACGGGTGCAACAAAAACATCGGAGCAAAATGAGCATGGCGAACAAGGTCCTTCAACTCATACAAGAAAGTGGCGCAAAATGGGTCGATTTTCGCTTTACTGATACCAAGGGTAAAGAGCAACACGTCACTTACCCAGCAGACAGTATTGATGAAGATACATTTGAAGACGGCAAAATGTTTGACGGTTCTTCAATTGCAGGTTGGAAAGGCATCGAAGCATCGGACATGATTTTACGTCCGGATGCGGCAACAGGTTTTATCGACCCGTTCTTTGCAGAGCCAACAGTTGTTGTAACTTGTGACGTCATCGAGCCATCAACTGGTCAAGGTTATGATCGTGACCCACGTTCGATTGCGCGCCGTGCAGAAGAATATTTGAAATCTACCGGTATCGGTGATACTGCATTCTTTGGTCCAGAACCAGAATTCTTCGTATTTGACGAAGTAAAATGGGAAATCGACATGTCTGGCGCGCGCCATACATTGATCGCTGAAGAAGCTGCTTGGTCAACTAACAAAGACTACGAAGGCGGTAACTCTGGTCACCGTCCACGCGTAAAAGGCGGTTACTTCCCAGTTCCTCCTGTAGATTCTTCACATGACATGCGTGCAGACATGTGTGCGCGTATCGAAGACATCATGGGTCCAGGTCGTGTAGAAGTACATCACCACGAAGTTGCTTCTTGCCAGTTAGAAATTGGTGTGAGCTTCAACACTATGGTGCGTAAAGCAGACGAAGTTCAACAGTTCAAATATGCGGTTTGGAACGTTGCGCATCAATATGCAAAAACAGCAACCTTTATGCCTAAACCAATGGTTGGCGATAACGGTTCTGGTATGCACGTGCATATGTCGATCTCTAAAGACGGCAAAAACCTGTTTGCTGGTGATGAATATGCAGGCCTTTCAGAAATGGCGTTGTACTTCATCGGTGGTGTAATTAAACATGCCCGTTCTTTGAATGCGATCACTAACCCTTCTACAAACTCGTATAAGCGTTTGGTTCCACATTTCGAAGCACCGATTATGCTTGCTTACTCAGCGCGTAACCGTTCTGCATCTATCCGTATTCCTTACGTGTCTAGCCCGAAAGGCAAGCGTATTGAAGCGCGTTTTCCAGATCCAATGATGAACCCGTACCTAGGTTTCGCGGCATTGTTGATGGCTGGTCTTGACGGTATTCAAAACAAGATCCACCCAGGTGAAGCTGCTGACAAGAACTTGTACGATCTTCCACCGGAAGAAGAAGCAAAAATCCCTACAGTGGCGCATAGCCTGGATATGGCGCTTGAAGCACTTCAAGCGGATCATGATTACCTGTTAAAAGGTGGCGTGTTCACGAAAGAAATGCTTGATGCTTATATCGAGCTTAAAACTGAAGAAGTTCGTCGTCTAAACACGACTACTCACCCAGTTGAATTTGATATGTACTACAGCTTGTAATTCATCACGAATTAAAGCGAAGAAAACCCGCGCATGTCGCGGGTTTTTTTGTATCATCTATTTATAATTTTAAATGATTGATGGGCTTAAATGGCACAACGTAAAAAGCACACCAGCTTTTATCCATGGATTGATCCAAAAGATCATAACAAAGGTTTTAAGTTGAACTTCTCTGAAGTGACTTATCTTGAAGTGGGGCGGACTCCCGAGGGTTATAAGCAGGCTCAATTTGTGGCGCTGAAAAATCCTGAAATAGCGCTGGATTATGCTTATCCAGAATCATTTTATTTGAGTGCTGAAGGTTTTATTTTAATTAAAACCCCACAAGGCAAATATGAAATCATTGCAAAAACAGATAACTGTTAACAATGAATAGTCGTTCTAGAAATCAAAATCAGCGTGTGCTGCTG
Source organism: Acinetobacter sp. CIP 102136 (assembly GCF_000369685.1). GTDB lineage: Bacteria > Pseudomonadota > Gammaproteobacteria > Pseudomonadales > Moraxellaceae > Acinetobacter > Acinetobacter fasciculus. The sequence continues at coordinate 401,192 of NZ_KB850142.1, forward strand.
TCAACTCTGCCTGTTGAGTTAAAACCGTGGCTGTATGCATCGGGTTCACTCACGCAACAACTGACCGATTTGGCGCAAGGACAATTCCATGTCGAGCCAATTCAAGAGCATTTTCAGCGTTTAAGCTTTGCCAATGCCAAATGGATGCAGATGTCACATCAGCATACTTCCTGGGTGCGTGAAAGTTATCTCTACGGCTCGGAACAGTCTCCTTGGGTGAAAGCCAAAAGCATCTTTCCGATTTTAAGCCTGCAAAAAAAAGCCCGAATTTTTCAGCATATTGGCACCAAACCGATTGGCTGGTTTCTGTTTCAGCGCACTAATCCACTGTGCCAGCGCCGGGTGGTACTTTTAGATGAGGGCTGGACCCGTCAGAGCTGCTATACTTGGCACGGCTGTAAATTTATCGTACAAGAAACATTTTTACCGGCATTTGAACACTTTATACAAAATTCACGGGCTTGATTTTTATGGCAACCGCACAAGCAATCACCTGGCGTGAGCGTCTTAGCGCCTATTATTATCTTTGTCGTTTTGATAAACCGATTGGGACTGAACTGGTTTTTTGGCCTACCATGTGGGCGCTGTGGATTGCAGCTCAGGGCATGCCACGTATTGAAATTTTAATTCCCATGATTTTGGGTGTGATTTTTATGCGGGCGGCAGGCTGTGCCATTAATGATTTTGCTGACCGTAAAGTCGATGCACATGTGGAGCGTACTAAAAACCGCCCATTAGCGACCGGGATTATCAGTGCCAAAGAGGCCGTAATGGTATTTCTGGTTTTGGTGGCTGCCAGTGCCTGCTTGCTATTTTTTCTGCCAATCGAAACTTTTTACTGGTCATTTGGGGCTTTATTTTTAGCGTTTATTTATCCTTTTATGAAGCGCTATACCCATTTACCTCAAGTCTTTTTGGGTGCAGCATTTTCCTGGTCGATTCCGATGGCTTATACCGCAGTTGGACAAACGCCGGATTTAACCTGCTGGCTTCTATATTTTGGTAATCTGGCCTGGACCGTAGCCTATGATACCCAATATGCAATTGCAGATCGTGAATACGATTTAAAGATTGGGGTGAAATCAACCGCGATCTTATTTGGTCGATATGATATTCAGATCATTAGCGCTTTGCAGGCCATTAGTATTCTTTTGATTGCTGTAGCACTTTGGCTAGAAAATTTACTGATTCCATTTGGTTTGGCTGCATTAATTGTTGTCACTCTCGATTTTATTTACCAATGGTTTAAAACTCGAGATAAAAATCCACATTTGTGTTTCTGGGCGTTTAGGCATAACCGCTGGATTGGACTGATTATTTTTGCAGGAATACTACTGGCTTTGAGGTAGTGACTGTCTATCGACTGAGAAAAAAGCGTCCTATAAGGATGCTTTTGTTATTGCCTAATCTATAAGGCTTGAGCTATGACTTTATTTTGTTATATTGGGCAGTGTAATTAAATGACGAAATTAAAGCAGGTTTGTTATGTCCGAGCAGCCACAGCCCCGCAGTGTCAAAAAGCTATTGATCTTCGGTACGCTTGCACTTTGTATTCCGGTATTTTTAATTAGTATGGCATTTCTTGCAGTGAATAGTGATGCTAAAAATCAGGAAAAATACAAGCAGCAGCAGACAGATATGATTGCGCGTATTGAAGCACGAGAAGCTGCGGAAAAGCTCAAAGCAGAGCAGGATGTTAAGGCAGATTCAACTCAAGCTGCGTCTGAAAGTAGTGCAACAGCACCTTAATCTATCTAAAATCCCTTTGCACTTGTCTAATACTGCAAATGTCTGTGTAGTAGATAGTTGCATGGGTTTCTGCAAACGATGATTTGACTGTAGATATTCGATACTTAGTAATTAGGCAAGCTGTATTCTAGAATGGAAAAATATAGCCACCCATCATCCGATCGGTGGCTATATTTAAATCATCTTAAAGCAATTCTTTGCGCAATTGTTCTGAAGATTTAATTGAAAGTAGGGCAGGTGCTACATCTAGGGCTGTTTTGGCACCATATTGCTGAGTTTGATTCAGACGGTAGCAGGCACGGGCATAAGCCACTAGAACACTTGCAGTAAACTCTGGATTGCTATTCAGCTTTAAAGAAAACTCAATCACCTGTTTTTGTGCATCACTGGTATTACCACTACGAATGACAAAACCGCCATGTGGCATATCTTGGTGATCTTTCAGTAAAGTTTCCTCACTGATAAAATTCACAGTCGTATTATAATCTGCAAAATAATCAGGCATGCTGACGATGGTTTGTTCAACTGTTGCTGCATCAGCTCCTTGTTCCAAGACCACATAACAGTCACGATGATGTTTATCTTTGGTGCTTAACTCAGGTCGTGCGCCACTGCGGACTTGTTCAATAGCATCAGTGGATGGAATGGTATATTGAACACCAGCTTTCACCCCAGGTACACGGCGGATCGCATCCGAATGGCCTTGGCTTAAGCCTTTACCCCAAAAAGTATAAGTTTCGCCATCTGGTAATAGCGCTTCACCAAATAAACGGTTAATCGAGAACATGCCAGGATCCCAGCCAATAGAAATCATGGCTGTTTTTTTGTTAGCAAGGGCGGGTGCATCGACTGCAGCATAGTATTCCGGAATACGTGCATGCGTATCAAAACTATCTACAGTATTGAATTTACTTGCAAAGATAGGCGCCTGTTGTGGCAAGTCATCTTTAGAGCCGCCACAAAGAATCAGCACATCAATTTTATCGCTAAACTCATTTAATAGTGCATCCATGCTATACACTTGAGTTTCTGCAAAGCAAGGAGAGACGCTGCTTGGTGAGCGGCGAGTAAAAATACCGACAAGCTGCATATCAGGATTTTTCTGGATGGCAGTTTCAACACCGCGGCCAAGATTACCGTAACCCGCGATACCAATACGAATAGAATTTTGCATAAATAAACGATCACTGAATAAAAAAACAACGCCAAAAATAAGCAAGGTGATGATGGCCAGAAATGGAACAGGCCAATCAGGTCATCTGACTTATATTTTGTTTTCGAAAGGATTATAGAGCGATAATTTAAACTTTATCACCCTAATCCTGCAGAAAGGCAGGTTTAACTGAGAATGCTTGTGATGAGACGCTAAATTGGACGAGGATAGGTTAGTTTTGAAGCATGAAAAGCTGCCGAGAAATTAAAAGCGGAGCAGGAGGCTTTGATTAATCCAATTCAAGCTGCAGCGAGAAATATCGAAATTGCAGCTTAATTTATTTTAAATCCCTTTGCAGTTGTCTGATAGTCGGAATCTGGGTGTATCGAATCACGGTATAGCCTGCTGCAATCAGCATGGCATCGCGTTCAGCATCTTCCTGCTCTTTGCCAATATGGCTCGGATCATCCAGTTCGACAATCGCCACTACATTATATTCACGATCAAGTACCACGAAGTCTGTGACTTTGCGATTAAATTGATTGCGCATTTTCATCTGATCGTGCGTGATCAAAGCGCTAAACGCGACTTGTGCCAGAATGTGATGATGAGGAAAGGCATCTTTCAGACGTGTAAACATCCTGCTTTCAAAAGCAGTAATGACGCGCTTCGGATAGAATTTCTTTTGACGGGTGAAGAGATGTGGGAAGAGCAGGCAAACTAATGCAAAAGTTGCCAGGCAGCCAATCACAAAAAATATAAACTGACTCAAATTAAACACAGATCACAAAAGGGGAGAATAAAAAAACCCACTTCGCAATGAGTGGGTTTCTTCAGAATCTTGGCTCTCCCACCTGGGCTCGAACCAGGGACCTGCGGATTAACAGTCCGTCGCTCTACCGACTGAGCTATGGGAGAATAGATTGGCTCTCCAACCTGGGCTCGAACCAGGGACCTGCGGATTAACAGTCCGTCGCTCTACCGACTGAGCTATTGGAGAATCTGACAGCGATTATAGAGAGATTTGAAAAGGGGTCAAGGCACTTTTAGAAAAAAGCTGAAGAAATTGAATCAAGTGTTTTAAAAATAGTCGAAAAGGTTTGTAGTTTAAACTGTTATGTTTATGTAAACCGGTCCTAACAGCAAAATCGCGATCAGCCTGAATTTTGATAAGTGATCTGGATCATAAGAAATGAGCGGTTGATCGCGCATATAAATCAATATGATCTCAATTTAAAAAATACAGCTATAAAAAAACCCACTTCGCAATGAGTGGGTTTCTTCAGAATCTTGGCTCTTCCACCTGGGCTCGAACCAGGGACCTGCGGATTAACAGTCCGTCGCTCTACCGACTGAGCTATGGAAGAATATATGGCTCTCCAACCTGGGCTCGAACCAGGGACCTGCGGATTAACAGTCCGTCGCTCTACCGACTGAGCTATTGGAGAATCTGATCGGCATTTTAGGGATGAATAACCAGGTCGTCAATCAATTAATGTAAAGAAATGAATTGTTTGCTTCATAAATATTCATTTAGAGCCTAAAAATAAAAAAATCACCCGAAGTGGGTGATTTTTTTAGCAAAGAAATAAAAAATTATTTCTCAACACCTGCAGGCTGACCTGCATATTTCGCATTTGCATAATCCCAGTTTACTAGGCTTTCTAGGAAAGTAGAGATGTACTTAGGACGAGCATTACGGAAATCGATGTAGTAAGCGTGTTCCCAAACGTCAATCGTCAACACTGCAATTTTACCGTGCGCCATTGGCGTATCAGCATTTGAAGTTTTCATGATAGAAAGCTGACCGTTTACTTCGTCAGCCACTAACCAAGCCCAACCTGAACCAAACTGAGTAGTTGCAGCAGCAGCAAATTCTTCAGCAAATTTTTCATAAGAACCGAAAGCTTCGTCAATTTTTGCAGCCAAAGTACCAGTTGCTTTACCGCCACCGTTTTTAGCCATACAGTTCCAGTAGAACGTGTGGTTCCAAACTTGAGCCGCGTTATTGAAAACACCTGCTTTAGAAGCATCACCAGCAGTTGCTGTAATAATTTCTTCTAGAGTTTTGCCTTCAAGCTCAGTACCAGCGATCAGGTTATTCAGGTTAACCACATACGTATTGTGGTGTTTGTCGTGATGGTATTCTAAAGTTTCCTTGCTGATGTGTGGAGCAAGATCTTCGTAGCCGTAAGGTAATGCTGGTAAAGTAATGGTTGTCATGTTCTCAATTCCTTGCATTTTGCTGGGTTTTAACAATAAGTGGCTTTATTGTAATAGATAATCGGGCAGAAATGGGCATCGTGTATAAATAACAATACAGAATAAAGCCTGAAAATATATGAATAAAGCCACTGATCATAACCGTCAGTCGAATTAAATCGGATTGTTTAATTCGAAATAATCATACTCAATATTAAACTGTTCTGAAATAGCCTTGCCAAGGCGTTGCACACCGTATTTTTCAGTCGCATGATGGCCACAAGCATAATAATGCACATTCAGTTCCTGAGCTTCATAAAAGGTGCGTTCGCTCACTTCACCTGAAATATAGGCATCACAATCTTGTAGTGCCGCTTTTTGAATATAATCCTGCGCACCACCGGTACAGAAACCGACTTTATGGATTTGAGTTTTTTCAGCAGGAAGATGAATCGCATCAAAGCCCAGCTTTTCTGAAACATAATTTTTAAAATCTTCCGGACTCATTGGCTGTTTTAAATAGCCAATATTGCCAATTGGACGTTTCTCACTCGGATCAAGCTGTTCGATATTTTCGAGTTCTAATAAATCCGCAATGGCGGCATTATTTCCCAGTGTTGGATGACTGTCTAAAGGCAGATGATAGCCAACCAGTGAGATATCATGTTGAATCAGGGTTTTAATGCGTTTACCACGCATTCCCGTAATCGGATAGGCTTCTCCTTTCCAGAAATAGCCATGATGAACCAGCAATAAATCTGCGCCTTGCTCAATTGCAGCTTCAATTGCACTCTGGGAGGCGGTCACGGCACAGAGGATTTTATTCACTTCGGATTTGCCTTCAATCTGCAAGCCATTCGGTGCATAGTCCTTAAATTCACGTGCTGCCAAAGTCTGGTCACACCATTGAATAATATCGTTCAAATTCGCCATAAAATTCCTGTAAGTTTAAAAACTTGCCCATATTTATCTATAGGTCTAATTGTAACTAAAGCTGCACAAATCTCTGTGGAATTTTTTGTGTTTAGTTATGTATTTAGCATTACAATAGGACACAAATTACTTAGTCATCAACGAATTAAAATATTTTAGAGGATAGCAACGTGCGCCGCACCTTTACATGGTTACCCTGGGTGTTACTGATTTTAGTCATTATCGGTTTTTTGGGGTGGCAACAACTACAAAAACCAAAGGCACCAGTTGCGCCAGATGGCGTCAAAATGCCTGCTGAAAAAGTAGAGCCGTTGATTGATACGTCGCGCTCAGGAGGCGTGGTCTCCTACAGTGCTGCTGTAAAAGTGGCAGCCCCGGCTGTCGTGAATATTTTTACTACCCAAAAAGTCAAGCAACAGGCGCATCCTTTACTGACCGATCCGGTATTTCGTGAATTCTTTGGCGATCAGTTGCCTGACCAGTATGGACAAAGCCCGAATGAAAACAGTTTAGGTTCGGGTGTAATTGTACGTCCAGACGGTTATATCCTGACCAATAACCACGTGATTGCGCAGGCCGATCAGATTGTAGTGGCTTTGCAGGATGGACGTCGTGCCGAAGCTAAAGTGGTCGGAACTGACCCGGATACCGATCTGGCCGTGATCAAGATTGAACTGACGCAATTGCCAGTTTTGCCATTTAAACTCAGTGGCAATGAAGTCGGTGATGTGGTTCTGGCCATTGGTAATCCTTTTGGTGTTGGGCAAACCGTGACGCAGGGGATTATCTCGGCAACGGGCCGTTCAGATTTGGGTATCAATACCTATGAAGACTTTGTACAGACCGATGCTGCAATTAACCCGGGTAACTCGGGCGGTGCACTTATTGATGTCGCCGGTAATTTAATTGGTGTGAATACTGCAATTTTCTCGCAGTCTGGTGGTTCGCTGGGGATTGGTTTTGCCATTCCGGCCAAAATTTGTCAGCAGGTGATGAATGCCATTTTGAAAGATGGCCGTGTGGTTCGTGGCTGGTTAGGGATCAGCTTATTACCTGCAGAGCGTGATGATGTCCTGCAACCCAAAGAAAAAGGTGTGACGGTCGCAGAAGTGCTACCGAATGGACCTGCTGCCAAGGCTGGAATCCAGCGTGGCGATAAGATTATGAAAGTAAATGAGGAAGAGATTAGTTCTGCCTCACATCTGATTAATTTTGTGGCCTTGCAAAAGCCAAACAGTACCATTCAGATTGAAATTGAGCGGGCAGGAAAAACCATGATCCTAGAGGTTGTGGTGACTGAACGTAAGGCACAAGACAGTGCTTCACAATATATTCCTCTGCCAGGCCAATAAGTTTGATTAAAAAAAATCCCTCATGATGAGGGATTTTTTTTATACTTTCTTTCAGCATGTTCTGATACAAAAGTGAAATATTAAGCGTTTTATAAATCATTTAGCTTAGTGAAATAACATTAAAAGAGAAAATAAAAATGAATTTTATGACGGCAGATCAGGCCAAAATTTTATCTAATGTTGCTAACCTGAATATTGAAATGTATAAGCCACGTCTGGCGCAACTGATTGAAGATAATGCCCGGCAAGGCAATACAGCGGTACTGACAGTTTTTCCCAAACATCTGCCTTTGGAAGATATCCGTGCCTTGTCTGCCGAGTTAACAGATCTGGGTTATAACGTACGTTTTGAAGTACAAGAATTTTATTACAGCTTTAATGTCTACTGGCTGTAATTTTAACAGTTGTTCAAAAAAGGTCCTGTTTAGGCATATATTTTGCTGCGTTCATCTCATATTTAAACTATGAGAAATTTATGTCTTTATTTATTCATCATGCAGCACAGGCAGATGCACCTTATGTGGTGCTTTCGTCCGGACTGGGCGGACATGCCAGTTTCTGGAATCCTCAAATTAGAGTTTTACAGCAGCATTTTCATGTGGTTACTTATGACCAGGAAGGCTGTCATTCAGATTCTGAACTCTTGCCCACGCCTTATTCGATCGACCATATGGCCGGCCAGATTCTGGATTTATTGATCAATGATGGCATTCGAGAGTTTCATTTTATCGGGCATGCGTTGGGCGGACATATCGGCATGCAACTGGCGACCTATCAGGCTGAAAGAAAGTTTAAGCTGCTCAGTTTGACCATGTTAAATGCTTGGGGAGAGCTGGATGCTCATACTCAGAAGTGTTTCGAAGCCCGGACTTCGTTATTGCTCAATAGCAAGGCAGAGGCATATGTGAGAGCACAGGCTTTATTTCTTTATCCGCCGCAGTGGATTTCAACCCATATTGATCAGTTAACCGAAGCAGAAAATAAGCAGCTCCTTGACTTTCCACCGATCAAAAATGTTCTGGCACGCCTACAAGCCGTGCAGACTTTTAAACTAAACACAGAACATCAACAGGCACTCAAAGATATTCCTATACATCTGCTTGCCAATCAGAATGATTTCCTGGTGCCTTATCAACGGTCACAGCAATTACAGCAATGCTTGCCGCATAGTCAGCTAAGTTTGCTTGCTACAGGTGCACATGCATCTACTGTGACCGAGACAGATCAGGTGAATCAACTGATCCTTTCATTCCTGATTTCCCCTTAGTTTGAAGATTTTTTTAAAGCCAGACCTCGTGTCTGGTTTTTTATTTTTTCTAATCAATCATTTTTGTAGCATCAGCATGGTTTTTACTTCGAATTGATGCATGAACTGCAAATGCAAAAATTGCTACGAGTGCACTTGAATGAAACAATATGTTCAAAATTGACTCATAGGTAAAAATGGTTATTTTACTAAAAATTCAAAAAATAAAATATTAAGTAATTGATAATTATAAATTAAATATAGTTGGCACACGCTTTGCAATGTTTATCTTGTAAATAAAATTCCCGAAGTGGAATCAGAATTTTGAATAAGTGTTAAAAATAATGAGGTGTGAAAATGAAAATAGGTGTCTTCTGTCCAATTGGAAATAACGGCTGGTTAATCTCTGAAAATGCACCACAGTACATGCCGACTTTTGAGTTAAACAAACAAATCGTACAACGTGCTGAACACTATGGTTTCGATTTCGCACTCTCCATGATCAAGCTGCGTGGCTTTGGTGGCAAGACCGAATTCTGGGAACATAACCTGGAAACTTTCACCCTGATGGCGGGTCTCGCAGCCGTGACCAGCAAAATTCAAATTTATGCAACGGCAGCCACTTTGGTCATGCCACCGGCAATTGTGGCACGTATGGCGTCTACCATTGATTCTATTTCTAATGGCCGTTTTGGTCTAAATGTGGTGACTGGCTGGCAACCACCTGAATATACCCAAATGGGTATGTGGCCAGGTAATGACTATTTTGGTAAACGCTATGAATATCTGTCTGAATATGTACAAATTCTGCGTGAACTTTGGGCGACTGGTAAGTCAGACTTTAAGGGCGAACATTTCCAGATGGAAGATTGCCGTGTCAGCCCACGTCCACAAGCGGATATGAAAATTATCTGCGCAGGTCAGTCTGATGCAGGTTTAGAGTTTTCTGCACAATATGCCGATTATAACTTCGTGTTTGGTAAAGGCTTGAATACTCCAACAGCTTATGCAGAAATTAATGACCGCCTAAAAGAAAAAACAGATGTAACTGGCCGTGATGTACAGACTTATGTGCTGTTTATGGTGATTGCTGCAGAAACTGATGAAGAAGCTCAAGCCAAATGGCAGCACTATAACGATGGTGCCGACATGGAAGCGATTAACTGGCTGATGAATCAAGGCGGTAAAGATACGACTTCTGGTACAGATACCAATATCCGTCAAATGGCTTCGAGTGTATCTCCAGTGAATATCAATATGGGTACGCTGGTGGGTTCCTATGGAAATGTGGCACGAATGTTGGATGAAATTGGCGAGATCAAGGGTACCGAAGGTGTGCTACTGACTTTTGATGATTTTATTCAAGGCGTTGAAAATTTCGGTCAGAAAATCCAGCCACTGATGAAATGTCGTGATCATATTGTCATTGAAGATGCAGCACCGGTTATGGAGAAAAGCGCATGAGTGAATCAGTCGTAACAGCCGGTTTTACTGAAAAACTCGGCACAGGAAAAACCCTTAAAGCTGAACCCGAAGCGATTTGTCTTGCACCAGAACAAACAGCTTTGATCGTCATTGATATGCAGAATGCTTATACCTCGCAAGGCGGCTATCTGGATCTGGCGGGCTTTGATGTCTCAAAGACCAAGCCAGTAGTGGAAAATATTAAAAAGGCTGTTGATGCTGCACATGCAGCTGGTATTCAGGTGATTTATTTCAAAAATGGCTGGGATGCGGAATATAAGGAAGCGGGTGGTAAGGACTCTCCAAATTTCCATAAATCCAATGCCTTAAAGACCATGCGTAAACATCCTGAATTACAGGGACAGTTATTGGCCAAAGGTAGTTGGGATTTTGAACTGATTGATGAGTTAAAGCCATTGCCACAAGACTTGGTGATCGAAAAGCCACGTTATAGCGGTTTCTTTAATACCGCGTTGGACAGCATGTTGCGTGTGCGAGGAATCCGTAATCTGGTCTTTGTCGGAATTGCCACCAACGTTTGTGTGGAATCGACGCTACGTGATGGCTTCTTCCTGGAGTATTTCGGTGTCGCACTTGCTGATGCCTGCTATCAGGCAGGTCCAGCCGAAGCTCATGAAGCCAGTCTGTATAACATCAAGACCTTCTTTGGTTGGGTGTCAGATACTGCAAATTTTGTCGAGACCTTTCAAAAAGAAAGTGAGTAACTAAAAGAAACTAAATCAGCTGTAAGCGCATAAAGAATTAAAGATCAGAATTAAGGAAAAAATAGTATGCCTAAAGAAATCATTATTCCAGCAGGAACATCGAAACCATTAGCACCTTATGTACCGGCAACCAAGGCAGACAATATTGTGTATGTATCCGGTACATTAGCTTTTGATGAAAATAATAATGTGGTGCATGTCGGTGATGCCGCAGCACAGACCCGTCATATTCTGGAAACTATCAAGCGTGTGATTGAAGAAGCCGGTGGCAGCATGGATGACGTAACGTTTAACCATGTCTTTGTCAAAGACTGGGCAGATTATGCTGCGATTAATACAGTTTATGCTGAGTATTTCCCGGGAGATAAACCGGCACGTTATTGCGTACAGACAGGTTTGGCCAAACCTGATGCGCTGGTCGAAATTGCTTCGATTGCCCATGTATAAGCCGATCCACCTGATTCAATCTCATTACTAGATGCCCCAGGTCTGAAACTGAATATTGACTTGGGGGAGGGAGAACAGCATGAATGCCAAACTATCTAAAATCATCACAGAAACAGTTGTAGAAAATAACGCATTAAATAAGGTTTTGGCGACTAACGCATCAGATGACATCTTTACCCAGGTCGATCAGCAGATTTTCCGTCAGGGCATGTCTAATCTAGGTGCTGCAGTGAATGTCATTACCACGCAAGGCGATGCAGGAATGGCTGGATTTACCGCTTCGGCCGTATGTAGCGTGACGGATACACCACCAACGTTACTGGTGTGCCTGAACCGTTCTGCGTCAGTCTATGAAACCTTTAAAAAGAATCAGGTGTTGTGTGTGAATACCCTGGCATCACATCAACAAAATCTTTCCAATCTGTTTGGTGGAAAAACACCAATGGCAGAGCGTTTCAGTCAGGGGAACTGGAAAACTTTGGTGACCCAGTCGCCTGTACTTGAAGATGCCTTAGTCAGTTTTGACTGCGAGGTGGTCCAATGTTTATCCGTAGGCAGTCATGACGTGCTGTTCTGTGAGGTGAAAGCCATGTGCCAGAGTCAAGGCAATGCGCTGATGTACTTTAACCGTTCTTACTGTGAGCCACACAAAATGTGCTAAATCAATTCAGTCCTAATCAAGGAGGGGAAGCCGATGCAAGAAAAAGAAACGTGGTTTCCAAAATTTAAGCCTTACCAAGGCAATCTCGATACCACACCCGTGCAAACAGATGAATATCTGCCTGCTGGGAAAAGTATTATTCTCGGGTTACAGCATGTGTTTGCGATGTTTGGGGCAACCGTGCTGGCGCCACTTTTAATGGGGTTTGATCCCAATCTCACGATTTTTATTACCGGGATTGGCACCATTTTATTTTTCCTGATCACTGGCGGTCGATTGCCAAGTTATCTGGGGTCTAGTTTTGCCTTTATTGGCGCCGTGGTGGCGGTCACAGGCTACTCCGGAGCAGGGGCGAATCCCAATATCGGGCTGGCGCTTGGCGGTACCATTGCTTGCGGTATTGTCTATGCCTTGATTGGTCTGCTGGTCATGAAAACCGGTACCAACTGGATTGAAAAACTGATGCCGCCAGTAGTGACAGGCGTGATTGTGATGATCATTGGTTTGAACCTGGCGCCAGTCGCAATTAAGAGTGTTTCAGCGAACCAGTTTGATTCCTGGATGGCATTAATCACCATTATCTGTATCAGTGTGATTGCTGTGTTTACCCGAGGAATGGTACGCCGTCTGTTGCTGTTATTGGGCTTATTGTCTTCCTATCTGATTTACTTCCTTTTCACAAACGTCATGGGCTTCGGATCTGCGATTGATTTTACCAAAGTCAGTGAAGCAGCATGGTTTGGTTTGCCGAATTTCCAGAGTCCGGTCTTTGAAATGAATGCCATGCTGATGATTGCACCAGTGGCCATTATTCTGGTTGCAGAAAATCTTGGGCACTTTAAAGCGGTATCCGCAATGACTGGTAAAAATCTGTCGCCGTATATAGGACGCGGTTTCTTTGCAGATGGGGTTTGTACTTCATTATCCGCTTCTGTCGGCGGTACCGGGATGACCACTTATGCTGAAAATATCGGTGTGATGGCAGTGACCAAAGTGTACGCCACCACCGTATTTATTTTTGCCGGGATCTTCGCTATTTTGCTGGGACTTTCACCTAAATTTGGTGCGGTGATCAGTACCATTCCAGTAGCTTTATTGGGTGGCGCATCGATTGTGGTCTTCGGGTTGATTACTGTGGCGGGTGCCAAAATCTGGGTGGATAACCATGTTGATTTTACCAAGAACAGTACCCTGATTATTGGTGCGGTGTGTCTGATTATGGGGACAGGTAATTATAGCTTGCAGATTGGTGGTTTCGATTTGGGTGGTATCGGTACTGCGACTTTGGCTGCGATTTTGTTGAACCTGTTCCTAAATCGTGGTGAAGATAAAGAATTGCCAGCATCTGAACCAGCTGAAACCGTAACTGAGGTTGAGGCTAAGCCAGTCGCTTAATATGAGGAGCATTTTTTGAGTCATTCAATTGCATTTTTAGGACTCGGGGCAATGGGCTGGCATATGGCCTCCCATTTGCCAAAACTCGGGCATCAGGTTTGGGTCTGGAATCGAACTGAACAGAAAGCTGTAACGCATGCTGAAATTTTTGCAACTCAAGCAGTGAGTATTAAGCAGGCGGTTCAGGCAGATTTTATCTTTTCCTGTTTGCCGACCAGTCAGGATGTGGAAGCATTGATTGCAGCCCATCCACCCAAACAAGGTGCAATCTGGATTGACTGTACCAGCGGTGTACCGGAATCTGCCCAAAAACTGGCGAAGCTCTTGGAGCAACAAGGCAGTTTTTATCTGGATGCTCCAGTATCCGGTCAGACTGTTGGGGCAGAAAAAGGCACTTTAACTGTGATGGTGGGTGGCAATGAACAAGCCTTTGAACGAGCCAAACCGATCATTGATGCCTTTGCTGGCCTGATTGAATATGTGGGAGAAAGCGGTTCTGGCTTTGCGGTAAAAGCTGTGAATAATACCTTAATGGCGACTCACTTATGGGCATTGGCTGAAGGGCTGACTGTGCTGAAAGGGCAGGGTGTTGATTTAAGCAGTGCACTAAACTGTATTAATCATTCCAGTGGTAAAAGCAGCATGTCGGAAAATATCATGGCACAGCGTGTACTAAGCCGTGAATTTAATAAGACCTTTGCACTGGATCTATTACAGAAAGATATTGGCATTGCCTTGGAGTTGGTACAGCAACAGCAACTGGATTTATCAGTAATGTCTTTGGTTCAGCAAGAGTTTCAGCAGATTGCCAAACCACAGGCCAGTCAGCTGGATTTCTCCGCTGCGGTGCAAGGACTGGAACAGCGGACTCAAATTAAATTAAGAGGATAATCTTTTCAAACAATATTAAAGACAGTGTTAAAGACGTTATAGCTATAGATATATCAGTTTAAAATTTAAAAAGCCGGGAATTTTAATTCCCGGCTTTATTATTGATAAGCCAGTTAAATAGCCTAGGCAGTTCTTAATTCTGTTGATTTGTCTGATATTCCTGAATCACTTCAAGCGCTGCACGGAAGGCTTCCTGAGTAGCTGGGGCACCGCAGTAAGGCAGGCTATGCAGTAGTACTTCCTGAATTTCTTCAACTGTTGCACCATTATTCAAAGCGCCACGAACATGGCCTTTCAATTCAGTTGGGCTTTTTTGCGCGGTAAGAAAAGCAATAGTAATTAAAGAACGATATTTACGTGGTAAAACCCCTTCACGTTGCCAGGTCGAACCCCAGGCATGTTCATTAATCCAGTCCTGCAAAGGCTGAGTAAAAGGAACCGTATTGTCCTGAGCGCGCTTTACAAAGCTTGAACCCATCACTTCAGTACGGACTTTCAAGCCATTTTCATAATCTTGTTGTGACATCATTGACCCTCAATTTTATTATGAGTCTAGCTTAACGTTTTATCTCTTAAATACCATCGTGCAATAGTCGTAAAAAAGTGGCTTAATAGCCACTTGAGATATCCAAAGTGAAATCAGGAAATAACTTCACTTTGTAATCAAGGTCTGATTTAGATAAAAGTTCTATCTAAGGACTGGTTGAATGTGAAGGTGCACTTTGAACTGAAGTATCAGTACCTGTTGCATCTGCTTTCGAAATATGAGGATTTTCCAGCTCCAATACTTCCTGTAAATGCAAATCGAAGACATCAGTCAACATGCTGTCATAGCGACGCGCATTATAGTGCAGTAACTTATTGGCTTCTTCTTCATTAATAAAGCCTTGTTCATGCGCATCAGCCACATGATCAGCAAAACTGAGTCCCTTGAATTGACCTTTGTTTTCAGCTTTTTTAAAGCGATCCCAAAGCTGCTCAATTTCCAATAACATGGTGAAGGTTGATTCCATACGACCATTTACATCATCTTCCGCTGTGCTATAGAAAACATGCTTTTTCAGTACTTTCCGGAAAGCATTGTCTTCCATCATACTGTTGGCTACCTGCTGTTTTAGCTGGTCTGACGGTTTTTTCAATGGGCGGCCAAGTGGGAAACATAACAGTTTGACCATACCTGCTGCTGCACCTGATGGAAAGTTGGCAAACAGATCGAAAAAAGCTTCTTGCGCTGTATACAGAGACTTTTCTACCGCAAGCTGTGCATGTAAACGCTCATCTTCAGTCTTTTTGCTATGCTCAAAATATTTCAGAATTGAGGAAGCAATAAACAGATGTGCATGAATATCGGCCAGACGACCCGAAAGCATTTCCTTACGTTTGATATCCCCTGCGAGTAAACCTAGGCACATATCCGCAGTTAAAGCAAAGTTGGCACTCAGCCGATTAATGATCTTATAATAAGGCTGGGTGAAATCAACCGCACTTTGCGGCGCAGCACTTGAGCCACCTGTAAAGGCATAGGCAAAGGAGCGAGCAGTCCGGTTAAAGGTGTAACCCAAATGCTTAAACAGCAAGTTATCAAAAGGATTTAGAGCCGCTGCCGAGTCTTCTGCCTGTAAGAGCTGTAATTCTTCATATAGATAAGGATGGCAGCGCATTGAACCCTGTCCAAAAATCATCAAGGAACGACTGAGAATATTGGCGCCTTCGACGGTAATGGAGACTGGAATTGCCTGATAGTAAGGTGCCAGAAAGTTACGCGGCCCCATCTGAATGGCACGACCACCGACCACATCCATGCCGTGATTGACCACTTTACGCATGCCTTCAGTTGCATAGTATTTGGCAATCGCCGTCATTACGGCAGGCTTGCCACCCTGATTCAGACCACAGGTGACCAGATAACGGAAGGCTTCCAGCATATAGGTGTCACTGGCGATTTCACTATTGGCTTCCTGAACACCCTCAAACTTGCCAACTGAAATCTTGAATTGCTGACGAATACGAGAGAAAGCACCCACATTTAAATAAGTCATTTCTGAAGTAGAAGTAGACAGCGCTGGTAGGGAAATGCCACGACCGACTGCCAAACATTCCATCAGCATGCGCCATCCTTTACCGGCATTTTTTACGCCACCAATAATCCAGTCCAGTGGAATAAAGACATCTTTACCTTCCACTGTTCCATTCATGAATGGCGGTCCCGGGTTATGCCGTGGTCCCACTATTACGCCTTCATGACTGGCAGGAAGCAGGGCACAGGTAATGCCATATTCAGTCTGTTCACCCAAAAGATGATCCGGATCATACATTTTAAAGGCCAGACCCACCACTGTCGCAATTGGTGCCAAAGTAATCCAGCGTTTGGAAAAATTCATTCTCAGACCGAGTACTTCCTGACCTTCAAACTGGCCATAGCAGACTACACCGGTATCAGGAATCGCACCAGCATCGGAACCGGCCTCCGGACTGGTCAAACCGAAACAGGGAATTTCTTCGCCTCGCGCCAGACCCGGCAGATAACGGTCTTTCTGTTCTTCGGTACCATAATGCAGTAACAGCTCGCCTGGTCCGAGTGAGTTCGGTACCATACAACTCACGGCTGTGGTCAGAGATCGCGAAGCAATCTTGCTCATCACCCGACTTTGGGCAAAGGAGCTAAAGGCACGACCGCCGTATTCTTTGGGAATAATCAGGCCTAAGAAACCATGTTCCTTAATATATTGCCAGACATGATCAGGCAGCGCTTTCTGCTCATGGATTTCCCATTCATCCAGCATGCTGCACAAGGTCTCAACCTCATTGTCCAGAAAAGCTTGTTCTTCTAGCGATAATTTGGGATAGGGATAACTGTTAAAGGTTTCCCAGTTCGGTGCACCCATAAACAGTTCTTTTTCCCACCAGCTGGTTCCGGAGTCCAGTGCTTCACGTTCTGTCGGGCTGATACTCGGCATGGCATTGGCCAGTGCTTTATAGGCCGGTTTAGAAATGAACGACATACGTAAAGGGTCGATCATCACCACAAGGCTAATCAGGATCAGCGGAATGCCGAGAATAAGTGACCATGGGCTAATAAAGGCACAGACTACTGACATGACAATTAGTGCAATTGCACCCGCGCTACGGGAGAGCTGAAAATAGAAAACCGCCCATAAACTAAGTAATAGCAGTAGTACAGCAAATATAAATAGCATTGTTATAGTTCTCCAGATTTATACAACGCTGCCTGTGCCGAGATCTCATAGAATTTTTGTCACAGTTCATTCATTTTTTTTGTCGCTTGAGGATCGGACAGGTTCAGCATTGCACGTGTGAGAATGATCGTTTTCAAGTCTTGCAACGATATTTTTAAATCTTTCATCTATTTTTGAGATTGTTTGAAAAATGCTCAGTCTTCAAGTGAGAACGCGCAAAGAAATGTGAAGATAAGTAATGACTTAATCTTATCTAAAATAAAAAATGGCGTTTAACGCTGAGTAGAATTTCAATTATGGATATTAAAAAGCCCTCTACAAGAGAGGGCTTTTATTTCATTTGTTTAAACAGGACTAAGCTTCAATGGCCTGGACTGCAATTTTTTTTGCAGGATCCACTTTACGACGCACTGCTGGTACAGGTTCGCCGTAGTATTGGCGGTCGGCAAAGTAGCTTGAACGAACCATTGGTGCTGCCCAGATATTGCGGAAGCCGAGTTTTTGACCATGTTCGGTATAACGCTCGAATTCTTCAGGTGTCACAAAGCGGTCAATCGCTGCATGTTCTTTTGAAGGCTGCAAATACTGACCAATCGTCACATAATCTACGCCATGCGCATATAAATCATCAAGCAGGGCAAGCACTTCTTCTTCAGTTTCACCAATACCGACCATCAGACCACATTTGGTTGGTACGTCCGGGCAGTATTCTTTAAACATTTTCAGCAGGTTTAAAGAGTGTTGATAGTCAGAACCTGGACGCATGGCTTTATATAAACGCGGTACAGTTTCGATATTGTGGTTAAACACATCTGGTGGGCATTCAGTCATGATGCGCAGCGCGATATCCATACGACCACGGAAATCTGGCACCAGAATTTCCAGCAGGGTATTCGGGCTTAGAGCACGCGCTTCTTTAATACAATCTACAAAATGCTGTGCACCGCCATCCAGTAAATCATCACGGTCTACCGAAGTGATCACTGCATATTTCAAACCCAGATTGGCAATAGTTTCTGCCATATGACGCGGTTCATCTGCATCGAGTGCATTTGGACGGCCATGAGCCACATCACAGAACGGACAACGACGGGTACAGATATCGCCCATAATCATGAAAGTCGCAGTACCGCCACCAAAACATTCAGGCAGGTTTGGACAGGCGGCTTCTTCGCACACCGTATGTAATTTTTGCTGACGTAGTGTGGTTTTAATACGTTGAACTTCTTCAGGTGCCGCCATTTTCACCCGGATCCAGTCCGGCTTGCGTGGCGTTTCAACCGTAGGAACAACTTTTACAGGAATGCGGGCAACTTTTTCCGCACCGCGAAGTTTGACGCCCTGTTCAGGTTTACGGTTTTCAGACATATTCAACTTTTCCACTGTTTTTGAAGGGGGAGATACTCAAAGATAGCGCAGTTATTATAACGGACTTCGTTCTAAATAGGGCAAAAAGGGGTATTCATTTAAAAAATGTTCTTATCAAGCAATATATGTGAGTTAAATACACCAAATCAACAGGATTTACGTCATAATAAGAGTGTAGATTAAAGTGAATTTTTTAATTTTGAGGAGCGTTGAATGCCACGTAAAAAAGAGGTCGTTAGTGGGACTTTCGTTAAATATGATGCGGTAGTTCTAGGTTCGGGCCCTGCGGGCGAAGGCGCGGCAATGAAACTTGCCAAATCTGGTAAGCGTGTTGCAATCGTTGAGATGCGTGAACAGCTGGGTGGTAACTGTACCCATGTCGGTACGATTCCAAGTAAAGCATTGCGTCAAACAGTATCCAGTATTATCCGTTATCAACGTGATCCACTGTTTCAAAAAGTCGGGGACTGGAAGCAGTTCACCATGAAGCAAGTGTTGCGTCATGCACATAAAGTTATTCAACAACAAGTAGATACACATTCACGTTTCTACGACCGCAATAAAATTGATATTTATCATGGTCGTGCCTATATTCAGGATCAAAATACCATTTTTGTATTTAACCCAGATGGCATTAAAGAAACGCTGATGTTCAAGCAACTGGTCATTGCCAGCGGCTCGCGTCCATATCGTCCAGACATTCTTGATTTTAATCATCCACGTGTATTTGATTCAGACAAAATTCTGGATCTGGACTATTCCATCCAGAAAATCATTATTTATGGTGCAGGTGTAATCGGTTGTGAATATGCCTCGATCTTTATTGGTCTAGGACATAAAGTCGACTTGATCAACACCCAACACAAACTTTTAAGCTATCTGGATGATGAAATTTCTGATGCACTGTCTTATCACTTGCGTGAACAGGGTGTATTGATTCGTCATAATGAACAGATCGACTTTTTAGAAACATTTGACGACCATGTGGTGATGCACACGCAAAGCGGCAAGAAAATTAAAGCCGACGCGATTTTGTGGTGTAATGGCCGTTCAGGCAATACCGATGGTCTAGGCCTTGAAAATGTCGGCCTGAAACCGAACAGCCGTGGTCAATTGACTGTGAATGATCAATATCAGACTGAAGTAGAAAATATCTACGCTGCCGGTGATGTAATCGGTTGGCCTTCGCTAGCCTCTGCTGCCTATGACCAAGGTCGTTGCGCAGGTGCCAATATGAGCGGCGAGAAAGACGTTGCGCCGGTGACTGATATTCCAACCGGGATTTATACCATTCCTGAAATTTCTTCGATTGGTAAGACTGAACAGCAGCTGACTGAAGAAAAAATTCCGTATGAAGTCGGTCAGGCATCATTCCGTCATTTGGCACGTGCACAGATTACCGGTGATACTATGGGTGAATTAAAGATTCTGTTCCATCGCGAAACATTGGAAGTTTTGGGTGTACATTGCTTCGGTAATAATGCCTCTGAAATTATCCATATTGGTCAGGCAGTCATGAACAGCCCGAACAATACCATCAAGTACTTCGTAGAAACCACGTTTAACTATCCGACTATGGCGGAAGCGTATCGTGTAGCCACACTGAATGGTATGAACCGTTTATTCTAAGTGAGATATTTGACTTAGACAGAAAAACCGCAAGTCTTCACTTGCGGTTTTTTTATTGGAAGTGATTAAGTCAGTCAAGTTGATCAAATCGAATTTTTAAGCCGCCATTTTTCGGCATTCTTCAGCACAGCGGCGGCATGCTTCGGCACATTGCTGACAATGTTCATCTTCATGATGACCACATTCTTCTACACAGTAGTCACAGGCTTTCGCACAAAGTTCACATATTTCATGCATGAATGGAGATTGCTTTTGTTCCATACGGGCGCAAAGCTGACAGATATCTGCACAGTCCAGACAGCGCTGGATACACTCCCGCATCATCTCCAGATCTTCTTCTTTAAGACAGGCACTGGCACAGTTGGCACATGCCAGGGAACAGTTCATACAGGTTTGCACACAATCTGAAAATTGAAGCTGATTCATTATCGTTTCCTCTTTCCATAGGTTTATTGCTGATTTTCTAATACGCTAAGCAGAAAAAGGAAAATACACTAGGCAGATTAGGTGAGGAAAAGTAAACAGGCGCTTTGTTTTGTTAAGGAATTTACTATCTATACTTATATTCAGAGTTAGATAGTTTTATTATTCGAGAAAATAAAAAACCATTGGGCCGGTCAAAGTCTCAATGGTAGAGGATTTACATGTGAGTCATTATTATCGAAGGTTGTAATGACCTTTCTTGTTATTCTGATTTTCTCATTTCTAAAACGGACGGCTACCCGCCAGACTGATGCGTTTTAATAAACGGCGCTGATCAGCCGGGAATGGACGGCGTGAGTGCAAAGTCACCTGATTATCCCAGAACACGATATCGCCAATTTCCCAGTGATGTTCATAAGCGAACTCAGGTTTTGAAATATGCTCACGTAATTTTGCGATCAGTTGACTGCCAGCCTGATCATCATAATTGACCAGTTCGACTTCGGTATGCGTATTCAGCCAAAGTGCTTTACGACCGGATTCAGGATGAGTGCGCACCAGTGGATGTGGATAGGCATGACTTAATATGGGCTGATCTTTAAAGCGATACAGCGGGCTATTGCCATAACCTTGATCATCAGCCTGATCTCTGGTTTTTTGACGGCGCACGAAAGGGTTATAAGTAATCAGTTGCAGCTGATCAATCTGTGCTTTGGTTTCTTTATTGAGTGCATCATAGGCTTTAATGGTATTGATCCAGCTGGTCTGTCCACCGTTCTGAGGCAGTTCAATCGCATACAATAAGGAAGCAAAAGAGGGTAAAGGTGTCCATTGATGATCGGTATGTGGAGTCAGTTCACCATGCCCGGTATAGTCTCCCTGACCGACGGCATTGGAAACCGGCACGACATCGGGTGGAACACCGCTATCGGACTGCGCAGCCAATACCGGGGTATCTGCACCTGGGCGGAAAATGGAACCGAAATAAGTTGAAAATGCCAAGTATTGTAAATCATCCAGACTTTGCTGCTTAAAGATCAAAATCAGATGCTCGGCCAGAGCCTGTTTTAACTGTAAAATGGTTTCAGATGACTGGGCTTTACGGGCATCCAGACCAAAGACCACTGCGCCTAAGGCCTGATCTGTTTGCGGTACAATCTTGATTTCAGCCGGATGTTGAAATTGATCTTGCTGATGCCAGCGTGGAGCATCATGAATGGCTTGTGAAAGTTGGGTTAAGCTGGTCATTATAAAGTCTCAGAATTTTCTTGTTGATGAGAATCTAAGAAAATTCCGGACTGAAATAAAATCAAAAGAAATGATAAGTTTATGAATAATCTGATATTTTTAATATTTAGTTGATTTTGAAACATTTAACTTATTGTGCGATGGATTGCGCATTTTCTGCTGAGGATATTTCAGCAGTTTAGTGTGCGCAAAAAGCCTGATTAAAATATTCAAATAACTGAGGTGTTTGAAACCACAGTCCAATCGACAAAGCCAGTAAAAGCAGGATTGCCACAGCAATCAAGAGTTTGAGTTTCAATAGAGAATCAGTCATGGACGATTTGCTCCTCATTGACCCAGAAATGCACCAGTACGCCAAAAATGCTGAGGACAATGGATAGCATCCACACCGCATTATAATTGCCACTCAAATCATGGTTAACTCCACCGAGCCAGCCACCAAAAAATGAGCCAACCTGATGGGTAAAGAACACGATGCCACTGAGCATGGTCAGATATTTCACCCCGAACATATTCGCCACAATGCCATTGGTCAGCGGAACGGTCGATAACCAGAGTAACCCCATAATGACACCAAAGCTATAGACTGTCCATGTGCTGAGAGGCAGCATGAGAAAGGCAATAATCGCAATTCCACGCAATGCATATAATCCCATCAGTAGATGCGGTTTGAAGTATTTGCCACCCAGCCAGCCGGCCGTATAGGTGCCTACCACATTAAACAGACCCACTAAGGCTAAGAAGATCGTACCGGTTGTGGCATTAAACCCATGATCAATCAGATAGCCAGGCAGGTGAATGCCAATAAAAACTACCTGAAAACCACAAACAAAAAAGCCCATAGCCAGAAACCAGAAGGGTTTATGATTTTTCACCACCACCAGAATCTGTTTAAAATTGAGTGAGACTTTATTGGGGGTAGCGGCCGCGTTGGGATGAACATACATCGGTGCTTTCAGCATCCAGGCCAATGGCACAATCAATGCAATTAAAATGGCACTGACCACCAGCGCCGCTGACCAGCCGACATTCTGTAATAGCAACAGGGTTGAAGGCAGCATGATAAACTGACCAAAAGATCCGGCCGCACTAGCAATTCCCATCGCCAAACTGCGCTTTTCTGGTGGGGCAGCACGTCCAACTGCAGACAATAACACCGGAAATGACGTAGCTGACAGGGCGAGACCCAGAATCAGGCCGACACTCAGATTAAGCAATAATCCGGTCGAGCTAACTGCCATCAAGAGTAGACCAATTGCATATAAGGCTCCGCCTACAGCTACCACAATCTTGCTGCCATATTTATCGGCAAATGCCCCGGTAATCGGCTGAACTGCACCCCAGATCAGGTTTTGCATGGCAATAGCCAGGCTAAAAACATTATGACCCCAACCGAATTCTTCGCTCATCGGTACCAGATACAGGCCAAAGGCATGACGTACACCCAGTGACAGTGCCAAAATGATGGCGGAGCCAATCAGCATAAAAATAAGAGCTTTGGAAAATTGACTGTCAGCCATACGTCATTCATGCCTATAAATTTGATATGTATAGTATTCGATTCAAGCAATAGAGGCGATTAAATAAATATTGATCAAAAGATAAATTTTTTTTATTAATAGATCTCTTGCGAAAGTCGTTATTGCAAGTTCATCCGGTTTACCAGTGCAGCGATTAAGTTAATGCGTAAACCGAATCTTTTCCGTCTATTTCGATAGCGTTCACTTAGTATTCTAAATCTTTTCAATTGACTGTTAATATGTTCGATTACAACTCGTATTTTTCCAATCATTTTATTGTAATTTTTCTCAGCATCAAATAAGGGTAAATTCTTCTTTTTCTTTATTGGCATCAATAATTTAAAGCCATCTTGCTCTAACCCATAGTACCCTAAATCGGTCATAACATAGTCACAATGTTTGAATTTCTTAACTGTTTTTCTTGCCAATTTAATATCATGCTGACTGCCAGACGATATATCTACTCCTATGATTTGTTTGCTCTTCGGATGATAGATCACTTGGGCTTTTAACGTATGTTTCTTCTTTTTACCACTGTAGAACTTACTCTGATTTTTTTTTCGGGCGTTCTATTAAACATTCTGTCGCATCAATAATTACCCAGTTAAATTGTTCGTCTGCTGTGGTAATGCTTCGTTTTGGCAGGGTAAAACGTCTTGATTTCATTAATGCATCTTCAACCTTTTTAATAGTTCGATTCACATTACTTTCAGCGATATGGTAATTTGCCGCCAATTCCAATTGGGTGTTGTAGCTCCGTAAGTAATTGAGTGTTAATAATAATTGATCCTCTATAGCTAAAGTATGAGGACGCCCTAATTTCTTTTTAAGTGATTCTGCTTCTTTTAAAACTTCGACCATTTCACTAAAAACTGCTCGAGGTACACCAACCAAGCGCTGGAATTCAGAATCTGAAAAACGATTTAATTTCTGATATTTCATGAAATCTATATTGAGGCAGTTTTTACTTTCGCAAGAGGTCTAATATATTAAGCCTAAAAAAACGGCCGAAGCCGTTTTAATTAAAAATCGGATATTGAGCTTAGAAACGCATACCGATCCCGGCATAGGCCAGAATCGGATTGACTTCAATATCGGCTTTAGAGCGAATCAGTTCACCTAAATTTGCATCTGTCACCGTAATTGTCGTGTCATTTTTTAGATGTGCATAAGATACTGAACCGACTGCAAACCAAGTGTCATTAAAGTCATAGCTAAAGCCGACCGTGGCCACAGGCGCGAAAGCATCGGATGCTTCAAGCTTTACTTTTGGATCGGCTTCACTTAGCTTGCCTTCAAGGGAAGCACCAGCATTGCCTTGTTTAATATTGGCAATCATATGTCCTGCAGCAATCAGGTCCTGCTCGGTACGTGAGTTAATTTCCAGTTCATTGAAATAGGCATACATCACACCTAAGCCGACATAAGGCCGGAATTTATTCACTCCGGTTTTACCAAAGTGATACTGGAATTCAAAGGCAGGTGTCCAGGCGCGGGCAGAGGCAGCCGGACCATAGGCTTCCAGATCAGTAATCTCGATATCTTTCTTCAGTATAATATCGATAGGAAGTTCAATATTGCCCAGAGTAGGGGTTGCTGTTCCCGAGAACGGTGCATAGATTTTACCTTTACCTTGCAGATCAACCTTGGGTGGAATGCCGGCTTTCATTTCAAAAGAAATATTATCGGTAAAATAGTAATTGGTCATAATGCCTAAAGTGGTGACATCATCCGCTGTCAGACCGGTACCTGGATTATCCCATTCAGACAGACCATTGATTTGAGTGGTTCCACTGATATTCGCTGGTAATGTACCTCCAGTGAAGAAACCAATCCCTTCTAATAATCCTTTCACTGTTATCTGATCGACAGAAGGATCAAGATTATTGACGACCGTATCAACATTGATAGCGCCGTTTCTATAACTTTTACCGTTTTCGACAGCAGTATTCACTTTAAATGGTTGGGCCTTGCCTTGCGGCATCACATGCAATGCACCGACTGATACCGAAAAGCGCTTAAAGCCATCTCCATCTTGCAAGCTAAAATAAGGGGAATCTGCATGTGCGACCATAGGTAAAGTGGCTAGGCCTGCCATACATGCCAGCAATGTTTTCATTGATTTGGAACTCCATGTCCAGTTTGTTTATTCGTTTTTCTAGTTCATTAATTATGTGAATTACATTAAAAAATTCAGTTATAGAACAACAGGTCAAAAGTTAATCGATGGTTGATATTGGTAAATTCTATATATTTTTTGTTTATATCTCTTGAATTTTAAGAAATGTATAGCGTGTAAATATAATTACTTTTACCTTAATAGCTTAAGTATAAAAGTGAAGGAAATTTGCTCTTGAAAGCATTAAAATTTCAATCCTATGAATTTTTATCGTAGAAGATATAGAGGAGAGTTTAGGTAAATTTTAGGCTGCATTGATTCAAGCATTTATCATCATGGGATGATTTTTTATTTTTCCAAAACAAGAGCATATGAATTTATCCAAGATCCTGCTACCCAGTCGACTGAGTTTTTTTGTACAATAGCTGCATATATTATTGAGTGAATCACATGAGCACCCAAACTCCTCCCAAAAAAAAGCCCCTGGTTAATTTACCTTTCCCGATCAAGCAAGCAGAGCAAAATGCTGCAGAAGAAGTTCTGGAAGATTTAAGACCAAGACCACAGCGTTATGCTGACCGTACCTGGATGCCACCACGTGGTACGCGCCGTTCAATGGGCAAGCGCTAATTGATCAGACTCAAAAAGCTATGATAAATCATGGCTTTTTTTGTGGAAATTTTTAGGGAGTTGATGAGTAATATTTGATTCATCTTTCGCGCAAAGAGAAAATGGTGCTCTAATTTATCCAAATCTCTTTCAATTTTATTCTTAATAAAGCAAACGAAATATTTAAGCTCTCTAAATGCCGACCAAAATAAAATCCACACCTGGTTGATTTCATATTCGACATTTTAGCCGCCCAGAAAAAAAAGCCAATTCAAACATTGGCTTTTTTTGAAAGATATTTTGATAGCACTAACGAATGCTTTTACGCGCTTTATTTTCCGGCTTCGGTGGCGCGATTTCTCTCTCGCCTTGCCAGACATCGATAAAATCTTTCTCGTTAATATTATAAAGTTCCAGTAGCGCTAAAATCACGCCTCCAAACAGCATGGCACCTTCTGAATGGCTTTGAAAATCGACCAGCTTGGTATTCAGATTATGCAGGATATCTTCAATTTCAAAGACACGTTCCCGTCCATTGCTGTCGGTCGGATAGATCTGGGTATTTAAAATAATTCTTGCCAGGCTTTTTTCATTTTCGCTCAAAGGCAGTTCTTCAATCAACTCATCGCTGGCCGGAGTTAAAATCACGGAATCGCGGAATATGGTATGTAAGAAATTTGCGCTTAATTTTGGCAGCGGCTTTTCGACAAAAGGACGGAAAGATTGCGGGAAAATGACATTACGTGAGATGCCTTTAAACATCGGTGCAATTTCCTCGACCTTATAACCTGCGATCCCACAACCCAAGGAAGTAATAAAATATTTATTTTTAGGATGATTTTTGGTGTAAATCTTAAAGTCATCAATATAGTGCTGGATTTGTGAGAGCGGCATTTGTTGCAAATGCTCGTTCATGGTGGGAATGGCATAGCTCTGACCCGCCCAGCCACGACCCACGCCCATGACTGCACCAAAATGCTCAAGTGCCGTTCTGGCTGCTCCACCACCGTGTTGTCCAGCCAAGTTGCTGCCAAAAACAAAAACCGTATTTTCCGGAAGGGATTTAACAATACTTTCATCGTGATAGTGGTAAGTCATAATTGTCGATTCTAGGCCATCCTGATCTTCATGTTGCCCGTGAAATGAAAAGGGGTCAAGGCAAAATTGTGCCGGACTAGCCAAACAGATAGAGTATTTCACCCATAAGCCAAAACAGGATACCGAGTACGCCCAAATAAAGCTGCTGGCTGAAAATGATTAGTTTGTTCTGTATTTATTCCCTTTGTAACTGTATATTTTATTGATGATTTTTCAAACTAGAGAATGAGTCAAGCGCTAACAAATAATGAATACTAATATTGTTTTATTTTACCAAACAGAAACCTAAGCAGGGATTGAGTAATTCCAATTTACCCTCATAATAAATCAAATCTATATCCGCAGCGAAGTCAGCGAAAGCTATGAGTGATAAAAAACCCTTTGAATTAGTGACCAGTTATCAACCAGCAGGCGATCAGCCACAGGCCATTGAAAAACTTGTCAAAGGCATTGAACAGGGTTTTCATGATCAGCTTTTACTGGGGGTTACTGGGTCTGGTAAAACCTATACTATGGCCAATGTCATTGCACAGACACAGCGTCCGACCATTGTCATGGCACATAACAAAACTTTGGCTGCGCAGCTCTACGGCGAATTTAAAGCATTTTTCCCCAATAATGCCGTCGAATATTTTGTCAGTTATTATGATTATTATCAGCCGGAAGCCTATGTGCCATCTTCAGATACTTTTATCGAGAAAGATGCTGCAATTAATGACCATATTGACCAGATGCGCCTTTCTGCAACCCGTTCATTATTAGAACGTCGTGATACGATTATTGTCGCGTCGGTGTCTGCCATTTATGGTTTGGGTGATCCAAATGCCTATATGAGCATGTTGCTGCATGTGGTGGAAGGCGATCGCATTGGCCGTGATGATATTATTCGCCGTCTGGTCGAGATGCAGTATTCACGTAACGAACTGGAATTCCTGCGCGGTACTTATCGTATTCGTGGTGAAATTATTGATATTTTTCCGGCTGAATCCGATCAGGATGCGATCCGGATTGAACTGTTTGATGATGAAGTTGACTCTATCCGCTGGTTTGATCCCCTGACAGGGAAAATGGTTCGTAAAGTACCTCGTGTGACCATTTATCCTAAAAGCCACTATGTTACGCCGAAAGACAATTTATCCCGTGCGATTGAAACCATCCGAGACGAACTTAAAGAGCGACTGGTGTTCTTCCGTGAAAATGACAAACTGCTGGAAGCCCAGCGTATCGAGCAGCGCACACGCTATGATCTGGAAATGATGCAGCAATTGGGTTATACCAACGGCATTGAAAACTATTCTCGGCATTTGTCGGGCCGTTCTGCGGGTGAAGCGCCGCCGACCTTGTTCGATTATATTCCGGATGATGCCTTGCTGATTATTGATGAGTCGCATGTGACGGTGCCGCAGATTGGTGCCATGTATAAAGGTGACCGTTCGCGTAAGGAAAATCTGGTGAATTACGGATTCCGTTTGCCGAGCGCGCTGGATAACCGTCCAATGAAATTTGAGGAATGGGAACGTATTGTGCCGACGACTGTTTATGTCAGCGCAACGCCCGCACGTTATGAGCTGGAAAAATCCCAGCAGATTGTCGAACAGGTGGTACGTCCGACTGGTCTGATCGATCCGGAAATTGAAATTCGTCCAGTTTTGACGCAGGTCGATGATGTGCTTTCCGAAATTAATTTGCGTAAAGATATTAATGAGCGGGTACTGGTCACAACCTTGACCAAGCGCATGGCCGAAGATTTAACTTCTTATTTGAAAGAATACGGGATTAAGGTCGCTTATTTACACTCCGATATCGATACCGTCGAGCGGGTCAAAATCATTCATGAACTGCGTACCGGGGTGCATGATGTACTGGTCGGGATTAACCTGCTGCGTGAAGGGCTGGATATGCCGGAAGTGTCACTGGTTGCCATTCTGGATGCAGATAAAGAGGGATTTCTGCGTTCTGAGCGCTCTCTCATTCAGACCATTGGCCGCGCTGCGCGTAACCTGAAAGGTAAGGCGATTTTGTATGCTGATCGCATTACTGATTCGATGCAGAAAGCCATTGAGGAGACGGATCGTCGTCGTGCCAAGCAGATTCAGTTTAATGAAGAACATGGCATTACGCCGCGCAGTGCAGTGCGTCAGGTGATCAAGGAAATTGATACTGGTGAAGTATTGGATGATGATTCAATTGAATTGAAAGTCTCGGATCAGGCACGTGCGATCAGTGCCGATGAGCGGCATATCATGGCAGATCCGAAAATGTTTGCGAAACACATTAACAAGCTTGAAAAGGAAATGCTGAAAGCGTCAAAAGAGCTTCAGTTTGAGCAGGCTGCGCGTATGCGTGATGAAATTGTGCGTTTAAAAGCCCAGATGTTTGATTGATTTTTGTTGCATTAAATCTTATTTAAATGACGTAAAATCAATCACAAACCAAACATAATGTAACAAATTTAGGAATTGGATAAAGCTATTGTATGAACAGAAATTTTTAAATAAATATTTTGTGAACATGCAATAGGTATCTTTATGACAACTCAAAAATTTTCACGTACTGGATTAAAGCTGGCAAAAATTGCGGTGGGTAGTGCGGTTCTTCTTGGTTTGGGCGCCGCTACCATGGCTTATGCGAAAGACGAGCCATTACCGACCATTGAGAAAGTTGAGCTGGACCGTTATCTGGGAACATGGTACGAAGTAGCACGCAAACCTTTGTATTTTCAAAACAAGTGTGATCGCGATGTCACAGCGACCTATACTTTAAATGAAAATGGCAATATCGTGGTGGATAACCGCTGCATTAAAAAAGATGGTGGACAAACCCAGTCATTGGGCGAGGCATTTGTGCAAAATCCACCGCAGAATACCAAGTTAAAAGTCAGTTTCTTACCAGACTTTATTCGTTGGATTCCGGTCGCTCGTGGCGATTATTGGGTCTTAAAACTGGATGAAAATTATCAAACTGTTCTGGTCGGTGAGCCAAAACGTAAATATATGTGGATACTCTCACGTGATCCGCAATTGGATAAAAATGTGGTGAATGAATATTTACAATATGCACAGTCGGTGGGCTATGACCTGAGTGATGTAATTCATACCAAACAAACTCAAAGATAAAAATATCGTCTTAATGGAAACCATGCTATGGCATGGTTTTTTATTTTATGTGTCAAAAGACAATCTAAAATCGAGAGATAGCTACATTTTAAATGGATGAAGCATCAAGCTTTCTATTGTACTAATCGTTATAATGCCGGCGAATGAAATTAGAGTTTAACTATGTATAAAGGCATCGCGTTATCTGTCTTGGCCTCTGTGGTTTTTGGAGTGCTGTATGTATTTACGCCTTTTTTACAGCCTTTAGATAGTGAACAGACCTTTGCATGGCGCATGCTGGCGACCTTACCATTCCTCACAGCCTTCATGTGGTGGTCGGGTGATCTGAAACATATCAGCAGTATTTTTAAGCGGGTATTACGACAGCCTTCATTTTTGATCTGGTTGCTGATTAGTTCGCTGTTATGTACTACACAATTGTGGTTGTTTTTATGGGGCCCTATCAATGGGCGTGGCCTCGAAGTCTCACTCGGTTATTTTCTCCTGCCTCTGGTGATGGTGCTGGTCGGCTGTGTGCTTTATAAAGAAAAATTATCATCCTTCCAGATGGTTGCTGTTGCTCTGGCAATGTTGGGGGTAGGACATGAAATCTGGCGGATCGGTTCAATCGCATGGGAAACGGTCTATGTCGCTTTAGCTTATCCACTTTATTTCTTTATGCGGCGTAAATTCGCGACCGATCATCTTGGTGGATTCTGGTGGGATCTATTTCTGATTTTGCCTGTGGCATTTTATTTGGGCTTTATTTACAGTGATTCCATGCCGCTCATGTTGAATCATTCTCACTTGATCTTGGCAGTTCTTGGATTAGGCTTTTTAAGTGCGCTCGGTTTAGGTAGCTATATTTTGGCTAGCCGATATTTACCTTTTGTCATCTTTGGGCTGTTGAGTTATCTGGAGCCGGTACTGCTCGCTTTTGCCTCGATGGCACTGGGTGAGCGTGTGGAATCAGGTGAATGGCTGACCTATATTCCAATCTGGCTAGCTGTTTTACTGCTGGTTGTGGAAGGAATATTGCATTTGCTGAAGCAGCGTAAACAGCAATTAGCCCTTAAGAAAAATCTGGAAAACTATCAGGACCGGCTCAACTCTTAAAATTAAAAAGAGATTGAATGAATAAACAACATTTAACAAATTTGTGCCAGGTACTGAAAAATAGTGGTCTTTAGCATTTTCGAATGCAAAATCATTCAGCTAATTACAACTATTTTTGAAATTTATAGTGAATATACGTTAAAAACTACCCGTCTCAACGAGCTTTTGATTCAAACTTGCGGCCAATTCCATTACAATTGTCGGGTTTAGAAATTTATGCTTAGATTTACAATTAATTAGAGGACGTATCTGTGAGCAAAGACACTATTGTTGCCCTCCATGCAGAACACCAAGGTCGCTGGAAAAACCGTGAAGAACTTGCGGAACGTATGATTGCCCTTGTTGGCCAGTTATATCGTGAAAAAAATATTGTAGCTACAGTTTATGGTCGCTCTTTAATTAACCGTTCTGTGATTCAGATTTTGAAAGCACACCGCCGTACTCGCGTACTGGACGTTGAACTTTCTGTAGTTGATACTTTCCCAATTCTTGAAGCATTGGTGAAAGTAGAAAACATCGGTTCTGCTGAAGTTGATCTGGGTAAACTTGCTGTTGAATTTAAAGAAAAAGGCGGCGACATCGATGCATTTGTTGCAGACGCTGTTAAATCGATCGAAGGCAATGCTGCTGCTGTAGAACATAAAGATGTGGTTCTTTATGGTTTCGGTCGTATCGGTCGTATCCTGGCACGTTTGATGATTGGTCAATCAGGTCTGGGTCGTGGTCTTAGCCTGAAAGCAATCGTGGTTCGTAAATCATCGGATGGTGATTTGGAAAAACGTGCTTCTTTACTTCGTCGTGACTCTATTCATGGTCCATTTGCAGGCACAATTTCTGTAGATGAAGAAAACGAAGCAATCATTGCCAACGGTAACTTCATCAAAGTGATTTATGCATCGAATCCTTCTGAAGTGGATTACACTGCATACGGTATCAACAATGCACTTGTGATCGACAATACAGGTAAATGGCGTGATGCTGAAGGTCTTGCTCAACACCTTAAATGTCCGGGCGCTGCTCGTGTGATTCTAACTGCACCTGGTAAAGGTGACATGAAGAACGTGGTTTACGGTGTAAACCAGGCGGACATCCTTGATGAAGATACCATCATCTCTGCTGCAAGCTGTACGACTAACGCAATTACACCTACACTGAAAGTATTGCATGATAAATACACAGTGTTGAATGGTCATGTTGAAACAGTTCACTCGTTCACAAACGACCAGAACTTGATCGACAACTACCATAAAGCTGACCGTCGTGGCCGTGCTGCAACATTGAATATGGTCATTACTGAAACTGGTGCAGCGAAAGCAGTAGCGAAAGCGCTTCCAGCTCTTCAAGGTAAATTGACAGGTAACTCTGTACGTGTACCTACACCAAACGTATCGCTTGCAATTCTTAACCTGACTTTAGGTCAAGACGTTGATCGTGATGAAGTGAACGAATACATTCGTCAGATTTCAATCGGTTCTAGCCTGCAAGGTCAAATCGGTTATACCAACTCGACTGAAGTAGTATCTTCTGACTTTATTGGTTCACGCACTGCAGGTGTATTCGACGCGCAAGCAACGATCACTTCAGGCAACCGTTTAACTGCTTATGTTTGGTACGATAATGAAGTGGGTTATAGCTGCCAGGTATTGCGTATTGCTGAACAAATGGGCGGCGTAAGCTATCCAAAAGTTCCTGCTGAAACTAATGCATAATTAGTATTTAGCTAAAAAAAAGAGCCTCAATTGAGGCTCTTTTTTTATGATTTTTTTATTTAAAGTGAACTTTCTTAATCTAATAAGAATCAACAAATTTACTTGCTGGCGAAATATGAATTTGATAACTTACAAAGAGTAAGTATATTAAAATGAGTAAGTAATAAAAATATGGTGAGAATAGTATGACAAATTATGCAATCAGCCCGTTACTGGGGCAGGTTTTATCAACTGAATGTCCATCACGTGAGATATTGGAACACCTTGCCAATAAATGGTCGGTCTTGGTTTTGCGTTGCTTAAGTGAAGGGGTGCATCGTTTTAGTGAACTGAAACAACGCATTGAAGGGGTAAGTGAAAAAATGCTCTCCCAGACTTTAAAAATGCTGGAACAGGATGGTTTTATTTTGAGAACGGTTTATCCGGTGGTACCGCCAAAAGTGGAATATCAATTGACGATTACCGGTTCGCAAGCGGCTGAAAAAATCATGTATTTAATTGGCTGGATTGAAAAAAGTCTGCCAGATATTTTAGAACATAAACAAAATGTTATTAAATAGTTTTCATTAAATGGCAGGAATGCAGTGTTTGTGAAAATACAAAATTTGGACTTATATTGGTTTATATAAAATACTGATTTTAAAAGGTGTCTGCATCAGAATATCTTCTTGTAAATACGGTTTTTGAAAATTTACTTCTCTATAAATTATTTTAAAATCATCAAGAAATTCACAAAAAGAATTTCCAGAATAGGGGATAGTACTAGGGCAAAAGCGCTTGATTTCCTACCACTTCTTTTCCATCTTTAAAGCATTCTTTCTCCAAATCTATGCCTTAGATAGATCAAATAGGCTCGGTGAAAAAATGACTGAGTAAGATTTATGGGATTGCTGCATAATTCTATTCGAGAAATTCTTTAAAATATGGCAGAATATGGGGTTTTAAAGTTTTTAGAGGATTGGCAATATGCGCTTTGTTGATGAAGCAGTCATTACCGTAGAGGCTGGCGACGGTGGCAATGGCGTAGCCAGTTTTCGCCGTGAAAAATTCGTGCCATTTGGTGGTCCAGATGGTGGTGATGGTGGTCGTGGCGGCAGCATTTATATTCAGGCTGACGACGACACCAGTACGCTAGTTGATTATCGTTATACACGTAAATATCGTGCAGAACGAGCAAAAAATGGCCGTGGGGCGAACTGTGCTGGTCGTGGCGGTGAAGATACCGTATTAAAAGTTCCGGTAGGAACAACAATTGTAGATGTTGAGTCTGGTGACATTATTGGCGACTTGATCGAAGACGGTCAACGCGTGAAAGTTGCAGCAGGCGGTGATGGTGGTTTAGGTAATACCCACTTTAAATCATCGACCAACCGTTCACCACGTAAGTGTACGCATGGTCAAAAAGGTGAATTCCGTGAAATCCGTCTAGAGCTTAAAGTTCTGGCAGATGTCGGCTTGCTGGGTATGCCAAATGCGGGTAAATCGACCTTCATTCGTGCTGTGTCAGCGGCAAAACCAAAAGTTGCAGATTATCCATTTACCACCATGGTGCCAAACCTGGGTGTGGTCGATGCTGACAGTCACCGTTCATTCGTGATGGCGGATATTCCAGGTCTGATCGAAGGCGCATCTGAAGGTGCAGGTCTTGGGATTCGCTTCCTGAAGCACTTGGCGCGTACCCGTATCTTGTTGCACATCGTTGACGTACAACCGATTGATGGCTCAGATCCGGCACACAATGCCAAAGCAATTATGAAAGAGTTAGAAAATTTCTCCCCAACGCTTTCAAAACTGCCGATCGTATTGGTGCTGAACAAAGTCGATCAGTTGGCTGAAGAAACACGTGAAGAATGGTGCACCCATATTCTTGAAGAATTACAGTGGGAAGGCCCAGTTTTTGAAACTTCTGGCTTAACGGCTGAAGGCACCAAAGACGTAGTTTACTACCTGATGGATCAGATCGAAGAGCAACGTGAACGCGAAGCTGAAGATCCAGAATATGCAGCAGAAATGAAAGCATTCCGTGATCAGCTTGAAGCTGAAACACGAGAACAAACCATCGCTGCAAAAGAAGCGTATCGTGAGATGCGTCGTCAGCAACGTCTTGCCGGTATTCTGGGCGATGATGAAGATGATGAAGATGGCGATGATGATAGTGATGTGGAAGTGTACTACGTACGCTAATCTCTGAGAGAAGAGTCTGAGGACAAGATGATAGAAGTGGTAGATGGGCAGCGTCAGCTCAAGGGTTGTAAACGAATCGTTGTTAAAATCGGATCATCTTTACTCACAGCAAATGGACAAGGTTTAGATTTAGATGCCATCTCGCATTGGGCGGGACAAATCGCAGATCTACACAATGCAGGACACGAGATTATTCTGGTGTCTTCCGGTGCTGTGGCTGAAGGTATGGTGCGAATGAAACTTGAGAATCGACCCACCGATCTACCCAGTCTTCAGGCTTGTGCTGCCATCGGTCAGATGGGTCTGATCCATACTTGGTCAAGCGTACTAGAGAAACACCAGATTCGAACTGCGCAAGTATTGTTAACCCATGATGATCTGGCAGATCGTCGTCGTTATCTCAATTCATGTGATGCTTTGCAGAACCTGATTGACTGGCGTGTGATTCCGGTGATCAATGAAAATGATACTGTTTCGACTGACGAAATTCGCTTTGGTGACAACGACACACTTGCTGCGATGGTTGCGGGTCAGGTGCATGCAGACCTTCTGATTATCTTAACGGATCAGGAAGGGATGTTTGACTCAGACCCGCGGTCTAATCCAGATGCCAAACTGTTCCATACCGTACGTGCGATGGATGAAAGTCTGTTTGATATGGCCGGTGGAGGCGGTAAATTTGGTCGTGGTGGCATGCTGACCAAAGTTCGTGCTGCACGTCTGGCTGCAAAGTCGGGCTGTCCGACCTTAATTGCAAGTGGTGATAGTGATGGTGTTCTATCACGTCTAATGTCTGGCGAATTGTTAGGCACCTTATTTGTCACTGACAAAGACCGGATGACAGCGCATCAGCAATGGTTGGCGGCTCACTTGCAAACCGCAGGTCGTTTGGTGATTGATGATGGTGCAGTAAAAGCCATTAAAGACAATCATCGTAGCTTGTTGCCTGTAGGCGTCAAAGCTGTTGAAGGTCACTTCGAACGTGGTGATGTGGTGGAATGTGTTGATACACAAGGTCACCGGATTGCTGTAGGGCGTGTCAATTTCAGTTCGCGTTCAGCAGATATCGTTCGTGGTCTGGCATCGGATAAAGTACATCAGGTGTTAGGTGAAGCACGTTCACTAGAAATGATTCATCGCAATCATATGGCGATTTATTGAGTTATTCAGATTCAAGTTTAGAGATTCAAAAAGTCCCGCTTTCGAGCGGGATTTTTTATGACATTTTAATTATATTTATTTAATCCAGCCCATTCGAATTAAAGGCGAAAATAACCAATAATGAATACCCAAAATAAAGTTCATGATTTGATTCTCATATTTCCACCACAATGGTAATCCAGCTAAATTTACTGTTATTGCCATCAGAAACGCACCCAGCATATCAATCGGAAAATGCACACCGACATAAACACGCGACCACGCTACCAGCCAAGCTGTCCAGATTAGAATTCTTCCCAAGTCTCGCTGCGGTGAAAAATAATAGGCGAAGGCAATCCCACTAAAAATACTCATATGGTTGCTGGGAAAAGAACCAGTCGGTGCATGTTCAATCAGGGTGCGACCAACATCCATCACAAACGGGCGTGGGGTATTGAGTACCGCAGACAATACTTCACTCATCAATAATGTAATAGCTGTAAAGATGAAGGCTTTAATAATCCCTGTTTTTACTTCGTAACTACCACGGAACCAAGCAATAGCAAAAATCAGCAAAAAGAGATAAACCAGGTCATGCGCAATCAGGGAGGCATAGTTGATCATCCAGATTGAGGCTTGGTCGGGTACATTTAAGATATGAAACAGGTAAAGATTCAGTTGGTCAAGGGACATGAGCAGAGAGGACTGGAACAAATGTCCGTTACTCTAAACCGGTCAAACCTCAATTCCTACCTGAGTTTGTATGAATTTGTAGCCTCGCTTTTTAAAGAATATTCACATGATAAAAAACCACTCAAAAGAGTGGTTCTTAAAAGTCTGAATAATATAATGAGGTCTTATTTAAACTGAATCGCTCCATTCGCGCTGACGGCCATTTGCGATTCGCCTGCTGCAACTTCCTGCTCAGGAACCGCCATATCAGCCGATGCAGATTTCATCATGGCCATACGCGGTACTGGCTGTGGTGAATAATTGTTAGTATTCAGGTTTAAGTTCACCAGTTGATAACTCGGTTTGTTCCAGGTCTGGGTGAGTGCCTGTGCGCGTTGCTGGAAGTTTTTGGTGGCTTCAATCATCAGCTCGCTTTCAACTTTTTTACGCTTTTCGTCAGATACCTTGAAATTAATCGACTGGGTCTGGAAGTGCTGTTGTAATTCAGCAATCAATTGAGATGTCGCTTTAAAATCTTTTGATTCCAGACGAATCTGGGCACGACCACGCCATTCTTTTAATTTGCGGTTGTCATTGTCATAAATAGGGTAAGTACTTTGTGCCCCAGTCTCGATTTTCACAGTTGGATATTTGCGTGCTGTGGCAATTGCTTGATTCATCAGCTGGTTAATTTGAGTGGCCAGTTCAGCTGGTTGTTTGTTGGATTTTTCAATATAAAGCACAGCATGCATTTCATCATTTGAGATTTCACGGCTGGCCTCTGCTGAAAGATTAACAACATTATAATTCAGAGATTCAGCAGGAGCTGCAAATGCGCCTGTGGCGAGGGTGCTGGCAAGGATCAAACTGGTAAGTGCTAAGAGACGCATGAAATTGTCCTGTTTTTCTTAAAATTGGCCATCTAAGCCGTTGTTAAAATATTAAATCTCAATTGTGATCTTTTTACGAAATATTTGTCGTAAGAGTGTTAAATTTTCTTTAATTTTATCTCATTATTTAATTTATATTTATTATTAATAATTAAATACTTAATGAATAATTTTGAGATTGATTACCTGAATGTCGCCTACGCTACAAAAAAGCATAAAAGAACA
This sequence comes from Acinetobacter sp. CIP 102136, assembly GCF_000369685.1. Classification (GTDB taxonomy): domain Bacteria; phylum Pseudomonadota; class Gammaproteobacteria; order Pseudomonadales; family Moraxellaceae; genus Acinetobacter; species Acinetobacter fasciculus. The sequence continues at coordinate 439,652 of NZ_KB850142.1, forward strand.
CGCTTTTCTTTCTGCTGTCACACTGTAAGATGATGATTTAGGGGATGGATTAGCATGATGTTTTTTTTCGATAAAGATTAGGACAAAATGTGACTGAAAGTTGTTTATTTTCCTGAAAAATTCGGTATCATCCGCCTCCTAGTTATTCGAATACAAAACTGCTAGCTAGAACCTTTATAAAGCGCCGAGTCAAAGGACCAAACGTCACCAGACTTATTTCTTTCACCCATATCAGAGATGGTAATTCGATATGAGCGTTACTTCTGTAAACCCTGCCACCAATTCCACAAACGAATACTACTTGACTCGCCAAAGTCAGATGGAATCGAATGTGCGTAGTTATCCACGTAAATTACCGTTAGCGATAGCGAAAGCACAAGGTTGCTGGGTTACCGATGTTGAAGGTACTGAGTACCTTGATTGTTTAGCTGGGGCAGGGACGTTGGCATTAGGCCATAATCATCCTGCGGTCATTCAAAGTATCCAGGATACGATTGCAAGCGGTTTACCATTGCATACCCTGGATCTTACTACTCCTTTAAAAGATGCTTTTACTGAAGCACTTCTTTCTTATCTTCCAGGTGGCCAAGAAGAATACTGCTTGCAGTTCTGTGGTCCATCCGGTGCAGATGCAACCGAAGCCGCGATTAAACTGGCGAAAACCTTTACCGGTCGTAGCTCAGTGATCAGCTTCTCTGGCGGTTATCACGGTATGACTCACGGTGCATTGGCAATGACAGGTAACCTGTCTGCGAAAAATGCAGTGAACGGCTTGATGCCGGGTGTACAGTTCATGCCATACCCGCATGAATACCGTTGCCCATTGGGTCTTGGTGGTGAAGCCGGTGTTGATGCCCTGACTTACTACTTTGAAAACTTCATTGAAGATGTAGAAAGTGGTGTGACCAAACCTGCAGCTGTAATTCTTGAAGCGATTCAAGGTGAAGGCGGTGTGGTAACGGCGCCAGTAAAATGGTTGCAAAAAATCCGGGAAGTGACTGAAAAACACAACATCGTATTGATTCTTGATGAAGTTCAGGCTGGTTTTGCACGTTCAGGCAAAATGTTTGCATTCGAACACGCAGGGATTGAACCTGATGTTGTAGTGATGTCTAAAGCCGTAGGTGGTAGCTTGCCGCTTGCCGTACTGGGTATTAAACGTAAGTTTGATGCTTGGCAACCTGCTGGTCATACCGGTACTTTCCGTGGTAACCAATTGGCGATGGGTACAGGTCTTGCAACGATCAATACCATTAAAGAACAGAACCTGGCTCAAAATGCACAAGAGCGTGGTGATTTCCTGCAAGCTGAACTTAAAAAACTGGCTACTGAATTCCCGTGTATCGGTAACGTGCGTGGCCGTGGTCTGATGATCGGCGTTGAAATCGTAGATGAGCGCAAAGATGCGGATCATATGGGTTCTTTACCTGCTGATGGTCAGTTGGCTGCAGCGATCCAAACCGCTTGTTTCAACAATAAATTATTGCTTGAGAAAGGTGGTCGTAACGGTACAGTGATTCGTTTACTTTGCCCGTTGATCATTACTCAAGACGAATGTGTTGAAGTGATTGCTCGTTTCAAAAAATCGGTTGCTGAAGCACTAGTTGCAGTTCGAGGCGCATAATTCATGGTAGATTTCGCAGAACATCGTAAAGCGTTACTCTGCAATGATGCTGCATCCATTGCTGACTATCAGGCTGGCATGGACCAAGCGACCAAAGCGGTTGCGGCATGGTTGCAAAACGACAAAATGTACACTGGCGGCAGCATTAACGAGCTACGCAGTGCGATTGCATTTAATCCTTCAAAAGAAGGTTTGGGTGTAGAAAAATCTCTTGAGCGTATGGTTGAGCTATTCCTCAACAAGAGCTTAAAAGTACATCATCCACATTCACTTGCGCATCTTCACTGTCCAACAATGGTGACCAGTCAGATCGCGGAAGTGCTGATTAACGCAACCAACCAGTCAATGGACTCATGGGATCAAAGCCCGGCCGGTTCGTTGATGGAAGTTCAGCTGATTGACTGGTTACGTCAAAAAGTGGGCTATGGTGCAGGTCAGGCCGGTGTATTCACTTCTGGTGGGACACAGTCTAACTTGATGGGCGTATTGCTGGCGCGTGATGCTTGCATTGCGAAAAACTGGAAAGACGAAAACGGTAATCCGTGGTCGGTTCAGCGCGATGGTATTCCTGCGGATGCGATGCGTAATGTCAAAGTCATCTGTTCTGAAAATGCACATTTCTCTGTGCAAAAGAACATGGCGATGATGGGCATGGGCTTCCAGTCAGTGGTCACTGTTCCTGTGAATGAAAATGCACAGATGGACGTAGATGCACTGGAAAAAACCATGGCGCATCTTCAGTCTGAAGGCAAGATCGTGGCATGTGTGGTGGCAACAGCGGGTACAACGGATGCTGGTGCGATTGATCCATTGAAAGCAATTCGTGAAATCACCAATAAATATGGCGCGTGGATGCACATCGATGCGGCATGGGGTGGTGCACTGATTCTATCCAATGACTATCGTTCTATGCTGGACGGGATTGAGCTGTCGGATTCGATCACGCTTGATTTCCATAAGCATTATTTTCAAACCATTTCTTGTGGCGCGTTCCTGCTGAAAGATGAAGCGAATTACCGTTTCATGCATTATGAAGCAGAGTATCTGAACTCCGCTTATGATGAAGAGCATGGCGTTCCTAACCTGGTATCGAAGTCACTACAAACGACGCGTCGTTTTGATGCATTGAAATTGTGGATGACAGTTGAAGCACTGGGCGAAGAGCTTTATGGTTCGATGATCGATCATGGCGTGAAATTAACCCGTGATGTGGCAGACTACATTAAAGCGACTGATGGTCTGGAGCTTCTGCTTGAGCCTCAATTCGCGTCTGTCTTGTTCCGTGTGGTTCCAGCGGGATATCCGGTTGAATTACTCGATACGCTCAATCAAAACGTAGCAGACGAACTGTTTGCACGTGGTGAAGCGAACATTGGTGTGACGAAAGTTGGTCAGGTTCAGTCTCTGAAAATGACTACTTTAAGCCCGGTTGCAACGCTTGATAATGTGAAGAACCTGTTGGCGCTAGTGCTTGCAGAAGCGGATCGTATCAAGGATTCAATCGCTGATGGTACCTACACGCCACCAATTGCATAAGTGATTGTGGTGTGAAAAAAGGAGATCGAAATGATCTCCTTTTTTTGTAGGCTTAAAAAATAAAAAGGTCATTTCCCAGATCGAAATTCCCCACAAAAACACGGAAGATCTGAATCCCGTTTAGCCTGTTATTTATTTGTCATAGGCTTATGTAAAACTGGGGAGCAGGATTTATCCTGAGTTCAGTTTTATAAAAATTGTTACATGTCATTGGTCTAAAATTTTTTATTGAAGTGAATGACATAAAGAACTTAATCATTGAAATCCATAAAAATTTAATCAAGAAAAAGCCGCTAGATTAAAAATCACTAAATCGTAATAAAGCTGTAACTTATCTGTCATATTCTAAAATCAAAATGCAGGTATCGAAAGAAGTACAAAACTGAATAAAAAGTGGTGTACTCCAAATTTGCATAAATGAGAGAGATACTAGAATGCGCTTTACAAATATAGCTTTAGCATTAGCAGTAACCGGGGCAACTGCTGTAACGACTGCACACGCAGCACGTGACACCATTCAAATTGCAGGTTCTTCAACTGTACTTCCATATGCCAGTATCGTGGCAGAAGAATTCGGTAATACTTTTCCACAGTTTAAAACACCAGTTGTCGGTTCTGGCGGTTCTTCAGGTGGTTTAAAGCAGTTCTGTAATGGCGTGGGTGATAACACGATTGATATCGCAAACTCTTCTCGTCAAATCAAGAGTACAGAGCTGGCAGAATGTAAAAAGAATGGCGTTAACCAAGTCCTAGAAATCAAAATTGGTTATGACGGTATTGTGTTTGCATCGAATGCAAACAAAGCGGCTTATAAACTGCGTCCACAACATGTCTTCGCTGCACTTGCTGCACAACTTCCATCAAATGGAAAAATGGTCGCTAACCCGTACACGCGTTGGAACCAAATTGACAAAGCACTTCCGAATGAACCGATCACCCTGGTAATTCCTGCGTCGAATCATGGTACGCGCGAAGTCTTCCAGGAGAAAATGGTGGATGCAGGTTGTGAAACGTATGCTGCAATTAAGTCTCTAGACAAAGATGCTAAGAAAAAAGCTTGTACAACATTCCGTAAAGATGGCCGTGTGGTTGAGATTGCCGGTGACTATACCGAAACATTGGCACGTTTAAAAACTTCTCCAAGTGCGGTAGGTGTGTTTGGCCTAGGTTTCTATGACCAGAACCGTGACCGTCTACGTGTTGCTACGGTGAACAATGTAGCGCCTTCTGAAAAGACCATCTTGAATGGTGCTTATCCGGTATCACGTCCATTGTTCTTCTATGTGAAAGGCGAGCACTTGAAATCGATCAAAGGCTTACCGCAGTTCACAGAATACTTCCTGAACAAGAAAGTATCTGGCAAAGGCTCTAAGCTGGAAAAAGCAGGTCTGATTTCAATGTCTGATAAAGAACGTGCGGCAGTCCTGGCAAATTTCAAGGCTGGTAAAGCGGTTGTTGTGAAGTAATAAATGATTTTGAAAACGCTGGTGGTAGGGTCAACCTACCATCGGCTTTTTGCGATAAACAAGTTTTTTCAAACCATGAAAATTGAAAAAACAGTGGAGAATACATGAATCTGCTACTTATAGGTGTGTTATTGGCCATCATGGCCATAGCCTATCAAATCGGATTAAGTAAAAGCCGTAGCTTAGCAGGTAAGGGAAGCAATTCTGCAAACTTACACTCGCGTCCCGGATATTATGGTGCCCTGGTTGCACTATGGTGTGGTATCCCTGCGTTTTTAATTTTGATTGTTTGGAATATGGTGGAACCCACTTTTCTGAAGCAGGTGGTACTCAACCATTTGCCAGAAAATGTTTCGGCCAGTCTGGATCCGGCAAGTTTGAGCGTTGTGATTGATCGCGTTCAGGCACTTGCCTCAGGTTTTGGAGTGAGTGATACACCGGCAGCCTATGAAGTCGCAGCTGCGGAACAGCTGGCTAAATTCTCGACCATTGGTACCTTTGCCAAATTGGCAGTCGTGATTTCAGCTGCACTGGCTGGTCTGGTCTGGGCAAAGAAACATATTAGCCAGGAATTCCGTGCACGTAACCAAGTCGAAAAAATGATTAATATCGGCCTGGCATTGTGTTCGGGTGTGGCGATTCTGACCACTCTCGGGATTGTAATGTCGATGTTTGGCGAGGCGATGCGTTTCTTCAGTTTCGTCAGCCCACTGGATTTCTTCTTTGGTACCCAATGGAACCCAGGGTTTAGCACCTCTGGCAGTGCTGAAGGCAGTTATGGTTTATTGCCACTGCTCTGGGGCACGCTCATGGTCAGCGGGATCGCACTTTTAGTTGCAGTTCCGGTTGGTCTGATGATTGCGATCTATCTGGCAGAATATGCTTCACCGCGATTCCGCTCTTGGGCAAAACCTATGATTGAAGTGTTGGCGGGTATTCCTACGATTGTCTATGGTGTCTTTGCCTTGATGATCATCGGTCCATTCCTTAAAAGCATGGGTGCTCTGGTCGGACTCGAAATTAATGCCACCAGTGCGCTGACCGCCGGTCTGGTCATGGGCATCATGATCATTCCATTTGTATCTTCTTTGTCAGACGACATCATCACTCAGGTGCCGCGTGCCTTACGTGATGGTTCTTTGGGCTTGGGGGCGACCAAATCTGAAACGATTCGTCAGGTGGTTTTACCCGCAGCCCTACCGGGTATTATCGGTGCGTTCCTGTTGGCAGCGTCACGTGCAATTGGTGAAACCATGATCGTGGTTCTTGCAGCCGGGAACAGTCCGCAGTTGCATGCCAATCCGCTTGAAGCCGTATCTACGGTCACGATTACCATCGTGAATCAGTTAACTGGCGATACTGATTTTGCTAGTCCACAAGCACTGGTAGCCTTTGCACTAGGATTGACGCTATTCGTCATTACCTTGGGTTTGAACATTGTTGCACTGATCATCGTGCGTAAATATCGTGAGCAATACGACTAATGAGTACTTCAAATACAACGCCTGTGGATCAGCGTATTGATCCATCCATCGCCGCCGAGCTGCGTGAAAAGCGTAAGAAGACCATTCAAAGCTCTTTGGCACGACGTCATCGTAAAGAAAAAACCTTCCGTTTATTTGGTTTCTCTGCGGTACTGGCAGGTCTGTTCTTTGTGGTATTGCTGTTCGGGAGTATTTTATCCAAAGGTTTGCCTGCATTCTGGCAAAGCAGCATGAGTTTGCCGATTCATTTCGATCCAGCCATTGTGGATATTGGTCCAAAACCAAAGCCAGCTGCAGGAGAATCTCCAGCACAGTTTGAAGATCGCTTTATCGCATGGCAGACTGAAGTCGGAATGGTGGATTGGGATGCACTAATTATCAACGGCATGATCGCCAAAGACAGCAAGCTGGAAAGCCAGCGTGATGAACTGGGTTCTTTATATACCAGTTCTGAGGCGTATCGCTTGCGTGACATGGTCATGAATGACCCGAGTCTGGTCGGTCAAAGTAAGGAAGTGAAAATTCTGGCGGATGCCAATGTCGATGTCTGGTTGGCGGGAAATATTGACCGTGATCTTCCCGATGAACAGCAGCAGCTCAGTCCTGAAGTACGTCAGGTGGCGGACGAGATGAAAGCCTCTGGTGTGATTGAAAATAGTTTCAATACCAATATTTTCACCAGTCCTGACTCACGCAGCTCACCGGCAACTTCAGGCTTGGCAGGCGCCTTCATGGGCTCACTGTTCATGATGATGATCGTGATCTTTATCTCGATTCCAATCGGGGTGGCCTCTGCGATTTATCTGGAAGAGTTTGCACCGAAAAACTGGATTACCGATGTGGTCGAAGTCAATATCAACAACCTGGCAGCCGTACCATCGATTGTCTTCGGTCTATTGGGTGCAGCGATCTTCATTGGCTGGATGCATTTGCCACTGTCAGCCCCATTGGTGGGTGGTCTGGTACTGAGTCTGATGACCTTACCGACTGTGATCATCACCACACGCGCATCACTTAAAGCGGTTCCACCTTCGATTCGTCAGGCAGCTTTGGGCCTCGGTGCTTCCCGCATCCAGACAGTATTTCATCACGTCTTGCCTTTGGCTTTGCCGGGTATTTTGACGGGCGCAATCATTGGGGTCGCACAGGCTTTGGGTGAAACTGCACCATTGTTATTAATCGGGATGAGTGCTTTTGTTGCCAGCGTTCCAGCCACACCATTTGATCAGTCAACGGCTTTACCGGTGCAGATTTTCTTATGGCAAGGCAATGAATTACGTAACTTCTTTGAAGGGCGTACCGCAGCAGCAATTATTGTACTTCTGGCCATGATGATCAGCTTGAACAGTCTGGCCATCTGGTTACGTAAGAAATTTGAAGTCCGTTGGTAATAGGGGCAGAATCATGAACACAACTGTTATTCAAAATTCCTTAAAAAAGGATCAAATCGTGAATCCACAACAGACACAATTCACCTCGGATGAGGCGACTCAAAAGCCGGCAACTCCGTTTGTTTCCCAGTTCGATACGCAAAGCAGCAGCAAAAAAGATGCGAAGTCGACGAATGTGAAACTTAGTACTTCTGATGTGCATGTGTACTATGGTGAAGCGGAAGCGATTAAAGGCATTGACCTGAACATTTATGAAAATGAAGTGATTGCTTTTATTGGGCCATCAGGCTGTGGTAAATCGACCTTTCTGCGTACCTTAAACCGCATGAACGATACGATTGATAGCTGCCGTGTGACCGGTAAAGTCATGCTGGACAATCAGGATATTTATGATCCAAACCTAGATGTGGTCTTGCTACGTGCACAGGTTGGTATGGTTTTCCAGAAGCCGAACCCATTCCCGAAATCAATCTTCGATAATGTCTCCTATGGTCCAAAACTGCATGGTTTGGCGCGTGACAAGTACGATCTTGAAGAAATTGTAGAAGGCAGTTTGCGTAAAGCTGGTTTGTGGGAAGAAGTGAAAGATCGTTTAAACCAGCCGGGAACAGGTTTATCGGGTGGTCAGCAGCAACGTCTGTGTATCGCGCGTACCATTGCAGTCAGCCCGGAAGTGATCCTGATGGATGAACCATGTTCAGCACTTGATCCCATTGCAACCGCTAAAGTAGAAGAGCTGATTTCTGAGCTTTCTACGCAATATACCATCGCGATTGTAACGCACTCTATGCAACAGGCAGCGCGTGTATCTGATCGTACTGCATATTTCCATTTGGGTGATCTGATTGAAGTCAACTCGACCGAAAAAGTCTTTACCCAGCCAGATCATCAGTTGACTGAAGCCTATATTACCGGGCGTTTCGGTTAATCCGATCTCTAGAATAAGAGCCGTAAGGCTCTTTTTTTATAGGTGAAATAGATGGTGATAATCGTAATAATTCTCGAAATAAAGTTGAAAAAAACCGAAATTGACCTAATCTAAAGGAATAAATCCGAATTAAATAGAGAATAGATTTTTTATGTTATTTCATACTCCGAAACTGTCCGCTGAAATCCGTATTAGTCATCTCAATGCGCGTATCAATGAACAACGAAAAAAAATAGCGCAAACTACTGGCTCTAAACTGGAACTTTTACAGTTATCGCAACAACTGTCAAAAGAAGCGCGTGCACGTAAGAAAACCAATCAAAAAATCTATGTGCTCGATTTTAAAGGTGATATGGCTGCTTCTGCGGTAGAAGGCTTACGTGAAGAAATCACTCTGATTCTGGCCACAGCCAAAGCAGGTCGTGACCGCGTTGTAGTGCGTCTGGAAAGTCCGGGCGGCATGGTCCATGGTTATGGACTTGCAGCAGCTCAACTGGTACGTTTACGCGAGGCAGGTTTTCATCTGACCATCTGTGTCGATAAAGTAGCCGCTAGTGGCGGTTATATGATGGCGTGTATTGCCAATGAGATTATTTCTGCACCATTCGCGATTGTCGGTTCAATTGGTGTGGTTGCTCAAGTCCCCAACTTTAACCGCCTACTGAAAGACAATAAAATCGACTTTGAACTCTATACCGCTGGACAGTACAAACGTACCGTGACTATGTTTGGTGAAAATACCGAAGAGGGTAAGGCTAAGTTTGAAGAAGAACTACAGCAAACCCATGCTTTATTCAAACATTTCGTTGAGAAGTATCGCCCGCAGCTGAATATTGAAAAAGTGGCCACTGGTGAGCATTGGTATGGTCGGGATGCGCTGGATCTAAATCTGGTGGATAAACTGCAAACCTCAGATGAATACCTGCTCAACTTGTTGACCCAACATGATATCTATTCCATCCAGACCCGCAAGAAACCAACTTTGGGTGAAAAACTCGGCCTGCAAGCAGCGCAAATTGCTGATTCACTGATACCCACTGTCATGAATAACGTTATGGAAAGCTTAAGTAAAGCAAACGCAAATCTGGTGCAAATACGTGATCCAAAACTTTAATCCAGTTGATCTTGAATGAATTTCAAAGCTCACTTCGGTGAGCTTTTTTGATTTTTCGGTATCAATTGCAGCCCGCCTGTTATCGCTGCACCAATCGTAGCAAGCAAGATGTCTTTGTGCGCATCCCAGATATCACCTTGTTGTCCATTATAGTTTTCAGCTTCCTCAGGAGATAAACCAATGGCGATCAACCATTCCAGCCACTCATAGATCATGCTGCTGGCCACCACAAACTGAATCACCAGCAGGGAAATGACCACAGGTTTTTGCTGCGGCAACCAGACCTGAAACAGCCGGTAAAAAACTGGATAAAGTAATAATCCGTAGGCCAGATGGACAAAACGGTCGAACATATTGCGTGACCAGTGCATGGTTTCATTCAGATTAAAGCCAAAAATCTGTTCGATCCACTGGTTATAGGGCACATAAGAATACAGATAGTGCGCAGCAATCACATGAACAATCAGAAAAAGAATATATAAATTAAAACTTAAAAAATTCAGGCCAATTTTATACAAGCAGATGAGCAGCATGATGATCATGAAAACTGTACCTGCCTGATGCAAGAGATAAGCTTCCAGTTCTAAAGGACGAATACTGGCAAACAAAATCGCCAGAATTAAAATGCCCAGGCTCGTGTAATGTTTGGCGGAAAGTCGATGATCAATCATGTCGTTATTATGAAATATCTTTTTAGAATAAAATACATTATAAATAAAAAGGCGAAGCCTGAGCTTCGCCTTTTCGTCTTATTGCAAATTAGATTTTTGCAATCAGCTCAGCTACCTGTTTAGCTTGATCAGCAGCATTACCTGTATATGATGCAGGTGTCATTTCCGCTAAACGCGCACGGTCAGCAGCAGGAACAGCTTCTAACTCGTTACCGTTTACGAAATCTACCATCATGTCGCGAGTCATGGCTTGACCACGAGTCAGGGCTTTCAGTTTTTCGTACGGTTTTTCAACGTTGTAACGACGCATTACAGTTTGAATAGGCTCAGCCAATACTTCTTGGGCATTATCCAAATCTTCATTGATACGCGCAGCATTCAACTCAAGTTTACCAATACCTTTAGAGCAAGCTTCAAAAGCAATTAAGCTTTGCGCAAAACCAACACCCATGTTACGAAGCACAGTAGAGTCAGTCAGGTCACGCTGCCAACGAGAAATTGGCAGTTTTTCACCAAGGTGTGCAAGTACAGCATTTGCAATACCCAAGTTGCCTTCAGAGTTTTCGAAGTCAATCGGGTTAACTTTGTGCGGCATGGTTGAAGAACCGACTTCGCCTTCTTTCAGTTTTTGCTTGAAGAAACCAAGAGAGATATAGCCCCAAACATCACGGTTAAAATCGATCAGAATAGTGTTGAAACGACGCAGCGCATCAAACAATTCAGCCATATAATCGTGTGGCTCGATTTGAGTGGTGTACGGGTTGAAGTCTAGACCCAGAGACTCTACAAATGCTCGTGAATGCGCAGGCCAGTTGATGTCTGGGTAAGCAGAGTAGTGCGCATTGTAGTTACCGACTGCACCATTGATTTTGCCCAGTAGCTCAACATTTTTAAACTGTTTGATTTGACGTGCAAGACGGTAAGCCACGTTTGCCATTTCTTTACCCAAAGTCGTCGGGCTTGCAGTTTGACCATGAGTACGAGACAACATTGGCTGGTCTGCATGCTTTTCAGAAAGCGCAACGATTGAATCAATGATTTGCTGCATAGATGCAACCAGTACATCACGACCGCTCTTCAACATGAGGGCATGTGACAGGTTGTTGATATCTTCAGATGTACATGCAAAGTGAATGAATTCACCGGCATTTTTAAGTTCTTCAATACCAGCGATTTTTTCTTTCAGGAAATACTCAACCGCTTTAACGTCGTGGTTAGTGGTGCGTTCGATCTCTTTGATGCGATTGGCGTCATCTTCAGAAAAATCGCTCACAATCGCATCAAGCGCTGCATTAGTTTCGCATGAAAACGCCGGTATTTCAGTAATTTCCGGGTGGTTTGCAAGCGCTTGTAACCAACGCACTTCAACAGTCACACGAGCATGGATTAAACCAAACTCAGAAAGAAAAGGACGTAGAGCATCACATTTGCTCGCGTAACGTCCATCTAATGGAGAAAGTGCAGTTAAAGCGTTCATATCGATTCCTTAGATTTTGGAATTAAACGTAAAACGAAACACGTGCAGCATCAGTTAAACCACCTGAAACTGTAAACGCGCTAGATTCTGAATATCTTGTAGCAACTTGCGTTTGCCAAATACCATGCCCCAAGAGCTGCCACCGAGCTGACGCCACAGGTGTGCCATTTGCAAACCGGTAAATAAAGACGCACGAATGCGGTTGGTGTGTCCGGCATCCTTAAAGGCTTCGGCATTGCCACGTACCATAATGCGCGGATTAATCTGTCCGGCAGTATCGACATAGGTTTGAGCTAGATTGGCAATGATGCTGGGGTGCAGGTAATTATTATCAAAGAAAGAAAGCTGTCTGAGAATTTTCTGTTGGGACTGTTCAATAATTTCAACAAATTTGGGATTGCTATAGACCTTCTTTTCTAACTGAAGAAGTGCCATTGCATAGCTCATGGGAAGTTTGGTGCTGGAAAGTTTTGGAATTCTGGATTTTGGAGAAGTATTGAAGGGTTGAATGATGCTGCTTTCTAATATTTTTAAACCTAAGGAAATATCAGCCAGTTGATTAAAAAAGTCGAGCGTCTGGGCATTCTGATTGCTGCCGGGACGGATATTAAGACTGGCTCTAATCAACTGTTCAAAATAAAAGTTACCACTTTCACCAATGCTTTGCTGACCCGTCAATGCTGTCATATGGGTCAGCTGGGTGGCCTGAAACACACCCGCTAATGCCAAAGCACGATTTTGACGAGTATTCAACGTTGTGGCTGGTTGAAATGGTAACTCCGTCATGCCGAATTCATCCTTTTATAAAATCAGGTTTAGGTGCATTGGTATGATGAATCACACCACCCCCTAAACAAACTTCACCTGAATAGAACACCACGCTTTGACCCGGGGTCACTGCACGTTGAGGTTCATCAAACTCAACACGAACACCATTCGGTGATTCTGAATCTTGATACACAGTACATGCTTGATCAGTCTGACGGTAACGGGTTTTGGCCGTACAGCGGAAGCCTGTTTCAGGAATATCCTGCTCACCTGCGACCCAGTCAATCGCTTCACTCCAAAGTGTAGTACTTTGCATGAGTGGGTGTTCATGGCCTTGACCGACCACCAGACGATTGCCTTCGATATCTTTATGCAATACGAACCAGGCACCTTCAGCAACGCCTTTCATACCGCCAATACCAATACCACCGCGTTGACCGAGCGTATAGTACATTAAGCCGTGATGATCACCAACCTCTTTACCATCTTCCAGCACGATTTTTCCGGGTTGAGCAGGTAAATATTGCTTTAAAAAGTCATTAAAACGACGTTCACCAATAAAACAGATCCCAGTCGAGTCTTTTTTCTTGGCCGTAACCAGATCTAATTCTTCTGCAATTTTACGGACTTGTGGCTTTTCAATTTCACCAACAGGGAACAGGGTCTTATTAATTTCACGACCATGAACCGCATGCAGGAAATAAGTCTGGTCTTTGTTATTGTCCACACCACGCAATAAAGGTGCATATTCTTCACCACGTGAGTTGGTCATGGTTTCACCACGACGGCAATAATGACCCGTCGCAATAAAATCTGCACCCAGATTTACTGCGTGATCGAGAAAGGCACGAAATTTAATTTCTTTATTACATAAAATGTCTGGGTTTGGCGTACGGCCAGCTGCATATTCCGCCAGGAAATGTTCGAATACGCGATCCCAATATTCCATGGCAAAGTTTGCGGTATGCAGTTTAATGCCGATTTTGTCGCAAACGGCTTGTGCATCGGCAAGATCCTCCATCGCCGTGCAATATTCTGTGCCGTCATCTTCTTCCCAGTTTTTCATGAAAAGACCTTCAACCTGATAACCTTGTTGAAGTAAAAGGGCAGCAGAAACAGATGAATCTACACCACCTGACATACCGACGATGACACGTTGTTGCATAGGATTAGGCATCCAAATTTGAAATTAAGGGAGAATTTTGGTGCTCGTAAATGAGCGATAAAGGGTACTTTTGACCTGAAAGCGCATCTTGTACGGCTTTAATCACCAGTGGGCTACGCGCACGAGCAGATTCAAGCAATTCATCTAGCGTCATCCAGACTGCACCGATAATGTCAGCATCTAAAGCGGCATTTGGGTCGTAGTCAATGGATTTGGCTAAAAAGCAGAAACGAAAATAAGTACGATCCGGGAACATCGGTGGGGTATAGGTATAAATACCTAGCAGTGATTCAATACTCACTGTATGTCCGGTTTCTTCCATGGTTTCGCGAATGGCAGCTTCAATAATAGTTTCGCCACATTCGATATGACCCGCAGGCTGATTAAATACCGTGTGTGTCACACCTTCTGTATGTTCTTCTACAAACAGGAATTTTCCGTCTTTTTCAACGACAGTTGCGACAGTGACATGAGCAGTCCAAGCAGTCATAAAGCAGCACCATGGAAAAGGATGCACTATTGTATAAAATTTTAGGGTGTGTGGCTATGATGAAATTTTCCGAAAACTATAGTTTTAAACTTTCCTTCAAATTCATTGTTATGATTATATAGAAAGTCAATTTGACTTTCAGGAATTGGATGTTGGCATATTTCTAGACATGAGTAATATTTGATTGTATTCTTCAGGGAAAGTTCACGTCTTTTTTGTCTAATTTCAACTTTATTTTCATCATAATGTGAAATAAGTGTTTCGAAGTTTTTTACGGGTACTTCTTGTATTTGTACATATAAGTTATTTAAATGTACTTCAAAATAATTTATATTTTCCTTGAGTATGACGGCAGCCTCTAAAGCATTTCTGAGATCATTTTTTTCGAGTTGAATGTTATATTGTACCTTCCAAGAAATAAAACCAATGATGGCAACTATAGGTGTTATTACATAAGCAGTGGTTGTAATAATTGTGTTAATTCCAGTCATACTGAAGCTACAAGATAAAGATTGTCCTTGACACACTGCTATGTACTGAAAAAATCCACATATGAATAAAATTATTATGTAGGTGAGTAGATAAAATCCCACATATTTTTCAATTTCTTTAAACATAAATATTCATATAGAGATAGATTTAATTTATTGTATCTAACGATCAAAAAATTTGGCAATTAAAACAGTTATTTATAATTCCCAGAAACTTTTACATAATTATGTGCAGAATACGGCAAGAACGCCATTTCTTTTTCAGTGAGCGGACGTGCTTTTTTTGCCGGGCTACCAACATAGAGCCAGCCACTTTCCAAAACTTTACCCGGTGGAACTAGCGTACCTGCACCAATCATCACATCATTCGGAATGATGACATCATCCAGAATAATGCTGTTAATCCCAATTAGTACACGATTACCAATCGTACAACCATGCAATGTCACATGATGGCCAATCGTGACATCTTCACCAATGATCAAAGGCGAACCATTCGGTTTATCGGCTTTTTTATGACTGACATGCAACATGGCATGATCCTGAACATTCGAATTTTTACCAATCCGGATTGAATTAACATCACCACGAATCACGGCAAAAGGCCAGACAGAAACATTTTCAGCCAAGACCACATCGCCGACCACGATTCCCATCGGATCGATATAACACGATTCATCAATTTGTGGAGTCGTGTCTAAATAAGAACGAATGTTTTGGCTCATGGTGATCTGCTCATTAAAAGTTTAAGGATCATGTGCATAGTATAAAATAAAAAGCACCCATCTGAATGAGTGCTTTGGTCTTAGTGCTAGACTAAAACAGTCTATTTAAACTTAGAACAAGTTTGAGAAGAATTGTTTAATGTGGTCGAGCATACGTGCGAAGAAACCAGCTTCTTCAACCGCGTTTAAAGCCACCAACGGTTTTTCTGAAATTACTTTACCATCCAGAGTCGCTACGTATTTACCTACGACCTGACCAGGCTGTAAAGGTGCAGTCAGTTTAGGCTGAACCACCAGCTGGGTTTTAATCGCATTAGCCTGACCTTTTGGCATGGTCACGTTAAAGTTTTCCGCAAGACCGATCTGAACTTCATCTTCCTTACCAAACCAAACTTTGGCTTTGGCAAGTACCTGTTTGGCAGGTTGAACATTTTTGGTTTCGAAGTTTGCATAACCCCAAGCCAGCAATTCACGTGTTTGTGTCGCACGTTCCTGCATGGTTGGTGCACCAAAAATCACTGAAATCAAACGTGTAGGTCCACGTTTTGAAGAGGTGGTCAAACAATAACCAGCTTCATCAGTATGGCCAGTTTTTAAACCATCTACACTCGGGTCAGTATATAGCAGGGCATTACGGTTACCTTGCTTGATGCCATTAAAGGTAAATTCTTTTTCCGCATAAATCGGATAATATTTAGAACTGTCTTTAATGATGTGTTGTGCCAGCGTTGCCATATCTTTGGCAGTTGAATAATGACCTTCAGCCGGCATACCGGTTGAGTTCACGAAGCTGGTATTGGTCATGCCAATACGTTTAGCTTCCTGGTTCATCATATGTGCAAAGGTACCCTCGTTCCCTGCAATATGTTCAGCCATGGCTTTCGATGCATCATTCCCTGATTGAATAATAATCCCGCGAAGCATTTCAAGTGCAGTTGCCGTACCATTTAAAGGTACATACATACATGATTCCGCGCTACTGCCGCGACACCATGCTGACTCGTTCATGCGCACTTGTTCATCTTCAGTGAGTTCACCGCTCAATAGTTTTTGTTCGATGATGTAACTGGTCATCATCTTGGTCATTGAAGCAGGGGCTAATTTTTCATTTTCATTTTTTGAAGCGAGAAGTTGCCCTGTCTCGTAGTCCATTAGCACGTAGGATTTATTATTCAATTCTGGTGGTGCAGATAGGACAGTTGCTGCAAAGCTAAAACTAGGAACTAATAATAATGCAGCAAGGGCAGTTTTTTGGGTCATTTCTAGTGGGTTCCTATATCTTGATGTAAGCACGAAGAGCCTAGCATTTTAGGACAAAGCTAGGCTGACTTCTATGGGAAACCCGGTCTTATTTCAAAAGTATTGTAAGTTATCGGCAGAAAAGCAGCTTAATTGTTATAGGTGGTTAATTCATTACAAATCACCTGATTTTTTTTCTTGCCGGCTTTCTTGGCATCCGATTGTGCTTCGGCCAGAATATTGCGGAAATCGTTCTGTTTTGCCATCTGGTTTAAGCTTTCAACCGGATTACGCTGGCTCGGCATATACTCAGTCACCAGCTTGGTATAACCCTGATTAAACTGTGACTTGTCTTTGACCATGCTTGGACAGATTTCTGAAAGAACATAAATGGCTGCCAGTTCCTGTTTGGTCACTTGCTGAGTTGGGGTAACATTAATGTTTTCATCGGCTGCAAATGCAGAAGTTCCCAAAAGAGTGGCGGCAGAAATTGCGCAGAATGTTAAAGCTTGGAATATTGGATTTTTCATTGAAAACTCAAAAAATGGATTTAGAACAATAATTTGCCTAGCTTAAACTTATTTTTGAAATTGAAAAGTGGGAAAATGTAGCGAAGCTGTAGAATTATGAATAAATCTGTAAGAGAAAATAAGACGATGTTTACACCGTCTTATTTGAAAATTTAGCTGGCTTAGCCTTGGTAGTTCAGCATTTCTTCACAGACAGTTTTCTGCTCGTCTGAGCTGGTTTGCTTTGCACCCTGACGTGCTTCTTCAAGTAAAGATTTATATTCACTGTCTGCCTGTAGCTTTTGATAGCTCATGCCTTTATCTGAGTAGTCTGCAAGATAAGACTGGATCAATTGTTCAACGGTGCTGTTAAATTTTGGATTTTGACCAATGATTGCCGGGCAAACTTCAGCCATAACCTGTGCTGATGCAATATCTTCTTTTACAATGGTATTGTTTTCTTCAACAGTCAGATCGTTTGCCATGACTGAAGGGGAAATAAATGCTGCCAAGCTTAAAGTGAGAGCGCTAAGTAAAGAGAATTTTTTAATCATCTTGAGCCACATATTATAAAGATGGATGTCGAGCAATAAATATATATAATTCCTGCACTAATACAATGAAATGTCCTAGTCAGTCATTTTTTAGCGTAACGAGATTTTTTAGTGAATATTTTAGTTTCAAATGATGATGGGGTGTTTGCACCCGGTATTCAGGCTTTGGCGCAAGCGCTAAAGCCTTTGGGGCGAGTGGTGATTGTGGCACCGGAAAGTGAACGCAGTGGCTTTTCTAGTGCCTTAACTTTGGACCGCCCTTTACGCCCAATCCAGATTTCTCCTGATGTCTGGGCGGTTAATGGGACGCCGGCAGATTGCGTTTACTTGGCTATGAACGGGCTATTTGATTTTGAATTTGACCTAGTGGTTAGCGGGATAAATAGCGGCGCAAATCTGGGAGATGATATCTTGTATTCCGGTACAGTCGGGGCGGCCTTTGAAGGTCGTTTAACTAAACATCCTGCGATTGCCGTATCACTGAGTGGGCCGAATGTACGTGGCTATCAGCAGCCTCAGGATTATCAGTTGGCCGCCGAATGGGTGCATGATTTTATTGCTCGTGGTTTGCCTGTTCTGCCTGAGCGACATATTTTTAATATCAATATTCCAGATGTAACTGAATTGCAGGGTGAAAAAGTGACATATCAAAGTCGCCGCCGTCAGTCTAAACCGGTGACGAGTCATGTAGATCCGCGTGGTCGTCAGGTATTTTGGATTGGACTCTCGGGAGAAGCAGTCGCAGAACCTAAGCCGGGATTTAGCGAGATTGATTCAGACTTCTCTGCGGTCGCCAATGGCTATGTCAGTATTACCCCGATTCAGATGGATGCCACCAATTATGAGAGTTTGCGGAATTTGCAAACACAATTGGAAGAAAATGCGTCCTTAGTGTTATAACTTTGTGAAAAACTCGCGATTGCAAGTATATTGCCGTAAAACTTTGCTAATCTTAACGAAATTTTGCAACCGTATAGCATTAGAGAGGAAGATAATGTTCTTGGTGTTACCGAAATGTGTCGTAGCTTCGCCTGCAACCCTGATTAAAACCCTTGTTTTATCGACCGTTGTTATTTCTACAGGAGTAATTACCGGTTGTGCCACCAAACCCCAGGTGAATAATGCAACGCGTTATGCAACAGCTCCTGATTTCTATACGGTGCGTTCAGGAGATACATTGAGCGGGATTGCAGCACGTTATGGGCTGAACTATATCAGTGTCGCGGAGATGAATGATATCAGTGCGCCTTACCGGATTTATGTCGGACAATCAATCCGCCTGAAAAGCAATACTGCGCGCCGTAGCACCAGTACTCAGGCTATGACTCAGGCAGCGCCAATCCAGCGTCAAACAATTGCAGTGCCTACACCGGCACCGGTGACACCAGCAACCACAGTACAAACCACACCACGCGTCAATACATCTGCACCGGTTACGCCAGTATCTACGGCTGCAGGTTTACGTTGGGTAAAACCATCGAATGGTGCGATTCTTCAGCAATACAATTTAGCTTCTAATATCAAGGGCACCCGCTATAGTGGCAATGTCGGCGATCCGGTATTTGCAGCAGCAGACGGGCAGGTGGTGTATGCCGCTGATGGCCTGAAAGAATATGGCAATCTGGTGTTGGTGAAGCATATCAATGGCTATATCACCGCTTATGCACATAACAGTAAATTGAATGTGAAAAGTGGCCAAAATGTAACGGCTGGTCAAAAAATTGCAGAAATGGGATCGACTGGTACAAACCGTACCATGCTTGAGTTTCAGGTGCGCTTAGACGGCAAACCTATTAATCCTACTGCAGTTTTACCAAACAATTAAATAAATAATGCAAAGTGTAAATTTCGCCGTATAATACAATAAGTTGCTTTTATCAAATGATGAAGCACCTCATAAGTTTAGAGGGAAATTTATGTTAGATCAACTTCGAGCAATGGGTGTCTTTGCTTGCGTTGTGGAGAAGAACTCGTTTAGCGGTGCTGCCCGTGAATTAGGGATTACGACCAGCGCCGTCAGTCAACAAATTCGCTCATTAGAACACGATATGGAAGTCGTACTTCTAAATCGTTCGACGAGAAAATTAAGTCTGACCGAAGCGGGACAAGCTTTTTTCCATAGCTGTCAAGAAATGTTATCTGCTGCTGAGCGCGGTAAAGTCCGGATCAATGAGTTACGTGATGATCTCGTGGGTGAGCTGCGTATCGTTTCTTTGCCAGAATTATGCGCGAATCATGTGATTCCTGCACTTTCTCATTGGATAGCTGCACATCGCGGCTTGGCAGTACATTTAGAAACAAACAATCATGAGGTTGATTTGTTGGATGGGCGAGTTGATATCGCCCTAAGATTTGAACAGAAAAATGATGAGCATAATCTTCAGGTTGTGCCATTGATGCAGATTGAGCAAATTCTGGTGGCGACACCGAGTTATATTAATCAAAGCACCATTATTTCGAAACCTGATGATCTTAAAAATCATGAGGTCTTGCCTTTAACGCATCTTAAAAACCATCAGTATTATCATTTCCAACATGTGAATACTGCAGAAAAAGCCGAGTTTGAACTGAAATCCCGTTTCAGTACCAATAACGGTTTGGTTGCAAAATCGATGTGCTTGCAGGGTAATGGGATTGCCAAGGTTTTATATCTTGATGCTAAAAAGGATTTGCTTAACGGTACTTTAGTTGAAGTTCTGCCTGAATGGAGACTGCCATCGATTACACTGTATGCGGTTATTCCGAAACGTGAACAACAACCGACAAAAATTCTTCGTTGTCTTGATACCCTGAAACAATATTTTAGCCAGATCTCTGGCGGACGTATGTTACAAAACGCATCATAGAGTGCAGAATAATAAAAAAGCCGCTTTAGAGCGGCTTTTTTAATTTTTAGGCTAGGGCTTTATGCCAAATAAGCTTTGATCATTTTTACCAGACGTTCGATCAACTGGTCTGCCTGCTCCTGGGTAATATTCAGGGTAGGCAACAGACGAACGACATTGCCTGCAGTGACATTGATAATCATCTTGTATTCATTGCGTGCAATCGCAACCAGATCACCACATTCTTTTGGTAATTCAATCCCGATCATCAGACCGAAACCACGTACGATGACATTTTGATCTGCCAGTTTGTTGAGTAGCTGGTCAACGATATAAGCACCTTTTTCAGCCGCATTCGCGACGATATTTTCTTTTCGCATAATATCGAGAATGGTATAGACCACACGCGAACCCAGTGCTGTACCGCTATAGGTAGAACCGTGATTTCCAGCAGTTAATACACCGACGCCACGACCTTGGGTCATGACTGCACCAATCGGGAAGCCATTTCCTAAGCCTTTGGCTGTGGTCAGTACATCCGGAATAATATTGGTGTGCTGATAAGCAAAGTATTTACCGGTACGGCCATTACCAGTTTGCACTTCGTCCAGCATCATCAGCCAGTTATGCTGGTTGCAGATTTGGCGAATTTCTTCTAAATAGCTGAAACCTTGAGGTGCGGTATTCACACCGCCTTCACCCTGAATAGGCTCAATCAAAATCGCTACGATATCCGGATGATTGATTGCAGCTTCTTCAATTGCTTCGATATCACCAAAAGGTACACGAATAAAACCTTCAACCAGCGGGCCAAAACCTTCTTGCACTTTTTTATTGCCTGTAGCAGACAGGGTGGCCATGGTACGACCATGGAAAGACTGGTCAGCAACAATAATTTTTGGTGAAGCAATGCCTTGCATATGACCGAATTTACGTGCAATCTTGATTGCACCTTCATTTGATTCTGCGCCACTGTTGGAGAAAAATACTTCTTCCATACCTGCAACTTCAGCCAGTTTCTGTGCGGCAGCGGTTTGCCAAGGCACTTCAAACAGGTTGCTGGTATGAATCAGGGTCGCTGCCTGTTCAGCAATCGCTTCGGCAATGACTGGATGCGCATGGCCCAAACCGCATACCGCAATTCCGGTTAATGCATCTAAATACTCTGTACCATCTTCGGTATAAAGATATGCACCTCGTCCTCGGACAAAGCTGATCGGTTGACGGCCAAAAACAGGCATCAAATGAGACGGTTGATCAGTTTGTACCGGTGCGAGGGTAATATTATTCATGACTAACTCTTAACTGTTAGGTGGAAAGAAAAACTTATATAAGCAAAAACCCACTCAGATTTAAAGGGTAATTGTAAATAAAATTGGAATTATTGCTTTAGACATACTGTTTTGCCTGGATTTGGGTATAATGCGAGACAGATGAGTTGAGGATTTATCAATGACTGAACAAGCACGCGATACCGAAGCGTTAATTCGTGACCAAATTGCAAAACACGCAGTACTTCTTTACATGAAAGGCACACCGCAATTTCCACAATGTGGTTTTTCTGCACGTGCAGTAGAAGCACTCAGTCAAATTGGTCGTCCGTTTGCTTATGTAAACATTCTGGAAAACCAGGACATTCGCGCGATGTTACCACAAATCGCCAACTGGCCGACATTTCCACAGCTTTGGATCAATGGTGAGTTGATCGGTGGTAGTGATATCATGCTCGACATGTTCCAAAAAGGTGAATTAAAGCCTTTAGTTGAACAGTATAGCCCGGCAGCTGATGCTTAATTTTGTATTAAATTAAGTTCAGATGTGAAAAAGCGCTTCATTGAGAAGCGCTTTTTTTTATCTCTACTTTTGCTTAGGTCAAGGTTAGAGTTAATCCTCTGTCGCTGCATCCGGCTTTTCAACTGTCGAAGCATCAGCATCAACTTCAGTTTGTGGCTCGACGATTTGCTTCTTGTCTTTTTTCTTCTTCTTTTTTTTCTTTTTCTTCGGCACTTCGACCAGTTCGGCACCATCTTCAATCGCTTGCCAATAATCCAGCTGTGCCATCACTGCGGCATAGATTGAATTTTTGCTATAACGACCTTTTTTATCCAAGGTGCCGACAGGACGCGCCATCAGAATTTCCAGCGCCTGATCAATGGTATCAATCGCGTGAATATGGAACTGACCTTCTTCCACAGCAATGGTGACATCTTTACGCAGCATTAGATGTTGCATATTTTGACGCGGAATAATCACACCTTGTTTTCCGGTCAGACCTTGTAACTTGCAAGCATCAAAGAAACCTTCAATTTTGGCATTCACACCACCTACCGGTTGTACTTGTCCCAGCTGGTTCATGGAACCGGTAATGGCCCAGGATTGATCAATCGGTAACTGACTTATGGCAGACAGTAAGGCAGACAGTTCCGCGACTGTGGCACTGTCACCATCGACCTGGCCATAACTTTGTTCAAAGGCCAGTGCAGCAGAGAAATGCAAGGTCTGTTCACGACCAAAATGTGCTTTCAGGAAAGACGACATCAGCAACACGCCTTTAGCATGTAAAGAGCCACCGAGTTCGACACTGCGTTCGATATCCAGAATATCACCACCACCTTGATAAACCGAAGCAGTCAGTCGTGAAGGCAGACCAAATTCAACATCAGCATAATGAATGACGGACAGGGCATTGATTTGGCCCAGACGATGGCCGCGGGTTTCGATCAGTTGAGTACCACGAGTCAGATCTTGCCAATACAGTTCACGTAAATAGCCGAGACGATATTTGCGATGATCCAGGGCAGTATTGATATGTTTTTCTGACACCATCTTGTCGCCAGCCTGGAAGGCATGATGATGTGCTTCACGGATCAGATCACCCAGCGTCAGGGCATGTAATGACAATGAACTTTGATCTTCGGCCTGACGGCTGGAATCTGTGAGCAATGCCGCCAAAGCAGAACGGTCAAAAGGTAATAATTTATCCGATTGCACATAGTCGGCAATCAGCTGCATATAGGCCTGCTCGTTGTCGTCATTACGTTGTAATGTATCGGTAAAATCAGCACGGATTTTAAAGATGCTGCCCAGCTCTGGTTCAAGCTCTAAAATTTCATAATAAATTTCAGGCTCAGCCAGCAAGATGACCTTGATATTCAATGGAATCGAAGCAGGTTCAATCGAAATGCTGCCGGTTAACGTGATCATATGCTCAAGCGAGGACAATTTTAAATGCCCCGATTTAAGCGCGCGCTTCAAGCCTTGCCATGCATAGGGCTGTTCCAGCAATTGTTCCGCTTCCAGCATCAGGAAGCCACCGTTAGCCTTGTGCAAGGTACCTGAACGAATCAGGGTGAAGTCGGTGGTAATCGTGCCATTTTGGGTCAGTTGTTCCACATGACCCAAAAGGTTGTAATGCGTTGGAAAATCTTCAAAGATCACCGGTGCACCACTGTTCGGCTTATGGGTAATAATTACATTTGCCTGATAACGTGCCGGAACGCGGCTGAATAGTGCCGGAGTGAAGTCATCTTCTTCCTGTTCCAGCACGATTTCGACATTATTGATAATGTCTTCGGCATAATATTTCAGATAATGTTCCAGACCTTCCACATGTTTGAATTTCGCTAGAATCTGTTCGACTCGCGGCAAGACGACCTGCTTGGCGATATCGCGGTTCAGGATCTGTACGCGATCGCGTGCATCATCTTCCAGATCACCTAGGTGTAAACCCAAACGTTTCAGTTTCTTGTCCATATAGCGCATGTTAGAGGCTAGTTCGGCACGATCTTTGTTGCTTAATGCATTCAGATCTTCCTGAGACATTTCCTGCAATTTGTCATCAATCAGATGCACAGGGACAAAACAGTGCTCATCATGTCGCGAGATCAGCTTCAGATCCAGTTCTGCGCCTTCTTTGGTCAGTTCGATCAGTGCCTGCTGCTGTTCATCACCCGTTTCCTGGCGAATCATTTCAATGCGGTTATGATAGGTCTCTGCAGTAAAACGGCGCTCAAGCTGCTTGAGGATCGTTTGCCAGCTTTGATTCAACATGGCCTGGAATTTCGGCCCTTGACCTGAGGGCAGTTCTAGCGCAATCGGCTGACGCTGGTTCTGAAAGTTATTGACGAACACCCAGTCATTCGGGGTTTCCATAGTTTTGGCGTGCTGTTGCAGCAAACGCTTCACCATGGTGCGTTTTCCGAGTCCTGCGGTACCCACAGCAAAAATGTTATAGCCGGAATAAGGCAGGGCAATCCCGGCCTCAACTGAGGCGCGTGCGCGATCTTGGCCCAAAAAGTTATTCAGGGGCTTGATCCGTTTGGTTGACGCAGGAATTTTTTCTAGGTTTGGAATATGCGTCAGCTGGGTGGATGTTAACCGGGTATGGTCCAGAGTATTTTTAATTTCGCTTTGTTCAAATGCAGAGATAAGTAAATCTGAGCGGATTTTTTGTGGAGTTGTGCTGGTGTTGCTGGCAATAGAAGAATTAATTTGATCGAGTCTCTGGGTCACTGTTGAAAATCCAAAACGAAATATTACGTTGATGAGAGTTAAGGTATACAGATTTACTTGAAAAATTCAAGCCAACATGTCGCTTTTGCCAGAAAATAAAAAACCGGAAATGTGATAAATATATAAATCTTGTTGAAAGATACGCTATTACAGGATTGAATAGCAGCAATTGGTTTTTCTGCGGAAAATAATAAAGCAATGACAACACAAACGACGGGTTGGAAATCCGCATTTACAGCATTTTTAGATCGACGTGCATTGATCATGCTGTTCTTGGGATTTTCGGCTGGTGTGCCGATTCTTCTGATTTTTTCCAGTCTGTCTTTATGGTTAGGTGAGGCCGGAATCAGCAAAAGTGCAGTAACTTTCTTTAGCTGGGCCGCATTGGGCTATTCGTTTAAATTCGTCTGGGCACCGCTCATTGATGAACTTCCTGTCCCTTTTCTGACCAAGGCTCTGGGACGTCGTCGTGCCTGGTTGCTGATTGCGCAGATTCTGATTGTCTGTGCCATTTCCATTATGGCCTTTTCTGATCCGGCTTTGGGTGCAACACATTTACAGCAAATGGCGCTCGGTGCAGTCCTGCTTGGTTTCTCCGCAGCAACGCAGGATATTGTGATTGATGCCTACCGGATTGAACTGGCGGAAACCCAGATGCAGACCGTATTGGCCGCCACCTATAATGCCGGTTACCGGATCGGGATGATTGTCGCTGGTGCTGGTGCCTTGTTTCTGGCGGCCTATTTGGGAACTGCGAAAGGCAACTATATCTATGATGCCTGGAAATGGACCTATCTGGCGATGGCTGCTGTCATGCTGGTCGGTATTATCACCACACTGTCCATTCGGGAGCCGCAGGTTGACCGTGTGCGAAAACACTATGTGCGCAGTGATTATTTCCGTTTAGTCGCCGTATTTTTTGTTGCGGTGATCAGTTTTGTACTGAGCTATATCTATTCAGGCAATCTGGTGGACAGTATCAAGCAACAGTTTGCTATTGAAGATACCTTTGCCTTGTTCTGTTTTGAGGCCTTACGCTTTATTGGCTCAGGTGCTGTCGCATTTGCGATTGGTGCAAGCTTGGTAAAAATGGGTGCGGTTAACAGGCAGATGGCCTATGAAACCTGGGTCAATCCGGTTGCAGACTTCTTTAAACGTTATGGCTTGAAACTGGCATTGGTGTTGTTATTGCTGATCGGTTTTTATCGGGTCTCCGATATTATTGCCGGCGTCATTTCTAATGTGTTCTATCAGGACCTGAATTTCAGTAAAGAACAGATTGCCGAGGCAGTTAAAGTCTATGGAGTCATTTTCTCTTTAGTCGGTGGATTCCTTGGCGGGCTCTTGGCCCAGAAGATGAACATCATGAAACTGATGTTTGTTGGTGCTGTGCTGGCCTGTTCCACCAACCTGATTTTTATCGGCCTGGTCAAGTCTGGTGAAAAACTAGCAGCTGTCGAAGTCACGGTCGGTAATCAGGTTTATCAGGCAGAGACCGATGAAGTTGGTTACTGGAAGCTGGATATACCGAGTGCTGTGCTGGCGCAGAGCAAACAGCTACAAGTATCGGCTGCTTATCTGGATGGAGATGTTACTGATCAAGCCCCGGTACAGGTCAATATGCCGTATTTGACCACAGAACAGGGCAGCACCCAGTTACAGATCTTGCCGATCACCAGTGACAATAGCCTCACTGTAGCTGAACAGGACAAGACCATTGTAGTGCGCGGCCAGTATGTCGGTGAAGCACTGCAAGAAAATCAAAAGATTGTTTTACAAATCAATGATCAAAATATTGAGGCAAAACTGGAAAGTGAAGGCGTATTTACTGCCGCGCTTCCTGCACAACAACTGATTCAGTCACCTGCACATATTATCAGTGCCGTCTTGATGCAAGATGATCAGGCACTGCAGCAAACAACGCATGTTTATCAGGTCAATGATCAGCTGAGCAATACCCAGAATCTGGATGTCGATATTCAGCCCTTGGCAGTGGTGGATAGCAACAGTTCAGATACGGTCGAAGTCAGTGGCAAGGTGATTAAACCTTATAGCGACAAGTGGCTTTATTTTGCCATTATTGTCGATAATCTGGCCGCCGGGCTGGCTGGTGCTGCGTTTATTGCATTCTTGTCGAGCTTGACCAGTGTGTCATTTACCGCTGTTCAATATGCGATTTTTAGCTCACTCATGACCCTGACGCCTAAGATTTTAGGTGGATATTCGGGTACTATAGTCACCAATATCGGTTATCCGAATTTCTTCCTGATGACTACTCTGATTGGGATTCCGATCCTGATTCTGGTGGTCTGGGTCGCAAAACTGCTCGGTGAACACCAACAACAATCTGTACAGAAGGATGATTAATATGCGCATGCTACATACCATGTTACGTGTAGGCAATTTAGAACAATCTCTCAAGTTCTATACTGAAGTACTTGGCATGACTTTGCTTCGTAAGCGTGATTACGAAGAGGGCCGTTTTACCCTGGCTTTTGTCGGTTATGGCGATGAAGAGAATCACACCGTACTGGAATTGACCCATAACTGGGATACAGACAGCTATGAACTGGGCAATGCTTATGGTCATATCGCGATTGCAGTTGATGATGCTTACAAGGCTTGCGAAGAGATTAAAGCGCGTGGCGGTAATGTGGTGCGTGAAGCTGGCCCAATGAAAGGTGGCGTGACTGTAATTGCATTTGTAGAAGATCCAGATGGCTACAAGATCGAGCTGATCCAGCAAGACAACAATGCACGTAATAACTAAGTGTGACGTAGCGAGATATATGAAATGCATTCATGTATAGATGAAAATATTACATCAATCTGAGTGCATAGCATGGGCCCGGCATCTGTTAAGATAGCCGGGCATTTTTATATCAAACAATAAAATCTGAGGGATTATAGGGATATGCTTAAGTTCTTGGCATTGGATCGGTTTACGATACTGTTGTTTGTGATGGTTTTGCTGGCCAGTGTGCTGCCAGTTTCGGGGCAGGCGGCTGAAGTCTTTGGCTGGGTGACGACAGGAGCGATTGCCATCCTGTTTTTCCTGCACGGCGCCAAACTGTCTCGTGAAGCTGTGGTGCAAGGCATTATGCACTGGAAATTGCATACTTTAGTTTTTGCGCTAACTTTTGCCCTGTTTCCGATTCTCGGGCTTTTGGCCAAGCCGATTTTATTACCCATGCTCGGACAGGAACTATATTGGGGTTTCCTGTTTATGTGTTTCCTGCCATCCACCGTGCAGTCCTCGATCGCCTTTACTTCAGTGGCTCATGGCAATGTCGCCGGGGCGGTATGTAGTGCCTCTTTTTCCAATCTGATCGGTATGTTTATTACTCCATTATTGGTCGCATTTTTTATTCTCGGTCAATCTGATCATGGTTTTGATCCGACTTCATCGATTATCCAGATTACACTGCTGCTCTTGGTGCCGTTTATTTCAGGACAGATTCTGCGTCCCTGGATCTATCCGCAAATGATGAAAATGCCAAAAATCGTCAAGGTCTTCGATCAAGGCTCGATTTTACTGGTGGTGTATGGCGCTTTTAGTAGCGCCGTAGTGGCCGGGCTGTGGAATGAAGTGAGCCTGAGTACCTTGTTGCTGCTATTGCTGGCTTGCTCGGTGTTACTCACCATTGTGATGCTGTTATCACTTTATATTCCACGCTGGCTGGGCTTTAGCCGCGCTGACCAGAAAACGGCATTCTTTTGTGGTTCCAAGAAAACCCTGGCCAGTGGAGTGCCGATGGCGCAAATTTTATTTATTGGCCAGCCGCTGGGCATGATTGTCCTGCCGATCATGATTTTTCATCAGATTCAATTAATGGTCTGCGGGATTATTGCCAATCTGTGGGCCAAAGAGACTGGGTCAGAAGCTGAAGAATAATTCGCATATTAAATTCGTTTCACGTATAATAATGCCCACTTGTTGTGCTTAGCTCTGACGGTATCCGTCTCGGTGGGCCAAAAGAATGGTCTGTTGTGGTGTTGATCTGCATGAACGATGTTCCTGCTTCCTCAGTTGAGAGTGATCAATAGCGATGACAGCTAAACCTTCTTGAATCTAATGGAGTAATCGACGATGCGCGCCGATATTCACCCAAAATATGAAACTTTAGTTGCTACTTGTTCATGTGGTAACGTAATCGAAACTCGTTCAGCTCTTGGTAAAGAAACTCTTTATCTAGACGTATGTTCAGCTTGCCACCCATTCTACACTGGTAAGCAAAAGAACGTTGACACTGGCGGTCGTATCGACAAGTTCAAACAACGTTTTGCTGGTATGTCACGTTCTGTTAAACGTTAATATCCAAAATGAAAAAACGGGCTTTAAGCCCGTTTTTTTGTGCCTGCAATTCAGAAGATGATCATGCCACTTTCTAAGTTGCAGGTTTGTAGCAGCACTTAATGCTCTTGCACATCAATCAAATGATCGAGTTTTTTCTGGAAATAATTCCCCTGAATAAAGCGGGCATCCACGTTCCAGGCATTGGCGAACAATGTCATATCATTTAATTCACGGATCAGAATATTGAGTGGCTTGATTTCATTATAGCTGGTGATTTTTTCCTGTAACTGCTCAATCTCGGTATCTTTATTGAGCATATTGGTTAAGCTCGAATGTAAGCTGACACCATCCAGTTCCAGTTCGCGCAGTAAATTTTGACTGTACATGGATTGACCAAAATCACGCAGTGCAATCAGTGCGCCATGTTCATACAGCACGCGTAGATATTTTTGTGCATCTTGTTGATTCAGTAAAATATCTTCTTCTGAGAATTGCAAGATTAGCGGATGCTTCACTTTACTGCGAATAATCGTAATCAGCTTGGAAATAAATTCCGGGAAGGTGCGGTCTTTAAATAGTACGGCACGGTTCAAATTGACAATTAAGCTTGCATCAGGATACTGGGTAATAAAGTTGTGTAGCTGTTTACTGGCTTCAACCAGAATCCAGCGATCCAGTTTAATGGACAGTTCATCATCTTCATGAAGTTCTAAAAGGCTAGAAATATCCTGCCATTTATTCTCAAAAATAAAGCCACTGGTCACTTCATAGGTATATAAACGCGTATCTTCTTTATCATAGAGTTGTTGATATTTTAAATGAATCTCACCACGTTCTAGACATTCACTTAAGGCTTTCAAAATAGAAGGTGTAGCGCTAGGAATAGACGTGACTGCTGGAC
Source organism: Acinetobacter sp. CIP 102136 (assembly GCF_000369685.1). Taxonomy (GTDB): domain Bacteria; phylum Pseudomonadota; class Gammaproteobacteria; order Pseudomonadales; family Moraxellaceae; genus Acinetobacter; species Acinetobacter fasciculus. The sequence goes on from NZ_KB850142.1 coordinate 469,819, forward strand.
TGACGGCTGCCAATGTTGGGCTGGCAACTGGTGTTTCAGCAACACTGAAATCTATACTCGGCATTTCTACCGCAACCGGACTGCTCAGTGACGCAGGAATATCGAGTTTAAATTCAGCTACAGCTTCTGCTTGAGGTAAAGATGTAGAGAATGCCTGTCCAATCAGCGTATTGCAGTGCATTTCATCCTGCAGGCCCTGTTCAAGCATGACATAGCCCAAGCGCAAATTTAGAGGGAAGGTTTTTTGTCCCACTGTAATGAGTTGCGGTTTGCTTAAGGCATTTAAACTGATCAGTTTGGATTCAAGAATTGCTTTGGAATCTGCCTGTAACATACCTACAACAACATCATATTCCAGTTTAAACAGGGAAATATGGGTCTGTTCCATGAGGAACTCTTTGACTGCTTCAAAGTAGCCACTAAAAGTAGTCCAGTCAGACTGCAGAAGCTCAGGATCATAAGCGCTAAGAGAGAAAGTCACCAAGGCATTTACTGGTGCAGGCTGCTTATTGAGTTCACGCTTAAGTGAATGAAAAACGCTTGGTTTTCCAGGAGTCTTATTGGAGGAAACCGTTTGAGATTGGGTATCAATGCTAATTTGTACCGCATCTTCTTCAGCAGTGGAAGGCAAGAATTCCAGTTTTAATGGGTTAGATGCGGATACATGCGGATTCAGAGACTGAATCTCGACTCGACCTAAATCAAACTGACCCTGAGAAATCTTTTTGAAACGGGTTTTAAAATCATTCAAATCTGAAGGCTGGAGCAGATCCAGAAGCGGTAGGCCAATGATTTCGTCTTCATTTTGCAAGCCAAACAGTTTCAGGTAGTCCGCATTGGCCTGAATATGAATCCCTTCCTGAATGATGGCAACAGCACGGTTGCTGTCGTCTACTAAAGATTGTGCCTGAATTTGTGCTGTTTCCAGCTCAGTCATTAAATGTTGCTGAGATTGTGACAAACGGCTAAATGACAATGCTCGGACCAGTCCCACATAAAAGCGTTCCAAGTAGTCGAAGTTGAGAATGTCATATACCCCTTTACGGATATATTGCGCATACTGTTCAGCCTGATAATCATCCGGTTTAAGCAAAATCATCGGAAGGTCAGGTTGCTGCGAAAGACGCACGATCCCTAAGGCCTGTTCGTATTTCAGATCGTAGGCACGCCCAAAAATAAGCAGATCCCATTTGAAATTCAGCTGTTTTTCAAAAGACTGCAGATCATCCAGCAGCACAGCATCGACCTGATAATCATGACTGGTCAGAAGATCACGGATTTGGTTATATCTAATTTGATTATCATCAATAATCAGTAAACGTGTTTCAGTACGTTTTAACTTTTTAGACAATAATGGATTTCTCACTTCAATGCTTCCCATAAATCATGATTTCTGCTTTCATTCATGTGCTGATCGATAAAGTTTTCGATCATCTCTTCTTCCTGATCATTGAGTAATTCATAATCAAAACGGATGAAACTCTGCGTAATCAGTTGTGCTTTGGTCAGATAGATTTTGATTTCTTCCTGACCAAGACGTAAATGAATGGTTTGTTTTTCCCTAAACATCTGTGAACCAGAGACAATCAGGCTGGTCGAGACCTGATCCAGTTGCGTCATTTTCACCAACAGGGCAGGCTGATAGTTGACATGATGACGTTCGGTACGGGTATAAGCTGCACAAGGAAAGAGCTCTTGTGCCAAAATTTCCAGCCCGATTTCTAGGCTCTTATCCGTTGACTGCTTGATCCAGCGAATCACACCGCCACGCCACTGACTCTGGGTTTTTTCCTGAACCAGAATGAATTCACCGGTTTTCAGGTTAGCCGGGGTAATACCAGTCCATTTAATCCGGTAACCATTGACACTGATATCCAGAACTTCAGCGCTATGGATCTGTTTGGTTTCTCGATCGAGCGCCTTGATGCTGCTAAAACTACTTGGAATGGCGTTTTCCATCGAGCTGACAAAACTGCTTTCGCTCTGGAAATTATAATTGGCATCGAGTTCCAGGGTTTCATTGAAGTTTTTACCTTTAGACAGGTAAAAATGCGCCACGCTCAAGCCAAAGCAGATATTGATCTGTGCTGAATATTCATAACGTTCATGACGACGCTCGACATTGTTCGAGAGCAGATTGTAGATATGAAAATGCAGTGCAGGGGTCAGGAACAGTTTTTCATTCCGCGACAGATACTGGGCATTTTTGCTTTGAGTACCTGTTAAATGATCCATCAGGTTCTGAGTGGAAATATAGAAGCTCGGCTGAAACTGTGGCTCTTGATGGGAATTAAAGATTGGCGGATGATCTTTGCTGGCATCGACCACATAACGGGACAGCGTGGTTTCCTTCGGCAGGATCTGTACCAGTTTGGCCCAGTCAAAACTGCATAGATACAGGCCCTGAATTTCTGCAGGCCGGATCTGATGAGTATTGAAGATATCCAGTAAAATCAGCTGTGCATAGGCATGTGCAATGTTCTGGATATCATGCTGGGTGCCTAATACCTGATTGATATTGCTTTGATAGAAATTGTTGTCTATTGCACATTCAAGCAGTTGATGGGCAGCCAGCCATTGTCCCAGACCCGGCGTGCTATACAGCATATGTTGTTGATATAACAGAAGTGTGAGTTGTTGCAGGGCATAATAAATCGATACCATCCGGGCAGTTTGAATGCTCTTCTTTTTGCCTAGAGAAAATAGCGAAAACTTCTGATGCGTCAGCTGATGATTACAGCGTTTGACGATATCGATATAAATTTTGGCAAAATGACTGCGCAGCAGCATGGCCAGTTCAATGATCTGGTCATTCCGGTCGGAAGTGATCAGGCCCTGATTGACGAAATGCTTTTCCAGACTGGTCAGGACATTTTCAAGGGTGGGATGCAAGACCTGAATCAGGTCAAAGCGCAGGGTTTCTGGACATTTCAGCTCGGAAACTTCCAATAAGGCATTAAACAGGGATTTGGAGGAATTCCCCAGCTGTAGAATCGAAATCCCCGCAACCCATTCCTGCAAAGCCTTGGCAGTGGTTGGACAAAAGCTCAACTGCTCTCGTTTAAGTTCCGTCGGTGTCTGAAAAATGTCTGAAGTATGCGTGCTCATCTTTATTATTTAACTCAAAAATGTTGAAACCCCAAAAAGCGGTGTCTTATTCTTCTCGCCCGCTATTTCTCGAACCAGTTTAGGAACCAAATACCCCGGAAGGTTCGCTAAAACTTCTGTATAAATCTCATTAATATGGTCAGGCGCTAAATCAAAATGATGCGCACCTTTTACTTTATCAAGTACATGTAAATAATAAGGCATGACCCCGGCATCAAACAAGCGATAGCTTAAATCCACTAAAACCTGAGCAGAATCATTTACCCCGTTTAATAAAACCGCCTGATTCAGAACAGTGATCTGCTGTTGAACCAGTTGGTTTAAACGCTTGCAAGTGAAGTCATCCAGCTCCGATGCATGGTTTGAGTGTACCACCAGAATAATACGTAGCCTACTGTTTTTTAACATGCTAAGTAGCTCTTCGTCGACTCGGTTGGGGATCACAATAGGAACTCGTGAATGTATTCTTAAGAATTTGAGATGTGGTACTGATTCTAGTCGTTCAATCCAGGTTTTTAATTTCCGGTTCGATAAGGTCAGTGGATCACCGCCGCTCAGAATCACTTCATTAATATCGGGTTGGCTTTCCAGATATTGCTTGATATTTATCCAGTCTTCATTTTTAGGCAGATTTTCCTGATAGGGGAAATGCCGGCGGAAACAATAACGGCAATGTACAGCACAGGCACCAGTCAGTGTCAGCAAGAAACGGGATTTATATTTGTGCAGTACGCCGGGTTGCTGATTGGCCTGTTCTTCGCCCAAGGGGTCGGTAACAAATCCTGGATGTTCTTCCAGTTCCAGATGATGGGGCAGCACTTGTAAAAGCAATGGGTCTAAAGGGTTTCCGGTCTGCATTTTGCCCACAAAAGCACGTGGTACCCGCAGTTTAAACTGTTCAGAAGCTAAAATGGCGCCTGAGAGCAGTTGCTCTGGTGCAAGTTGCAGTACTTCAAGCAATTCGCGTGGATCAGTGATCAGGTCGCTGAGCTGTGATTGCCAGTTTTGTTCTTGATATAAATAGTTCGTCATGCCGGAAGATTAACAATAATAAGTGAGAGGACAAAGCCTGATGGGCGCAGTTTAACAGTTTGTGCGGAAGCGCAATAATCCACTGCGCTATAAAATAAAGAGTGATTAAGCTATGCTGATCTTCGTGCTCGCCTGATGGTATTTTAACGTTGAGCAAGACATGAATAAACAAAGGATTTTCATGTCTGATTGTAACTTAAACAGCCTGAGTGGGTGAAAGCGGATTTTTTCATTGCGGCAAAGTGTATTGCTCATTTAGAATACGCAACATCAAATGAATGTGCATGTGGCAACTCAATGTTCGTGTCAGACTTGCTAAATGACATCGCAACAGCCCATAGCATCAATAGATTAAAGTTAGTAAGTTTGGAGTGCGCCAGTCATGGCCTATTATTCTACGAATGATTTCAAGTCAGGCCTTAAGGTTATGCTTGATGGCAACCCATGTTCAATCATGGAAAACGAATACGTAAAACCAGGTAAAGGCCAAGCTTTTAACCGCGTAAAATTACGTAACCTTAAATCAGGTAAAGTTCTGGAAAAAACTTTCAAATCAGGCGAGAACCTAGAAGCGGCTGATATCGTTGAAGTAGAAATGGAATACTTGTACAACGATGGCGAAATGTGGAACTTCATGGATCCTGTTACCTTTGAACAGATCGCAGCTGATAAAACAGCAATGAGCGATGCTGCAAAATGGTTAAAAGACGATTCAAATGAAAAATGTACCATCATGTTGTTCAATGGCGTGCCTTTAAACGTGACTCCACCGAACTTCGTCGTACTTAAAATCGTTGAAACTGATCCAGGTGTTCGTGGTGATACTTCTGGCGGTGGCGGTAAGCCAGCGAAACTTGAAACAGGTGCTGTGGTACGTGTTCCATTATTCGTACAGCAAGAAGAAAGCGTTCGTGTAGATACCCGTACTGGTGATTATTTAGAACGTGCATAATGGTTTGAAAATAGACTATTATCGAGAGGGATGATTTAAATCATCCCTTTTTTTATGCCAAAGTCTTAGAGGAAAAGCGAAAGAACAGGCGTAAAGTCGCAAGGGAAAACAGCAGTACCTCGAACAACAACAATCACGCTGATTTGTATGCATCACAATATGAGGGATTGAATGGAAACTTTACAAAAGAAGTCGACGCTGACTTCGAAAATGATTTGGCTTTTGGTAGCCATTGTGGGTGCAGTCTCTTTTGGAGTTCTGGCACTGAGTCGGGGTGAGCATGTCAATGCAGTCTGGCTGGTACTTGCCGCCGCCTGTGTCTATAGCATTGCTTACCGTTTCTACAGTTTATTTATTGCCACCAAAGTATTTGAGCTGAATGAACGCCGTTTAACGCCTGCGCATCGTCTGGCCGATGGTCTGGACTATGTGCCGACCAATAAAAGTGTTTTGTTTGGCCATCACTTTGCAGCGATTGCCGGTGCAGGTCCGCTAGTAGGCCCGATCCTGGCAGCGCAAATGGGCTATTTACCTGGGACGATCTGGCTGTTAGTCGGTGTCGTACTTGCGGGTGCAGTCCAGGATTTTCTGGTACTGTTTATTTCCACCCGTCGTGACGGTCGATCACTCGGGGAAATGGCAAAACAGGAACTGGGAACCTTTGCCGGTATTATCGTGATGCTTGGTGCCTTGGGCGTGATGATTATCATTCTGGCGGTACTGGCACTGGTAGTGGTGAAAGCTCTGACCAACAGCCCATGGGGTGTATTCAGTATTGCAGCGACCATTCCGATTGCGATCTTTATGGGCATCTACATGCGTTTTATCCGCCCGGGTAAAATTGCTGAAGTCTCGATTATTGGTTTTGTCTTGATGATGCTGGGCATTATCTACGGTGAAAACATCGCACAACATCCATATTGGGGTCCGTTCTTTACGCTTTCTGGCACTGAACTCACTTGGGCACTGATCATTTATGGTTTCATTGCATCGGTACTGCCAGTCTGGCTATTGCTTGCTCCACGTGATTATCTGTCGACCTTCCTGAAAATTGGCGTGATTGCAGGTTTGGCCGTGGGTATCCTGTTTGCCATGCCTGAAATGAAACTGCCAGCGATTACCAAATTCATTGATGGGACTGGTCCTGTATTCGCAGGTTCTATGTTCCCATTCCTGTTCATTACTATTGCGTGTGGTGCGATTTCCGGTTTCCATGCCTTGGTTTCTTCAGGGACGACACCGAAACTGGTCAACAACGAACGCGATATCCGTATGATCGGTTATGGCGGTATGTTGATGGAATCTTTTGTAGCGATCATGGCTTTGATCTGTGCTGCAATTCTGGATCCAGGAATTTATTTTGCGATTAACTCACCAGCAGCCTTGCTCGGTACTACCGCAGAAAGCGCAGCAGAAGCAGTGCGAACCCTTGGTTTTGTGGTAACCCCTGAAGCCTTGAATTTACTGGCACAGGAAGTGGGTGAGAACTCGATTCTGTCGCGTACTGGTGGTGCGCCAACTTTTGCAATTGGTATGGCGCATATCATCACCGAAATTTTCAACAGTCGTGAAATGATGGCGTTCTGGTATCACTTTGCGATTTTGTTTGAAGCACTATTCATCCTGACTGCTGTAGATGCGGGTACGCGTGCCTGTCGTTTCATGGTGCAGGATACTGTCGGTATTGTGATTCCAGCAGTAAAACAATCACATAATTTCTTCGGAAACCTGTTGGGTACTGCGGTTGCAGTGGCAGGCTGGGGCTTCTTCGTCTATCAGGGCGTAGTCGATCCACTCGGCGGGATTAACAGTTTATGGCCGCTGTTTGGTATTGGTAACCAGATTTTGGCTGCGATGGCGCTCATTCTTGGTACTGTCATTCTGTTCAAGATGAAAAAACAGAAATATGTGTGGGTGACAATTATCCCGACAGTGTTCCTGTTCATCACTTCCATGACAGCAGGCTGGCAAAAGATTTTCCACGAAAATCCAAAGATTGGTTTCTTGGCGCAGGCAGATCGTTTCAACACGGCGATTGCCAATAATGAAATCCTAGCGCCAGCGAAAACTGTGGCAGAAATGCAGACGGTAGCGATGTCGAACCAGATTAATGCTGCACTCTGTGCTTTTTTTATGATTGTAGCCTTTGTCATGTTGTTTGCTGCAATTCGCGTTATCCGTCGTGCATTGGCAAATCCTGAGCCATCTGTACATGAAGCAGAAGCGATTTATCGCGATCCTGAAGAGATTCAGCCAGCGAAAGGTCATTAAGGGGAATATTATGAATCTGAAGTTTGCCAAAAGCGGGAAAACGATGATTTATAAAATCATCAAGATGACCGTAATGTCACAAAAGGATTTAATACTGAATCCGAAAAACTGGTCGCGGATTGCGACCTTGTGGCAACGTTTGCAGCAAAGTTTCCGTCTGATGGTCGGTGTACCTGATTACCAGACCTATGTGGAGCATATGCGCAAGCATCATCCCGATCTGGAAGCCATGGACCCGAAAACATTTTATCGTCACTGTGTGGATTCCCGTTATCCATCTGCGGGCGGTGATATGAAGAAGTGTCCGTGTTAATCATTAATTCATAGCAAGCGCCTTTCGGGGCGCTTTTTTTTATCGTTAAAAATTAATATGAGGAATAGACGATCGCGTTAAATCTGAGGTCATTGATTGAGCTAGCGTAGAAAAGTTTTATTATAAAAATCCATGAAATCGCTTAAGTCTCTATACCTTTTAAGTATGATTCTTTTCAAATAGATGGATGAGCTCAGATTGGTATTTTGAGATTTGAGCGAAAAGAAAAATGATCTCTATTTGTGTCGATCATTTTATTTGTTTTCTGCGCTTCTTACTTCTTTTCAACCTGATCATTTTGACTCTTCTATTATTTAAATCCTCGCCATTTTCTAATCAGTATTTTTATTCAGTTACACAGACAGATGATTGATCTTTTGGGAAAATTTAAATTTCAGTGTATGTTAATCTTAGGCCATGTTTTATTAAGGAAATTATTGTGATCTGGGGCATGAAACAAAAGGAAAATAACGACATTGCACACATCAATACTGTGCTTGAACAAAAAATTGCAAGTTATGCACCCAAGATCCAGCGTTTTTTTGAAGAAGTTAATGCCATTGTGTTGGATAAGCAGGCCCAGACCACACTGGCACTCTGTTGTTTGATTGCAGGCGGACATGTCTTATTTGAAGATTTACCCGGATTGGGTAAAACTACATTAGCCAGCAGTCTGGCACATCTGGCTGGGTTAAAGTTCCAGCGGATCCAATTTACCAATGACATGCTGGCCAGTGATGTCATCGGTATTAACATGTTTAACCAGAAAGAACATCAGTTCGAGTTTAAACAAGGCCCGATTTTTACTCAGATTTTACTGGCAGATGAAATCAACCGTTGTAGTCCCAAAACCCAAAGTGCCTTACTCGAAGCCATGGAAGAAGGCTATGCCACCATTGATGGCGTACGCTATGCCTTACCGAAACCTTTCTGGGTGATTGCGACACAAAACCCGCTATTCCAAAGTGGTACTTACGCTTTGCCGGAATCCCAGCTAGACCGTTTCCTGATGCGTTTATCTTTGGGGTATCCATCACGCCATGCAGAAAAACTGTTATTACAGCAGGAATCCCGTTTTGCCCTGATTGCAAGTCTGGCGCATATTTTTACCGAAGATGAAATTCTGGATCTGCAAAGTCTGACGCATCAGATATTTATCAGTGAAGCGATTCAGGAATATTTGCTTGATCTAGCAGAAGAAACCCGTAAAAGCCGTCATGGACTTTCTACGCGTGGCCTTCTGGCCTTGAAGCGCGCAGCACAAGCGTATGCTTTGATTCAGCAACGTGCTTTTGTCACACCAGATGATGTGCAGGCTGTATTTGTCGCGGTGACTTCGCATCGTCTGGGTTTAAGTGAAGCTGAAACGTTTAATGTGATGCAACAGGTTGCGGTCAGCTAAAGGAGTCCTCTCTTGGATAAAACCTGGCAAAAATGGCTGGCCAAGCGCTTTCAATTCTCACAGCAGAAACAGCTCTCGCAGAAAGATGTCTTGGTATTTATTTATCAGCAGGGCTATCTGTATCTGGTGTTGATCTTCATCACCTTTGTGGCCGGGGTGAACTATGCCAATAACCTGATTTTAGGTTTCTGCTTTTTAATCAGTGCGGTGCTGTGTATCAGTTTTTATCTGACTTTTAAGCAATTGCATGACCTGAAAATTGAATTGATCGCAGATGATGTGGGGCAGGTCGGTCATAGCGTGAATCTGCATCTTTATTTTCAACAGCAGCAGCTTCGCCCCCGCTATTTGTATATCAAAGCAGGGAATCAGCTAGCGAAAGTTTATCTGAATGCACAAAAACAGCAATTTATTCTGCCATTTTATGCAGAGCAACGTGGCAAGTTTGATTATCCGGTGATTCAGATTTATTCGGTTTATCCCTTTGGGTTAGTTCGAGCCTGGACCTATCTTTATCATCAGCATTCGGCCTGGGTCGCGCCTAAAGCTGAAGTTTTTAGCACAGAAAATAAATATCACTTTAACCGTTTTGAACCGGATATGGATGAGTTTCGTGAATTGCGCAATTACCAGTCAGGCGATTCCTTGCAGGCGGTGTCCTGGAAGCAGTTTGCGCGTGGACAAGGCTTGTATGTCAAAGTCTTTGAGCAATATCAGGATGAACACAGTATCGAGATTCATTATGCACATATGCCGAGTCAGTCACATGAAGAAAAACTTGAATTTGTGATGGGTCTGGTCGAGCAATGCGAGCAGCAGCAATGTGCGTATAGTCTGCATTTGCCACAGGCCGAATTGCCTCAGGGTGCAGGTGAAGAACAACTGCGGAAAGCCAAACAATTGTTGGCGCAGGCCTAAGGCGGGTAAATTCATGATCAATGCAAAAATCCGTACCTCGATTGTGTTGACTTTGGGCCTGATTCTCATCGCCCAGATGGCATTTATTCCGGTTCTACTCAGTATTATTTTTGCGATTAGTATTGTATGTATCTGGATTTTCCTGAAACGTCAGCAGCCATTTCCCAAAACGGGCACTTTTCTACTGACGGCTTTGGCACTCGGCAGTATTTATTTGAGCCATCATAGTTTTATTGGTGTTGAGGCTGGGGTAGCAGTTTTATCTACTTTTTTATTTGCTAAATCACTGGAAAGTAAAAATAAACGTGACCTGATTATTCTGTTTAATTTTGCCCTGTTTGTTGCTGCCAGCTCATTCCTATATAGCCAATCTTTTGGGATGGCGATTGTGATCGTGCTGTGTTTAATCAGCTGTCTGATTGGTTTGTACCGGATTCAGACTAGCGATTTTGAGCAGGAGCAGATCACTCAGCGCGCAGCATTGCAACAGGATGCCAAACATGTGGGCAAGTTTATCTTGTACGCTGTTCCATTTTTTATCTTGCTGTTTATTTTCTTTCCGCGCTTGCCACCACTTTGGCATATTCCCATTCCTGAAAATAAGGGTGTGACCGGCATTGGCGATAGTATGTCACCTGGGGATATTGCTGAATTATCCCAATCCAGTGCCCTTGCTTTCCGGATTATTGGTGATATCAGCAAGCTTCCGCCACGCTCAGAACTCTATTGGCGAGCGTTGGTGCTAGATGAATATGATGGGCAACGCTGGACCAGCAGTTTCGTCAATCAGCAGCCTTTAATGCGACAACCGATGGATACTTCACCCGTACCTACAGGCTGGAACTACCAATATCTGGCTGCGGATCCTTCGGTGTTCTGGATCATGGGGTTGGAAAAATCGATACCTGTGGAACGCCGTTATTATAACCGTCAGGATTGGAGCATTGTGCCGAGACGGCTCACGCAACGTGTTGAACCGATTTCGTTACAGTGGGTCGGGACAGCATATGATCCTCAGGCTTTGCCAACGCAATATATCGAAAGAACGAATACTCAGGTGCAGCGCCGACTTGACCCGAGAGCGCAACAATTAGCACAACGTCTATATGCGCAAAGTGCGGAAGATCCTCGGCGTTATGTGCAGCAAGTCTTGAATTGGTATCAGCAGAATAACTTTATTTATACCCTGAAGCCGGGCCAACTGGGGCAAAACCGGATTGATGAATTCCTGTTTAATTCCCGGCAAGGTTTTTGTGAACACTATGCCTCGAGTTTCGTGATGTTGATGCGTTATGTCGGGATTCCTGCACGGGTCGTCACCGGCTATCAGGGTGGGGAGTTGGCACCAGATCGCATGAGCTGGGAAGTCCGACAAATGGATGCTCATGCCTGGACAGAAGTCTGGATTGACCAGAGATGGCAACGCTTTGATCCAACCGCGATGATCGCTCCACAGCGTATAGATGATGGCATGCAAAATCTGCTTTCTCAGGATGCATGGGTATCGGCAAATCAGTCGACCTGGAACTCGCAGCATAATCTATGGGTCACCAAACTACGCGTTTGGAGCGATTATGCCAGCTACCAATGGCAAAGTAAGGTGGTGGGTTATAATGCAGAATCACAACAGAGCTGGTTATCAAAATTAGGACTCGGTTCAGTTTATTCGAGTGTCATAATTTTGCTGGGCAATATTGTGCTACTGATTTTGGCCTATGTCTTCAGAATTTATCTGAAAGCCCGACAGGCTCAATCTCCATTAGATCGCGCTATTCAGCAGCTGAATCAATCTTTAGCTGACGATCTCAAAAAACAGTCTGCTGAAACTTTTCATCACTGGATGCAGCGTTTATCTCAACAGGTTCAGATTGAAAACCAGACTGCCTTTATTCAAGCTATACAGGTTTTTGAAAAAAATCTTTATTCGGGAACCCCAATAACTGAACAAGAATTGAAAAAATTCAAGGATTTGCTTAAAACTTGCGCGGACGTTTTAAAAACTAAATGAAAAGGCTTGTTTTCGGTCGGAAAAATTTATAATATGCCAAGCATTCTAGGTGTATAGCTCAGTTGGTTAGAGCGCTACGTTGACATCGTAGAGGTCAGCAGTTCGAGTCTGCTTATACCTACCAATATTCGATTATAGATGTATTTATATGTACTTATATAGTCACTAAAAGCCCCTAAATTCAACAATTTAGGGGCTTTTTTTATATTCTACGCATTTATATGGATCTATATAATACAGCCCTATTTGTATCACCACGTGTATCACTGTTTAATAATCTAACTCGGTGATACAAGGTATAGGGCATGTTACGGAAAGATATAAAGAAACGACCGCTCAGTGAAAAAACATTATCTTCTTTAGTGCCTGAGGAAAAAGACTATCGAGAACTCGACGGTGTTGGCTTATATTTTTTAGTCAAAAAATCAGGTGTTAAAAATTGGCAGTATCGTTACAAGAATTCTGAAGGTAAATGGGCTTGGATGGGTCTTGGTGCTTACCCTCAAGTGAGTGCTCAACTTGCTCGTCAAAAAGCACGAGAATTTACTTCAGCTCTTTCTAAAGGTGAAAGCCTGAAGTCGAAGAAAGTACTGCTCGAGGAACGAAAAGAGCTTGAAAGCTTTTACTTTGAAAACCTAATGAGAGAGTGGTTGGACACTAAATCAAGTAAGTGGGGTGAGGCAACATACACGAAAGCTCAAAAATCTATTGAGAAGCACATTATTCCAGTGTTTGGTCAAGGTAATTACAAAGAGATTACGCCAAAAGAGTGGTTTGATTTTTTCCAAGGGCTACAACGTACTTTAGGTATTCATACTCAGATTGAGAAATTGGTTTCATACGTACGTGGTTGCTATGACTGGGCAAAGTTTAAAGGCAAGATAAATTCAAATCCAATAGAAGGCATGAGCAAACATCTAGATGCCTACGAGTCAGGGAACATGGATTTCGTGACTGTTGATGAATTACCAGCTTTACTTAAGAAAATTCGTAATAATAAAAAGCGCGCCATCGGCATTGGTCTTGAGTTGCTGATGATGCTATTCCCACGTCCAGGTGAGTTAAGGATGGCAAAGTGGGAGCAGTTCGATTTTAAAAAAGCCTTATGGACCAAACCTGCAGAAATGACCAAAACACGTCAGGAACATCAAGTCCCACTATCTAAGCAAGTAATTACATTACTCACAGAGTTAAGATCCATTCAGCCAGAGTCTGAGTTCTTGTTTCCGAGCCGTCTTTCTGTCAATAAAACGATTAGTGATATGACATTCAATTTAGCTCTGAATCGCTTGGGGTATAAAGGAAAACAGAATCCTCACGGTTTTAGACATCTTGCAAGTACCATTTTGAATGACACATTCAGTAAGAAAGAGCAAGTGATAGAAGTGTGCCTGGCGCATAAGAAAAAGGGCGTAAAGGGTATCTATGATAAATCACAGCATTTAGATGAGCGCCGTGAACTGATGCAGTGGTGGGCCGACTATTTAACTAAAATCGCTCTATAAAAAGTAAACCTTTTTCTTGAACTTTGATGAAAAACTCTCTGAACGAATCGAGTGCTGTGATCAACTGATATCAACATGTTTTTATTAAAAGTTGTAATGAAACGCACTGATTTAAAGAAAAAAGGTTACTTAGCAGATACAGTACTTACTGCACTAGAAGTAGAAATGAAAGATTATCGTCTATGGGATAGTCCAAATTTATATTTTTTAGTAAAGGCGAATGGCAGTAAAAGTTGGCAGTTCAGATATAAGAATGAAATTGGAATATGGACTTGGAAAGGACTAGGTCAATATCCGAAAGTGAAGTCTAGCCAAGCTCGAAAAATTGCACGTACCTTCTTAAATGAAATAGAAGAAGGTACATTTTTCAAAAATAGAGAAGAGGAAGCCCAAACATATTCTCTGACGACATTAATGGAAGGTTGGCTCAATACAAAGCTCATAAACTGGGACAAAAATACCTATCAAAAAGCAAAGGCATCTATTCAAAAACATATTTACAGCAACTTTGGTCAGCATGATTTTAGATATATCACAGCTAAAGAATGGTTTGATTTTTTTCAAAATCTGCAGCGAGATGTTGGAATCAAAAGCCAAGTAGAAAAACTATTTTACTATGTTAAGGATGCTTACGATTGGGCGGAGGTAAGTCATAAATTTAAAGAAAATCCAGTTAAAAATTTAAAAAAACGTTTAGATAAATATAAGGGTAATAATTTAAAGTTTGTTGAAATTGGTGAATTAAGTTGTCATTAAAAAGTAAACATGTATTCTTTTCCGAATTGGTTTGATACTTTCTCCACCCATTGCTCTATTTTGTCAGCTGTCATGACTTGAAAATCTCGCCAATAATATTTCATCTGCTTCCATACCATCTCGATTCGATTTAACTCAGGGCTATAAGCTGGAATAAAATACAGATTCGTCGAAAAGTTAGTTTTAAGTAGCTCTCTGTAATCAGCCATCTTTTTACTTCTATGAATCGAGGCATTATCAACAATAAGAACCAATGGAAGGTTATACGTCTGTTTTACTTGTTGAGCTATTCCAGTTAAATAGGCATAAAACCAAGTGCTTGTCACTGACTCTTGTAAACAACTAGTCACCAGTTTCCCCGTTGAAAGCAAACACCCCATGACATTAACTCGTTTTAATCTTATTGCATCAACCGCATGAACATCACCTATCTTTGTCCACGCATAGCGGTTATCAGGTGTAGATGAAAATCCTGTTTCATCAACATAACCTAATATAATTTCACCACGTGCCGCTTGCTCTCGTAATTCTTCAATCTGCTGTGTTGCTTGTTCAAATGCAATCGGATCTCTTTTTTTTCAAGCTATGACGGGTACGCTTGAAGACCATACCTGAATCCCGTAAAAACTTACGAATGGTTTCAACAGACACGGACACTTCGTATTCTTCATGTAGTTTGACTCGGATTTGTTCTGCATTGAGTGGACTTGTATTGACCCAATCTAGGATTTTCGCCTGATAGTCTGAGATCAATGTATTGGGTCGACCTGAGCGATGACCTTCTTTAATCGATTCAAACTCATACAATTCCCAACGTCGGCGTTGTAGCCTTATGGTTTCTGGGATACGTTCTTGTAGAGTGGCAACTTCCGCAACGCTTTTACCTTCGGAAAGCCAGAGAATAGTTTGGGCACGTTGCCTTTCACGCCAATGTTTTGCATGCTTGACCAGAAAAATGAGTCGTTCTCGCTGTTCTAAACTAAGTGGTACAGAAACAATTCTAGGCATGTGTGAACATCTGTTAACTAAAAAAACCTTTTCGCATCATTAGTTATTTTTGTCAACTTACCTAAACTATTAGAAAGTATAAGATCATATCCAACTAAATCAGTCGCGATAGGGCTTGAGCTGATGGTGCTTTTATTCCCACGACCAGGCGAATTACGGTTAACAATGTGGGAACATTTTGATTTAGAAAAGAAAATTTGGATCAAACCTCCAGAGATTACAAAAACTAAAAAAATACATAAAGTGCCGTTATCTGAGCAAGCGGTAAAGCTTATCTATCGGCTAAAGCAAATTCAGCGAGAATCGGATTATTTGTTTCCAGGAAGAAATTCACGAATGCAACCACTTTCAGATGGGACATTTAATAAAGCCTTAAAGTCTTTAGGTTACGACAATAAACAACATCCACATGGTTTTCGACATCTTGCCTCTACTGCGCTTAACGAAGCTTTTAGTAGTAAATCACAAGTGATTGAAAAAGCCTTGTCGCATGTCAAACAAGGAACTAAGGCTGTATATGATAAAGCAGAACACTTTGAAGAAAGATCCGATCTCATGCAGTGGTGGGCTGACTATGTGTATTCACTTAGCTGATTTCTTAATATAAAGATTTAAGAGTCACCTTAAGGTGACTTTTTTTTCCAGTTTTATCTCAAAATAATTTTCAATTTTTGGTCTTTGCTACGCTCTACTTAATGTCTTTATTTGAGATTAAAAATGGGTTTTGTGATTAATAGAAATGAATCTGAATTAACTGAAAACATTGAACAATCTGAAGTATTCAGCATTGTTCAGATAAAGCCTTTCTTATTGAGTTACAACACTGTATGTAAGCTTCTAGGTATAGAAAGAAACGCATTGCGAAATTTAATGAAGAAAGATGACAGCTTCCCAGAACCCTTGAAAATGGGGCAATCTCGTCAAGCAGCTGTCTATTTTGATCGGGAAGAAATTGAAGTCTGGTATCAAAGGTTTAAAGAAAGATGCCGAGGTCAAAATGAGAAAATTTAAGAAGTTAGAGAGGATTCTAGAAGTGGCCAAAAAAAATGGTAAATATCAGATAAGTAAACAATACGCTGTAGTCACCAAAATGTATCAGCCATATATCAATATGACCGTTAATCAAATTGATATTGATGACATATTAGAGAATAAGAATAAAAAGCCAGTCATATTACAAGAGGGCTTCTGGATTGAGGATAAGAAGGGGACGTATCTATTTTGTGGCTAT
Organism: Acinetobacter sp. CIP 102136; assembly: GCF_000369685.1. GTDB lineage: Bacteria > Pseudomonadota > Gammaproteobacteria > Pseudomonadales > Moraxellaceae > Acinetobacter > Acinetobacter fasciculus. Next base: position 486,323 of record NZ_KB850142.1, read on the forward strand.
ACGGCGTTGTGTATGTACATGCATCTTAAATACGTCGGAATGGATGAAATCGTAAAACAGTTATACGGCAAAAAAGCATTAATTGACGACGAACAATACGAGCTACAGACGATGAAATACTGCTAAAGATTGGAAATATTACATGAAAAAAATCATGAAAATTTAATCCTTGTTAGTGTAAGAGATGTATTTGCATCGATAAAAGGTACACGTCAATAATATTGAAAGAAGCGTAGGTAAAAAATGAAAAAATTCAAAGCACTCATCACTCTTGTGAATCATGCTAAAGAATCTGGATGTGAAGTTTTTAAAAAGTCTGATATTTATTTTTTGACAGGAGCATATCAACAAGAATATGACCGCCTTTGTGATGAATAAGATTTATATGGGGAGGAAAATGAAGATTATGTCAGTAAAGAGAGATACGACCAAAAGGGTGGATTTTGGATGCAAGCAGGTTGTGATGGAATTTTTTATTTAGGTATGACCATGGCTGAAGTTTATGAGACTTTGAATGAAGATAGTGTTGGAGACCAATATGGTCACTTGTTTGGCGATAAACCCTTATCACCTCAAGAGTTAGATTTCTTAGCAACAATTCAAGCAAGTTAATACATGATGAAATTATGAACCACCTTCGGGTGGTTCTATTTCAGTTATTTAAAAAATAAACAATTATTGATTGTCTGAAGATGCGGATCGTGGTGTGAGTATGAATCGTTTGGTATCGGTAAAATTGGGTATGCAGTTTTATCTCTTGAGGAGCACCCAAATTGCAGATAAGCATTCTTAGGGGTGCTCTCTATTCTAAAAATATGATTTATTCAGACTGTATAACCATATAAAAAATTGATAATAACTCATTAGAGAGTTCTTGGTAATTGATAATCCCTTGCTTGTTAAAGCCATATTTTTCAAAGTACTGGTTGTCTGTAAAGTAAGCAACTGCTTCAAAAGTATTGAGGTGTTGTGCTACATCTAACTTGTTGCAAAATATCGGATTGAACTGAAGTTGTAGCGCCGTAGCTTCAATGATTTTTGTCGCAATAATTTTAGAAATTTGACGGACATTTAAATTTCGAATTACTGGATGGATCGAAAAAGGGATATGACTCGGTGAACTGCTCATAATAGATTCCACGATAATTTTACTTAAATGGTCTGTTATGAAAGAATGCAAAGGTAAAACGTCGAAATTTTACATCTTTCATTTCAGTGATTTGAGATGAAAAGCATGAGTGCTTTATTGTCGAGATAAGGCACTCATGCACATACACTATTCTTCATATTAAATTTCCTCTTTTAATTTCTTTTGATGATGTCTTTTTGTCGAAATAGACAATAAAATACTGACAATATATATATTGAAAATTGTCGATATAGTCAAGTTTTATTGTCGATTTATGGTGTTTTATGCTGGCTGAAATGGATTCTGAGTTGTTTTGTGCTCGGCTCAAAGAAATAAGAAAACAAAGAAAATTGACTCAGCAAGAACTTGCTGAAAAGTCTGGTATTCCATCTACGTCGATTTCACATATTGAAGCTGGCTCTCGTAAGCCCTCTTTAGAAAATTTTTATAAGCTTGTGGTTGTCTTAAATGTGTCTGCTGACTATCTACTAGGGCGTACAGCACGTAGTTCAGATGTAGGTAACGATCCAATTGCTAAATCAATTCAAGAGTTACCTGAGTTGGAGAGAGAGATGATTGAGAAATTCATATTGTCTTTGCAAAAATAATTGATCCATATTTGTAATAAAACAAATGTTAAATCCATGACCTTTTGATGGTAGGAAAACTCAGTTAAATAGTTCAAGTGAGGTTGAAAAATACTCAATCATTGCGTCGAAGAAGTTTGATTTAAGAGAGGATAAAGAGTTTTTTGATAAGACTTATGGGTAAATCAAGTTACTTTATTAATCAGGTAGATAAAAATAGTACGTTGTAAAAAGAGGGCAAGAGTGAACACAACTTTAATGATAGAACCAATGAATATCCAACAATTATTGGAAAAGAACTTTTTTATTCCGGCCTATCAACGAGGATATAGATGGACTCCTCAACAAATTAAAGATTTTTTAAATGATATCAATCAATTTGAACCTAAAATAAATGATAAAGGTGAGAAATCTTGGTACTGCTTACAGCCTTTGGTACTTAAGCCTATGGATCGGGATTCTATAAGTATAAATGGGCTGGATATTGAAAAAACATGGTATGAGGTCATTGATGGGCAGCAACGGCTTACGACTATTTTCTTATTGATCCATTACATTAATGAAATGTGGAAAGGTAAATCTAAATATAAAGAGTTTACTTTAAAATACCAGACTCGCCAATCTAGTTCGGATTTCTTAAATAATTTAGAAATTGATATTAATAATGCATCTATTAGTGAGCAAAATATTGATTTCTTTTTTATAAGTAATGCTTATCAAACAATTCATGAATGGGCTGAAGGATTAGAATCACTAGGGCAGTTAAATTCAGCTGAATTAGAATCAAAATTTGTTCATTATACGAAAGTTATTTGGTATGAAACTGATAGTGATTCAGTAGAAGTATTTACTCGTTTAAATGTGGGGAAAATTCCATTAACTAATGCTGAGTTGATAAAAGCATTATTTTTAAACAAGACTAACTTTATTGAATTAAATGATAAAGATAAGGCAAAAATAAGATTACAACAGATTGAAATATCAACAGAATGGGATCGAATGGAATATGCCTTACAAAATGATTCATTATGGTATTTTTTAACAGATAAAAAAGTATTAACAACCCGAATAGACTTAATTTTTAATTTAATATCAAACAAAAAAAGTAATGACGACGATTTTTTTACATTTAGATTTTTTTCAGAAAAGTTAAAACAAGAAAAAATAAAACAAGTATGGCGTGACGTGAAACAATGTTTTCAGACACTTCAAGAATGGTATGAGGATAGAAAATTATATCATAAAATTGGTTACCTAATCGCCACTGGTTTTGGTATTAATGAAGTTTACGAATTAAAAAACTCTAAAAGTAAAAAGGAATTTCTTAATTTAATAAACGAAAAAATAATAGAGTATTTGCCAGGAGATGATTTAGATGAGTTGCAATATGGATCTCCAAAAATACGCCCAATTTTATTATTCCATAATGTCCAAACGCTATTAAATAATAAAAATGAAACAACCAAATTTCCATTTGACCGTTATAAAAAAGAAAAATGGGATGTGGAACATATCACTGCATTAGCTGACCAGCCACCAAAGTCTGATCAGCATAAAAAAGATTGGATAAAAGAAATTTTAGACAATATTTCAAACTTGAATTTAGATTCTAGTTTGCAAACTAAACTTATAGATGTTCAAAGTGATTTAACAAAGTTTGATGAGTTTTTTATTCAATTTATAGAGGCATTCCAGGGACAAGGATTGGATGTGAATTCTATTGATAACCTAGTATTGTTAGATTCTTCAACAAATAGAAGTTATAAAAACTCTGTCTTCCCTCTTAAGAGAAAGAAAATTATTGAGAGAGAAAAAACAGGTACCTTTGTACCTATTTGCACAAAAAATGTTTTCATGAAGTTTTATAGCACTGATGTGGAACAAATGACTTTTTGGGGTGAAAAGGATAGGGAGCGATATTTGACTGATATTGAAGAAGTAATAAATTCTCTCAAAAACTCTCAGTCAGCTTAAGGAATTTCATCGTGTTAAATAAACAAACTGCAGAAAAAATATCTTTTTGGAACTTGCTCCAGTCAAATAAAATTGAAATCCCAATTATTCAAAGAGATTATGCACAAGGGCGATTAGAGCAAGAAAAAATTAGAGAACGTTTTTTAAATGCACTTTATATTTCATTAAGTGAAGAAAAATCTATTGAGCTAGATTTTGTTTATGGCAGTCAAGTTGATGATACTTTGCAACTTTTAGATGGTCAGCAACGTTTAACAACTTTATTTTTATTACACTTTTATTTTGTAAATAAAGATCATGTTGATAACATTACGAAAAACAAGCTTTTAAATTTTACTTATGAAACACGTATTAGTTCACGAGAGTTTTGTGAATCATTAATAAATGACGTTTTTGACATTACGAACTTAGACGATAGTACAAGAATATCAGAATTGATAACTGATAAACCTTGGTTCTTCTTATCGTGGCAGCAAGACCCTACGATTGCAGCTATGTTGAATATGCTAGATGCTATTCATGCTAAATTTTATGATATCAAGAATGGGTGGAGTAAACTCACGGAAAGGAATGTGATCCAATTCTACCATCTGAATTTGGATAATTTTGGTTTATCTGATGATCTTTATATTACTATGAATGCCCGAGGAAAGGCTCTCACAGCCTTTGAAAACTTTAAAGCATTACTAGAAAAACAAATTAATGAAGAAGGATGGGAAGATAAAGATACAGAATTCAACCAAAAATTTGCTTATAAAATAGATAACCAGTGGACAGATTTATTATGGAGTTATCGTAATAAAGAAAATTCTATTGATGAATATTTTTTACAATTAATTTCTAACTTGTACTTAGTAAATAAAAGGGAACTGGATAATGTACAAATCTTGGCAACAAATCCATCTACTTTAATTTCAATTTCATTTGATAAAAGTACATTAGAATATTTAGTTAAAAGCTTGGATAACTATTCTAGTACTGATCTTAATTTGATAAGTAACCAATTGAGTAATTTGAATTTTTTAAATTTCAAAGATCTTAAAAGTGACTTGGTATTTAATAATTTCTTTGAATTAATTTCTACTTCAAGCCATGTCACATATCCTCAACGTGTAATGTTTTATGCACAGACGTGTTATTTGAATGCGGAATTAGATTTTACCTCAGTTAAATTCTTAGATTGGATGCGTGTCATTAGGAATATCGTGAATAATTCAACAATTGATAATGATGAATCTTTTTTAAGTGCTTTGAATTTGGTTAGAGAGTTAGCTAGAGGACAAGATAATATTTATCAATATTTAGAGAAGAATGTGATTAGTTCTAAATTTGCAGCGAAGCAAATTGATGAGGAGATCATAAAAGCTAAATTAATTAATGAATCTCAGGAAAATAAAAATGCTATTCATAAATTAGAAGATTCACAATTTTGTAGAGGTAGCATTGGAATTTTCCTAGATTGTCTGGATGAATTTAGTTTTGAAAAGTTAAATATCCTTCGTAAAAATATTGTACAGAAATACCTAAATGATCGAGATATTTCTAATGATTTCAGACGAGCCTTGTTAACAATAGGTGATAATAAATTTTATAACTATTGGTGGTCTATACTTCATGCTGTATCTGCCCCTAAGCGTTGTTTAATAGCAAATACTGAAGACTTGAAGTTTTTGTTTAATCGAGATCCAAGTTATTTAAAAGAGCTTTTTATCGTATTAATGGATAAAGATCTCGAAGAAGTAATAGATGATTATGAACTTCCTGTGGATATGCCGAATTGGAAGCAACGTTTAATTAAAGAGCCTAATTTGTTGGATTATTCAAAACACCATTATTTAGCTATTAAAGAAGATGAATCTTGTTGTTGGTTGATTCCACAAAGTCGAGTTGCTAATAATGATGCAGGTCGTACAAGATGTAGATTGATTGTATAAATAAAAAATAAGCGTCTACCAGCATGGAGTTTGTTGGTAGACGCTATTTATTGTTAGGCTATAGAAATCAATTCTTTTGCTTTATTGGCATTAAAATACTCAGCTATTTCATGCAAAGTAAGCGTCCGCTGAACCCCATGCCTATTTTTTAATTTGAGTTGGATTTCCAGCGATGTGGTAGTAATTCTTCTATTTGGGTCGCTTTATGCGTCGGCAGCCTTTTCAGCACATCACTGAGATAGGCATACGGATCCAACCCATTCAGCTTTGCTGACTGGATTAAAGTCATGATATTTGCCGCTCGCTGTCCACTGCGCAGCGAACCTGCAAACAACCAGTTCTTACGGCCCAATGCCCAGGGACGCATAGAGTTCTCTGCCCAGTTATTGTCAATGGGTAGATTGCCATCATCCAGATAGCGGCTTAAGGCTGGCCAACGCTTCAGACTGTAATTGATGGCCTTGGCGGTTGGAGAACTCGATGGCACCGTCAGATAATGTTGGTTGAGCCATTCATACAGTTGTTGCATCACCGGTTGGCTGTGCTGTTGTCGGTATTCGCGGCGGTGTTCTGCTGTACTATCGGTCTTTTTCCTGAGTTCTGCTTCTATCGCATACAGTTTCTGAATCATCAGTAATGCCTGTTCAGCGATCTGACTTTTCCCAGTCACATGTAGCTCATGGAATTTACGACGTGCATGCGCCATGCAGCCCACCTCAATGACATCGCCTGATTTAAAGCGTGCTTTATAACCACTGTAATCATCACAGACCAGATGGCCCTGCCAGCCATTCAGGAACTCTTCTGCATGCTGACCTGAACGGCTATCCTGAAAGTCATAGATCACCGCTTGAACTGGATTGTACTGTGTAGTGGCATAGGCCCAGACATAACCTTTCTTCGGTTTTTTCTCATCATCACCCATCCGCATGATGGTGACCGGCGTTTCATCGGCATGGATCACCCGCTGTTGCAGCACCACCTCTTTTAAGGCATTGGCCAGAGGCTCCAGTTCTACACCGCAGCGACCTATCCAGTCAGATAAAGTAGATCTGGACAGATCAATGCCCGCCCGCTGATAGATCAGGCGCTGACGGTACAGCGGCAAATGATCGGCATACTTCGATACCAGCACATGGCTGAGCAGTTCAGGTGAAGCAATGCCTTTATCAATCACATAGGCGGGCATCGCTTGCTGAGTCAGGGTGTCACACTGATCACAGACCCATTTGCCACGCACATGCTGTTCCTTATAGAACTGTGCCGGTCTGAAATGCAGTTTTTCACTGATATCTTCGCCGATACGACGTAACTGGCAGCCACAACTGCATTGGGTTGATGCAGGTTCATGCTCAATACGGATGGTGTGTAGATGATCCGGCAGCAGTCGACGTTTAGGTTTGTTGACTGTGGCTTTCTCTGTCGCTGCATCGGTTTTATCTGCATTCAGCCGCTCCAGTTCCAAATCAACTGCTGCGATATCCTCTTCAACCGCTTCGTCCCACAGATGGATTTGTTTTGCGGTGAGATGTTCGTTTTTACTGCCAAATTTGTGCTGTTTAAATAGTGCGAGCTCATGCTCGTATTTTTGCGTGAGAATGGAAAGATGTTGAACTTTGGCATCCAATTGCTGGTTTGATTTTTCTAATTCTTGATTTGATTGTGCCAGAGACTGATGCTGCATTGCCAACTGTCTGGTAAATTCCAGCAGTTGTTCATGGGTCAGTTGGCTTAAGTCTGGCAGCGTATTCATGACCGCAGTATGCCTGAGGTCATGACGCAGAGGAAATAGAACGTTTGGAGAATAGCAGAATGGACCAGCCTAGTTTAGAGCATCGTCACCACCTGCTGTCGTCCAATGCGCTGCCAAGGTAAACCCTGGATCAGTGCCTGTAACTGTTCCGGACTGATCGCCATGCTTTCACCCTGGTGAACCTGCGCCCAGTGGAATTTTCCCTGTTCCAGCCGCCGGGCACACAGCCAGATGCCCAGTCCATCATGTACCAGCACTTTCATGCGATGGCCACGTTTATTACAGAACAGGTAAGCACAATGCGGTTTGATGTAGCCAAAGGCTCTCACCACCTGAGCCATGATAGTATCCATCCCTGCTCGCATATCCAGAGGTTGGGTAGAAAGCCAGATTTCATCAATGCGGATCATGTTGCAAGTGCCTTGAGTAATTCTGCTAAAGCAGATATTTCTGATACTTGCCATTTCAAGCCAATTTCTGCTTTTGAGTGGGGTAAAGTAATTTGAACCGTTAACATGTCAGTAGGAGTAGGATCTAATGGTGTAGAGCAAGATAAGGCAATAAATGCAGGTTTATTCGGTAGTGGTGAGCGATCATTCCCTGGCTTACCATCAATTAAGCGAATCCATTTGGATACAAGATTTGTATTCAATCCATGTTGCAAAGCGACCGAAGCAATTGAAACGTCCGGTGCTTTACAAGCCTGAACGATCTGCTGTTTAAATTCAGCACTGTATGTTCTTCGTTTTTTCGCAAGAGATGCGATGGATGTCTGGTGATTTGTAGTCATAAATTTTAGTCCCCACTTGTTTTTAAGTGGGGACTAAATTAAGGCTTATAGGATGAATTCATAAGGTGTGTTCAGCGGACGCTTACCATGCAAAAAAATACGACGTCCTTCATCTGCATTTATATAGCTTTGTTCCAAATGAGCGCCGTGCTTTAACATAAGATCGACAGCATCAGCATTATCTTGTTGAATAGCTAGCATGAAGGGTGTATATCGGCGAATTCAAACATGAGGTGCGACAGTTTGAAAAGTCTTATGATAATCAACAAGCTGAGCAAATTTCTCTAATGGTGTAAGCCAATCTAACGCTTTTCTAGGACGAGTATTCAGTGACATGGCAACTTGATTTAAATAATGCTGATCTGCCTGATTTAAATCAATCCCTTTAGGTAAATATTGCCTAATTAAACCATTCATATTTTCGCATGTGCCTTTTTGCCAGGGTGAATGTGGGTCACAGAAATATACATCTATGCCTAAATCTTCTTCAAGTATTTTATGTTCTGCCATCTCGCGTCCACGGTCATAGGTCAACGTTTTACGCAGTTCTGCAGGTAAATATTTCAGAGCTTCAGTTAAAGCCTTGCGCACTGATTCTGCCTTTGCATCAGGTAATGTTGCCAAGATACAGAGCCGTGTATTTCGTTCAATAAGTGTTGCTATCGAACTTTTATTGTCTTTACCTTTAATTAAATCAGCTTCCCAATGACCCGGTATTTTTCTTTCTTGAACTTCGGCTGGGCGCTCATGAATAGTTTTAATATCCTGTAATATAGAATCTTTTTTAGGTTCACCGTTAGCTTTTCGCTTTTTATTTTCATGACGCAGACAGGATAATAAGTCTTTTTTCAACTCACCCTTTGGTAATGCTCGTATCGTTGAATAAATCGTTGTATGGCTTACATTCATTGTTTGATCCAAATCAGGAAATGTCTTTAAACGCTTTGCTATTTGCTGAGGAGACCATAAACAACGGATCGCTTCAACAATAAATTTCCAGAGGATTGAATCGATTTTGAGTTTTCTGTGACCACGTCTACGTCTAGCGAAGGTGTTATCAGAAGCATATTGAGCTTGATAAACGTCATTGATGCTATTTCTTTTAAGCTCACGATAGATCGTACTAGGATGTCTTTTAATGAGTTCAGCAAATTTTCTGGCTGAAAAGCCTTCTTTTCTTGACTCAAGCATTAATGCAGTACGATCTTCAAAGTTAAGATGATGGTATGACAATTTTATATACTCCATAAACCCTTTAAATTAATTAGGTGGTTTATGTCGCACTTCAAGTTTTACTCTGCCATCCTTTGATTGGATACTGAGCTGTATTCTGATTGGGATCGGCATCATATTGTAAAAGTAACTCAAAAATCTCGTAGGCATCGTAAACTTTTTTGTCTTCCATAGAGATTTTCTTGACCTCTTCAAATAATACCTTTCTCGGATCATGGCTTGGTAGGCTCTGAAGTTGCTTATAAGCGTCAATATCACTGCTACCGTTAGAATGACGTCTAATCGAATCTGCAAGATATTTATCATTGGCCTGTTCAACTTTATGACCATTCAATAGACCAATCACACTTAAGTTTTGGTAAAGCATGGAAATACCGTAAAGACCTGTAATGTTAGGATTAGCCCCATTCTCCAATAGTAGTTTTACAAGTTTTGGTAGATTTCCCTCAATAGCTAGATTTAAGGGGCAAGTCTGCTTTTTCGCTGTACGCTCATTTAAAAGCTCTTTATCAAAACCACATTCGAATACATATTGGATGAATGCGTATGTTTCATCGGATTTAGCAGCAATGTGGTTCAATGCCAAAAGCACAATACTTTCTTTATTTGTAGTTAATGCATTCATGTTTGCACCAGCTTCAATGAGTTTTTTAGCCGTAGAAAAATCTCCGATAACTACAAAGTAGTGAAGCTGAGGCCATTTACGTCTTAGTTCAATATCAATATAAATGTTTGCATTTATTTTTTTAAAGTCAGGGGTAATATCCATAGGAACTGCAAGATTGCCGATTTTTGGAATTAGCTTCTTAATCTCCGTACCTTTGTCGCTAAAAGTCTCTGCAGTAAAATATTTAAAGAATCCAACCAGTGTTGCTTCTTTTTCCCATTCTTCAAAAACAAAGTCAGTTTTAAAGCGGTCAGGGCGTGCAATTGGATCAAATATTCCAACCTTAAGTTCGAATTGGATCGCTAAATTTGAAATCTTTCCAATGAGTTTATTTTGGCTCTCTACGAGTGACGTAATGCACAGTATCTCATTCAGTAGTACTTCTAAATAGCGCATATCACGATATAACAAACCATCTAAACATAGTTCATATTCAGTGAGGGCTTCCTTAAATTGATATTGATATACCAAATTAATCGCTTTAGCCCAATGAATATACGGGAGGAGATGGCCTACTTCTTGGTGCTCAGTAAGATACTTATTGATTTGGTTTACCATCAATATATTTAGTTGAAATGTTGTCTCACCTGTTGAGCATACCATTGACGCTAAGCGAGCATTAGTCTGGTCAATACGTTTAACATGCATTTTATCAAAAAATACTTGAGTTAGTTTTTGATATGAAAGAGGGATTTCCATCAAAAAAGGAAAATGTGTTTGTGCATTGGCAATAGCCATCGCTTTAAAGGTAAGTACTTGGGTGTCATGTTGCGAAATACGATGAGACTTCAATTTTTGGTTGTGTTGTTCGGCCAAAAATTGGATAAAGTTTCCATGTTGCAATGAGAACCCATATTTAATTTTTAAGGCTTGTAGTAATCGCGCAAAACACAACAATTCATAATGTGCCTGCGATGTTTCAGTATTGGTTAAAAACAAACGTTTTAAGGTCGATGGCGTAGGTAAGGCATCTGGGCGACCAAATTTACTAATGTAATTTTTATCATCAGGACTTAATACGTCACTTTCCAAAAAGTTAGCGAAGTTTTGGTCAGTATCTTTAAGATAAGCCAAGCTTTCTTTAATAAAGTTGTTACCTGTCCAGTGTTGAACAAAACCCATTTGGGATATGCAAAACTGTATAAGCTTGTGTAAAGCAGGTACTAAGTAATTTGACCATACAGACTTACGTATTGCATTAACATCCATAATTGCTGTTAAGCGAGCATGTAATAGCATTGCATTATATCTATCCAAAACATTACGTTTTAGCAAGGTTACGAACTGCAAATCTGTGCGATCAGAAAACTCTTTTGGGCATAATTGATCTAAAAATAAGTCGATATCATAGTGCGAAGTGAATAGTTTGTTTGATGAGCCGTCTAAGTGTTTAGAATCCGTCTCTGAGAGTTGGCTCTTGGTATCCATGTGACTAAATAAATTACGAATAATTTCTATAGATGTTGGAAAGGTATTCTTTGGCATTGTAAAGCTCTGCGTATATCTGTTTTAAAGTTTAAATAGGCTTTTCGGTCACTAGGTGTACCTGGAATCGTAATCTTCTGTATTTGATTTACAAGCAAAAAATCATGTTTTTTGCCAGGTCTAAAAGATGCGATACCATCCTTAATAAGTTGCCGAATAAATTTATTCAGCTCTTTGTCATTACTGTACTTTTTCATCGGTAATCCTGGATTAAGGGGATTGCTCCCCTTAATAATTACTTGGCATTACCACGGCCACCACCTGATGGGCGACCTGTTGTGCTGGGCCAATTGCCACCAGGGCCAGGATGGGATGAGGGTGGGCGATTGTATTGGATGTACATGAGGGTATCCTTCGTGTGCATAGCGAAATTGCTATGAATCGAAGAATATAGAAATGCAATATTTTCTTCTTCTGAGAGAATGGAGTTTAATTTTTACTACTTCATTCTGTGAATTCTTGTTCTAGATTCAAGAGATAATTGGATAGATATTTTCAGAATAATAATTTATTTAATTATTATTTCCCATGTTAAGAATTCGATTTCTGAAAATCAAAATACATTTACTTTCGAATCCATGCGATCCATAGACAATAGGGTTTTGTTTTTTGGTAATAACTATATTTTTAATGCCAAAAAATGCCAAAAATCTTCATGAATTAGCCATTCTTAAACACTTTTGTGCTATTCAAAAGACAAAAATAGCCAATCGTTGCCAATAACTTCCTTTTAGTAGTAGATAGGCGGCATTTTTGAGTCAAACCTCTGCCATTTTGTGTCAATCTAAGCCAAAAAATAAATTAAAAATTAAACAAGATACGACTATTTTTATAGTGTAATGGATCGTCGAAAATAGTGTAATGCACTATTTTTTATAGTGTAACGGATCGTCGAAAATAGTGTAATGCACCAATTTTTATAGTGTAACGCACATGAAATAAACCCGTTTTTATAGTGTAACGCCTAAAATTTTATAGTGTAACGCAGCGTTTTCTATAGTGTAACGCACATAAATTTTGTTAATTTTATAGTGTAACGGTAGAGATGTATAAAAAATAAACAGAATTTTAAGTTTTTATATGGATTTGTTCAAAAAGGACTGTTAAATAAGTAGTTTTGATTATTTTTTAATCATCTTTATTTTGGGAAAATTAAAATCAGTTCTAATTTTTTATCTTACACATTATAAACTTTCAGATAATAAAGCGACATTTTGTCGCAATCTAAGATTTGAAATTTATCTGATCATGTGCGTATAAGTTAGCTAGTGACCAATTTTATTTTTAGGAATTCAATAATGGGGAATGTGGGCTACTATAACCAAAACTCAGAGCAGTTTGTTCAAACAACGCTAAATGTAAATATGGAAAGCTTATATCAGGCATTTCTAGTGCTTCTACCGAATGGAGGCCATATTCTTGATTTGGGGTGTGGATCAGGACGGGATACATTAGCGTTCAGGAATAAAGGTTATCAGGTTGAAGCGTTAGACTATTCTGAAGCTTTGGTTGAAAAAGCCACGGCGCTCACTGGGATTCCTGTAAGATATCAAAGTTTTTATGATTTGAATGATCATGGTATATACGACGGAATCTGGGCATGTGCATCTTTATTGCATTGTGAACGTGATCGTTTGACTGATGTTATGCAAAGTATTCTGAATGCTCTTAAGGTGAATGGGATTTTGTATATGTCATTTAAATATGGAGACAAAGACCGCGAAACAGATGGTCGAAAGTTCACAGATTTAAATGAAGAGCAGGCTGAAGAATTATTAAATCAATTTCATCAAATTGAATTAATTAAGCATTGGATTACTATAGATCAGCGACCAGATCGTAAAGAAAAATGGTTAAATATTCTAATTAAGAAGAATGCTTAAATATAACAATTCATGTGGGGGTGCTTTATGTCTGAGTTTTATGAGATTGAACCGTCTCTTGAAAACTATTGGCGAGCAGTCATTCTATTTGGGCGTAATGTTGCATCCTATAAATTTGCTTTAGCCAAATCACTTTATGATCTCAAAGCTGAAGGTAATACCATTATTACTCTCGATCAATTAGCAGAACCTTTCAGCCAACATATTTGTGAACACCTCAAGTTTGTTGATAAGCAAGCTACATCGAGCTCAAGCCGGTTTTTGGATTTTTGCCGTTCTTATAACGCAGGGGAGATCGATCAACAGACTTTGATTGCAAAAACCGTGCAGTATGGCTTTGCCAATGTAATTGATGCTTTTCATAATGTACATGGCCAGGAATTACCAAAAAGATTTTTCATAGATGCCCGAAAAACACATGGGGGCATCATTCTCACTGACGAAGTGTTTCAGTTATTTGAAGCGCAGAATGCAAGTGATCTCGTTGATGAAACTGAAGCGAGATGGCGGTTAGTTGAAACGGCTTGGGATATGAATTTACCTAAGCATTTGGTTCAGATTGAACATGATGATCAAGGAATCTTGGTTGCAAATAATAAAATAAGACGGGTAAATGTCACCTCAGCAAAATCAGCGTTAAACGGTTATCAAAAGAGTCGCTGTTTCTACTGTTTTGCACCAATCGCAATCGAACAGCTATTTGAACATTCCGCAGATGTAGATCATTTTTTCCCACATAGATTACGTGAGTGTAATATTCAAAAGCCTATCAATGGCGTGGCAAACTTAGTGCTGGCATGTCCTTCATGTAATCGTGGTCAGCAAGGGAAGTTTGATCGATTACCCTCAGTGAACTTATTAGAACGTTTGCATAAGCGTAATGAGTATTTGATTACCAGTCATCATCCACTTCGAGAGACTTTGATTGCTCAGACTGGATTTACTGAGCCTGCACGTCGTGGTTTTTTACAGGATGCTTATAACTGTGCCACGTTAACGATGGGTGGAGGAAGAAAATGGGAGCCAGCTCAGAGTGGAATGAGTGTATTCTAATGATAAATAAGTAAAAAGAATAGTGAGGGGAATATGGGGTTATTTGATTTTATTTCAGATGCTTGTAGCACTATCGCTGATGCTGCCTGCTCAATTACTGACGCAGTTGGAGAAGTTGCAAGTACAACGGTAGATATTGTGTCAGATGCTGCGAGTTCTACCGTAGAGGTGATTGGTGACCTGGCTGGTTCAGCTGTTGATACAGTGGGTGATGTCACAAGCTCAACTATCGATTTTGTTAGTAATACTGCAAGTACAGCATTAGACTTTGCTGTTGAGAATCCCTTAACGACAATTGCGACAGTAACAGGGGCGACAATAGCTGGATCGACAGGGTTGGTTACTTCCGCTGCTGTAATTGCTACTAAAACAACAGCAGTAACAACCCCAACAGTTATGGGCTTAGTTGGACTTCATACAGCTAAAAATGCCGGTGAATACGTAATTGATTTAATAAAAGGAAAAGTTACTCCTGTTAGAGGGTCTGTAGTCTATTGTGATTTAACAGCAGGTCGTAAGCTTGCTGAACATTCTGGTATTTATATTGGTGATAATAGAATTGTTCATTTAAATCGCCATGGTTATATTGAGATTATAAGCCCACAACAATTCATTTCAGGAATTACTACAGGCAATGAAATTTATGTTTCATGTGAAGGGGAATGGCCGGTAGGTTGTGATGAGGTTGCTGATTTTGCAGAATCTATGGTTGGCATTATACGGAACTATCATGTTTTAGTTGATAATTGTCATCAGTTCAGTGCTGGATGTCTTATGAAAGATCCGGAAAATTACAACAATTTTTTATGGTTCTTAAAAGATGAAGCTAACAAACGATTAGGTGCTGACAATTGGCGCTTATGGGATAAAAACTATTGGTAATTTATTTAACCACCTTCGGGTGGTTTTTTAATCCTGAATTAGACTTATGTACAAAAGATTTTTCTTAATAAAAATAACGTGAACTGATATGCTACGTTGAAGGGGTAGCTTTTTATAAAAGCATAATAAAATACAGATAGTTGCAAAAAATATGATGAATTTGACTGAGTCTCAGTTTGATTTCTTAAAGGATGTAGATCCTTTGATGCATGCTTTATTGGTCAGTGCAGAAGCGGCATATTACACAGCACCAGCACATACACTTGTACAGACCCGAAAATTTGCTGAAGCGCTAGTAAATAAAGTAGCCCAAGCCAATCAGCTTGAAGTGCCTGAGCAGGCGGATTTTCTCTCCCGTATCCGTTTACTGGAAAATAGGCTCAAGCTGAAAGCGGACTTTGTCTCTGTTCTGCATACTTTACGTATCAATGGCAATAAAGGTGCACATGATACAGAGACTAACCATACTGATGCACTGACTTCACTTCGCCTGTCCTATAAAGTGGCACAGTGGCTGTACACGCTCACAAAAAAAGAAATCAAAGCCTTTCCAGAATTTCAAGCACCTGTCGATCCAACGCTTGAAGCACGGCGCATGCGTTTTGAGCTTATGGAGCTTCAACAGCAGTTGCGGACAGCTAAAGATAAGCACGCAGTGAATCAAGACATTCAGCATAAAAATGCGGAACTCGAAGCTGAGAACTTAAAGCTTAAACAGCAACAAGAAACCGAAGCACAAGCGCTTAAAGCACAATTAGCAGCACTGGCAGCAAAAGTAAAAGAACTGGAACAACAGCAGTCTCAGCCAATATCAGAAACTGTTCTTGAAGAGGCACAATTAGACGTTGCAAATGAATCCTTTGAGCTTTCAGAGGCGGAAACACGTGAGCTGATTGATCGTCAACTTCAGCTTGCAGGGTGGGAAGCAGATACACAGGTTATAACGTATAGCAACGGTGTCCGCCCACAGAAAGGTCTAAATCTTGCGATTGCAGAATATCCAACTCTGCTAGATGGTGAGGATGGATTTGCTGACTATGTTCTGTTTCATGGCTTGATTCCTGTTGCAGTCGTTGAAGCTAAGAAGCGGAATAAGACTGTCAGTCATTATATTCGTCAGGCGGAACGCTATTCACAAGGTTTTCAATTTGATGCTGACATGCAGAAGCCATACGACGGCGCGCCGTGGTCTTCTGAGAAAAAGTCCTTTCATATTCCTTTCCTATATTCATGTAATGGCAAAAAATACTCAAACCGTCTAATCGATGAAAGCGGCATTTGGTTCCGTGATGTTCGGCATCCATCCAATATCAGTAAGCCTCTGCATGGCTTTCATTCCCCAGAAGGTTTGAAACATAAGCTCGAACAGAATATTGTGGTGGCAGATGAATATTTGGAAGAGACGGACATCTTGCCATTCAATGACCGTCCTTATCAGCGTGAAGGGATTAAAGCCGTTGAACGTGCTATTGCACAATGTCGAGAGCGCACTTTGTTGGCCATGGCAACAGGTACGGGTAAAACCCGTTTAGCCACCGGACTTATGTATCGTCTATTGAAAAGTAAACGCTTTCAACGGGTACTTTTTCTGGTTGACCGTTCATCTTTAGGTACACAAGCTTTTAAAGCTTTTGAGTCGGAAGTGATTGAGCAAGGGCATACGCTGGCTCAAATTTATACCATTGCAGATTTAGGGGTTGAATCTGACAGCAACATTCATGTACAGGTGGCAACCGTACAAAGTCTAGTGTACCGACTATTTAACACTGATTCGCCACTGCCGATTGATTTCTTTGACTGCATTATCATTGATGAAGCGCATCGTGGTTATACCTTAGATAAAGAAATGACCGAAGGTGAAGAAACCATTCGTGATGAAGCACAGTATTTATCTACCTATAAGCGGGTGTTGGAATACTTTGATGCAACTCTGATTGGTTTAACCGCAACTCCAGCGCTGCATACCACCGAGATTTTTGGTAAGCCGGTATTTACCTATAGCTTCACTCGCGCCGTAGAGGAAGGCTATCTGGTCAACTATGACAAACCGATTCGCTACATCACCAAGCTAAGCCAGGCAGGCATCCAGATTCCTGAAGGAACATCTGTCAATGTGATGACCAACGCACCAGGGCAAAAGTCCACGGCATTGCTACAGGATGACATGGCATTTGATGTGGCAGACTTTAACCGCCGTGTGATTGCTCCGGATTTTAACAAAGTCATTTGTCAGGCTTTAGTGGAAGATTTAAACCCACTTGGTGATGAAAAAACCATGATTTTCTGTGTGACTGACCGTCATGCAGATCAGGTTGTGTTATTACTCAACCAAATGTTTAGGGAGAAATATGGCAAGGAATGGAATGCCGATGCTGTTGCTAAAATTACCGGCAATTCAGATAAACCTGATGACCTGATTGAAAGCTATAAAAAGAACAAGTTCCCAAATATCGCAGTGACAGTAGATTTGCTGACCACAGGTATTGATGTACCTAAGATTGGCAATCTGGTGTTTATGCGTAAAGTACGTTCAAGGGTGCTGTTTGAACAGATGCTCGGTCGTGCAACCCGGTTATGCCCTGATATTGGTAAAACAGAATTTCGTATATACGATGCCGTAGATATCTTTGCGACCTTGCAAGCAGTGAATACGATGCAACCGATTGTAGTACGTCCAAATATCAGTATTGATCAGCTCATTCGTGAGTTAAGTGATCCTGAATTGATGAAGAAAGCCAAGGCAATCGATGTTCCTTGTATTGATGAAGTCAAACGTACACAGGCCGATATCGTTTTAGACGAATTTATTCAAAAAATCACCCGTATTTTAGGTAAGGCTGAGAAGTTCAAGCATCATCCTGATCAAGTGAAGTTACGTGAGGCACTTGGAAAAATCAAAGAAAACTTCAAGGTTGAGTCAAATCAGTTGCCTCAGATGTTACGTGCTAAAGGTGTCAATGATCTTGGCACTTGGCTCAAACAGAACAGCGCAATTCTGGAAGCGCGTTTGAGCGAAGTCCGCAGTTCTTTAGGCAGTCTAGACTTACCGATTATTTCCAATGAACAGGATGAGTTTGTAGAGCGTAAAATTGACACGGCGCATCAAAAGCCTGAAGACTACTTACAACATTTCGATAACTTTGTGAAAACGGCAGTCAATGACAATGCTGCGATTAAAGCGGTTGTTACACGACCATCAGATCTGACTCGTGAGCAGTTGCGAGAACTGGAAAACTTGTTGACTAGCAAGGGCTTTACCCCAAGCAAGCTGACCCAGGCACTAGGTGGCAATGAGTCAAATCAAACATATGCTTCACAGATCATCTCTATGATTCGCCGTTCAACATTGGGTGAAGAAATCTCATCGGTGGAAGAACGTTATCAGCGAGGTCTAAACAAGATTCTACAGCAGCGTGCTTGGACTGAGGATCAAAAGCAATGGTTGGCACGTTTAACCCTGTTTATTGCCAAAGAGGTGGTGGTTGACAAGAATATGATTCACCATCAGTTTGCTAAAGACGGTGGGGTTAAACGCTTGAGTAAGTTACTTGATAGCGACGTTGAAAAACTGGTCGATGATATCCATGACGGGTTGTGGCAGGCCTCTTAACTGCTACAATTCACCTGTAATAAAATTTCTATATTTTTCACATTTTCTGATGAAGTGCAGCACATGACACAAAATGATATTGTCCAAAAACTCTGGAATCTTTGCGATGTATTGAAGGATGACGGGATTAACTATAGCGATTATGTGTCTGAACTGGTGATGCTGCTCTTTGTCAAAATGGTTGATGAGCTGGATGACGAGTTTTCTACACTCGCCAAGATTTATCCTGAACAATATAAATGGTCACATTTTAAAGATCATAACGGCATTGAGCTATTAAACTTCTATAAGCAAATGCTCTTGGACTTGTCTCAAAATCAGAATGAGCTGATTGCATCAATTTATGCCAATGCTCAAACCCGTTTACGTGAACCTCGCCATTTACAGCAACTGATCAATGAATTTGACAAGCTGGACTGGTTTAGCATTAAAGCGGATGGACTAGGTGATTTGTATGAGGGCTTGCTTGAGAAGAATGCGACCGAAACCAAATCAGGGGCAGGTCAGTACTTTACTCCACGTCCATTGATTAACTCTATAGTAAATTGTATGCAACCAAAGCCAAGTGAAGTGATTCAAGATCCTGCATGCGGTACGGCGGGCTTTTTAATTGCTGCGGATGCGTATATACGACAGCACCATGATTTATATTCACTGACTGAACAAGAAACTCAATTCTATACTTTAGATGCTTTTGTTGGTGTAGAGCTTGTACCGAATACGCGCCGTTTAGCACAAATGAACTGTTTGTTGCATGATATTGGTGGTGAGCAGGGGGCAATTAAACTGGGTAACTCGCTTGGTCCTGTAGGGCAGGCTTTGCCAAAAGCTGATGTGATTTTAGCCAATCCGCCATTTGGTACGTCTAAAGGTGGTGAAGCAAGTATTACCCGTGATGATTTGCCATTTAACACTTCAAATAAGCAATTGGCATTTTTACAGCATATTTATAAGAACTTAAAACCAGGTGGTCGTGCCGCCGTGGTCTTACCAGATAACGTGCTGTTTGAAGCTGGACAGGGTACAGCAATTCGTCAGGACCTGATGAACAAATGTAATGTGCATACGATTTTGCGTTTGCCGACAGGGATTTTCTACGCGCAAGGCGTAAAAACCAATGTGTTGTTCTTTACCAAAGGAACAGAAGTCAATCCGCTACAAGATGAAAACTGTACGACTGAGACATGGGTATATGACCTACGTACTAATATGCCAAGTTTTGGTAAGCGCACGCCATTTACCGAAGCGCATTTGAAAGGCTTTGAAACGGTCTACGGCGCTGACCCGAAAGGTTTATCAGTACGTGCAGAGGGTGAATGGTCTTTAACAGAAGAGAGCCAAGAGCAAACACTTGAGAACAGCCGTTGGCGTAAGTTTAGTCGTGAATGGATTAAAGAACAAAAAGGCGATTCTTTAGATATTTCATGGTTAAAAGACAATGACGCCGTGGATGCAGCGAACTTACCTGAACCGCATGTGTTGGCAAGTGAAGCAATGTCTGAACTGACTCAGGCTTTGGTTGAGTTAGATGCCTTAATGAAAGCATTAGGTCAAACTGATGAAGCCAATACACAAAAACAGCTATTAGCAGATGCACTAGGTTTGAACGCTGAGGAACAGGCATGAGTTTAGATAATTTGCCTGTTGAATGGTTATCTTTACCGATTGAAAAGGTTGCTGAAGTTAAGGGAGGGAAACGTCTTCCAAAGGGAAAAACCTTTTCATCTGAAAAGACAAAGCATCCTTATATCCGTGTAACTGATATGGGTAATGGAAGTGTTGATCTAAGTGATTTACGTTATATAGATGAAGAAACTTATCAACATATTAGTAACTATAGAGGTGGTCCCACTTGTTTGAACAACTAAAAGCTTATTTATAAGTGATATTCTGCTCTAGTTAAGCTACCTTATTTTGTTGTGGTAGCTGGTCATAGTAAAACTCATCTGGAGTCATTTTGTCCAGACTCGAATGAGGTCGTTTCAAATTATAAAACTCAAAATATGCACTCAATTGCTTTTTCGCATCTGTGACACTGCTATAAGCTTTGAGATACACCTCTTCATATTTAACGCTCCGCCATAATCGTTCAACCATCACATTATCAATCCATCGACCTTTACCATCCATACTGATTTGAATGCCATTTGATTTCAATACATCAATAAATGCATCACTGGTGAACTGACTGCCTTGGTCTGTATTCAATATTTCAGGTGATCCATATTTTTCAATCGCTTCATTTAAAACCGAAATACAAAAATCCACATCCATACTAATCGATACCCTATGCGCAAGTACCTTGCGGCTATGCCAATCAATCACAGCACATAAATAAACAAAGCCTTTTGCCATAGGAATATACGTTATATCCGTAGACCACACTTGATTACTGCGCAGAATAGCCAACCCTTTGAGCAGATATGGATATTTACGGTGAGCTTGATTAGCCTGGCTTAAATTTGGTTTGCAATATAACGCCTGAATACCCATTTTCTTCATTAAAGTACGTGTATGACGTCGTCCTATATGATGCCCTTGACGATTCAACAAATCACGCATCATACGACTGCCTGCAAAAGGATATTGCATATGTAATTCATCAATACATCGCATCAGCTTCAGATCTGATGAGCTAACAGGTTTTGGGCGATAATAATAACAACCACGGGAGACTTTCAGCAGCTTAGCTTGCTTAGATACTGAAATCTGAAGTGAGTCGTCGATTAACTTTTGTGGTTGAAGCGGCCCAGTTTCTTCAACACACCTTCTAAAAAATCAATTTCTAATGCCTGCTCACCGATTTTTGCATGTAGTTTTTTTAGATCGATGGGTGGTTCTGTTGGAGCTTTTGATTGATCGAAAGCTTGCGAGGAAGCTGAAATCAGTTGATTTTTCCAGTCAATAATTTGGTTTTGATGAACATCAAATTCAGCACTCAATTCAGCAAGTGTTTTTTCTGCTTTAATCGCAGCAAGTGCTACCTTAGCTTTAAAGTCATTTGAATGATTTCTTCTTGGTCTACGTGTCATAAAATACTCCATATATTGATGTTTATAACATCATTTGGGGAGCAAAATATCACTTATAAGTGTTGTTCAAATTTCCTGATCCACCTCTCTATATTATTTCAATAGATGACCTATATATAAGTATCGCTGGAACAATTGGTTTAGTAGGGAGCATTCCTGATTGCTTAGATGGGGCAAACTTAACTGAAAATGCTGCAAAAATTTGTAATTTGCAAGGAATTGAAAGACCTTATTTAAAGTATGTGTTGAATAGTCAAATAGCTATAGATCAATTTGATGACAAAGTGACGTCAAGTGGTCAACCTAAACTAGCTTTGTTTAGGATTAGAGATTGTAGATTTCCTTACCCTCCTTTAGCCGAACAACAAGAAATCGTTCGTCAGCTTGATGTGATGTTTGCTCAAGTCGAGCAAATTAAAGCCCGTTTAGATGCTATTCCTGCCATTCTTAAAAAATTCCGTCAGTCAGTTTTGGCGGATGCGGTGAGTGGTAAATTAATTAATCAGGATTTTTCTAGTTTAGGATTCTTGAAATTGGAATCTCTAATTTTAGATTCAGGAAATGGGCTTTCTAAGCGTAAGGGTGACAGTGGAAATGAAGTCACGGTTCTACGATTAGCTGATTTTAAAGATGCCCAACGTGTTTTTGGTAATGAAAGATCAATACTTTTGACCGAAAAAGAGTTACTAAAATATAAGCTACTTCAGAATGATATTTTGGTTGTCCGTGTAAATGGCAGTGTAGATATTGCAGGTAAATTCATACTGCATAAAGATAATGAAAAAGATGAAGCCTATTGTGATCATTTTATTCGGTTACGTATTGATCAACAGAAATTGTTGCCTGAGTACTTATTATACATTGCCAATGAGGGCTCAGGGCGTGATTACCTTGTGAATAGCTTATCTACGAGTGCGGGACAAAATACGATAAATCAAGCTTCTATTAAGGGACTACAATTACGAGTACCTGAGATTAAATATCAGGACATGATTATTCAAACAGTTGAAAAGCTGTTTAAGCATTCTTTTAAAATAGAAGAAACAGTCCTATCAGCCCAAAAACGTGTGAATTTGCTCACTCAGTCTATTTTAGCTAAAGCCTTTAGTGGTGAATTGACAGCAGAGTGGCGTGAACAACATCAAGAGCTTATTACAGGCATAAACAGTGCTGAAAGTTTGCTTGCTAAAATTAAGGCAGAACGGGAAGCGAGTAAGCCTGCTAAAAAGACGCGTAAAAAGAAAGAAGTTTGAACAAAAAATGCCTCGAGGGGACGAGGCATTTTTTTTAATTGTGTTAAAGGGGAAATGATACGTTCATATTATTTGAGTGATTAATCAATAGGCTTAATTAATCATTTTAAAAGTAACGTATTGAATATGATAGTGATGAGTATTTTAATATTTAAAATTCGAGTGTTTTAATAATGAGCAATTTAAATTTTAGTCCAAGAAAATATTTAGAGCAGATATTAACAACACGAGGATTAACATCTGCTGATGGGCGGGTACTTTATCAATATCAATTATCAGTTGGTGAATTTAAAGAAATTGAAAACATTCTTAAAAAAAGTTTCCCATTTCAAAATTTAAACCGTATAGGCGATGAATGGGCAAGGTTGTTCACACTGTATGCTGCCGAGTGGTTTAGACGTGAATATACTGCAAAATGGACATGGGATCCGATTTTAACTGCATTAAATATCGTCGATTTACCCGTAAATACCAGAAATGAAGTTGTAATTAAAGGGCTGAGATTCTGGAAGCGCCCGATTATAAAATATAGTAAAGCCAATAACTACCTGGGTTCGATTTTTAAAGAGGGTGGGTTCCCGGCACGCCTGTTAAAAGAGGATGGCAATCGCTATATTTCGATTTTTCAAAAAGTGACCTCATTATATTTAAACAATAAATATGATATTGATGAATTAAGAGCTGAAATTCAGCAAGAATTAAAAACGCTGCCCCAAGCATTTGAGCATGATGAGACATTATCTTTAGTAATTGATATTGTAAAATTAATCATCGAAAAAGTGGAAAAGTATGGATTAAATGTACAGCAAGATCCAATTACCATTTTAGATCAAGAATCAAGGAGTTGGCGTAAAGAATTTCCATTGCCAATTGATGAAGATCAAACCATTGTAGATGATTTCTTAAGGCATTTATTTAAATCTACCACTGAAGAAATTTCTAAACATCACCAATTACGCCAGGCTTTCAAATGTACACATAGCTTGTCTGAGGATTTTAGAGAGCTATTTAGTACGGTTTATTTGCCTGAAGAACTTTCTTTTACATTGAAAGAGAACACTGAGTTACTTCGAACACGGGGTCATTTGGTGATTAAAGAAGGCTTGAATAATAAAAGCCACTTTTTATGCATTGCTTATCTTTCTTTGCAAGGGAGCCAACAAGTCATTGCAGAAATTAACCGAGGGTTTTCAAAAGACATTCGCCGACAATCCTGCAATGAAACCTTATATTTGTGTCTAGAGGTAGATGGGGTAGTACTTAGCTATAAGGAATTAGAAGACAGTTCCCTAGATTTTGAAACTTTACCTGTAGCTTTTGAAATACAGGATAAACCAAAGTATATTGCACAAGGTGCGCTAAAAACCAAGGCATCTGAAGTCTTGCTTAGTTTGCCGGCTGGCGCAAAGTTTATCCATACAGAATCAGAAGACTCACCACAGTATATAGGACAATTTTTAGCATTTGATCTGTATAAAATTAGTGGCCAACAACGGATTCTGACACAAGATGGTGATCAAATTTTCATTAAATGCGGTCACTCTCAAGTTGAATTTGAACAGTTATTATTTAGAACAAATAATATCAGCGCATTACAAACTTCACCCAGTTTAGCATTCACAGGAAAACCAGTATTAAAAACATTTGGTACACATACTTTATTTTGCGGCAAAGAGCCGATTGAAAGTATCCCTTTGCATCGGTTACTTGGAGAACAGATGCTAACTTTAAAAAATAGACAGGGTGAAAGTCTATTAAAAAAGAGAGTAATTGTTTTACCAAAACATTTTGAAGTGAATGTAAGAGCAGGTGCTGTACTTAATCAAGCTATACTTGATATTGAATCAGATGCAGAAATTCAAATTGAAGTCTTGAATCTTCATTCAAGCTTAGTCTATGAAAAGACTGGAATATCGTATAAATGCCAAGTGGAATGTGCAGTTGTACCTTTAGCATTAAACTTAAAAATAACCTTTAAATTTGGTGGAGAGTGTATTGTTACTGTTCCGTTCCCCGCAAGAGGCTTTAAACTGATTAATGAGCAGAAAGAAGTAACATCAAAAGATTTAGTAATTCACGACTTATTGAATACCGAACTGCAAGTGTACTCCTATGACCGCGCGGCTAAGTTGAATTTTGATATTGTTTTAAAAACAAAAAAAAATCAGGGGTATGATGTCCCTTTTTATCGTAAGAAAATAAAGGTTAAACAAGGCATTTCTTCTATTAATTTATATGAGCTAGTCGAAGATGTGAAAGGCGTTTTGGCCTTAGATGATGATTTAGATAGTTTTGTTGAATGCACCGTTAGCTATCATCACAGCGAAAAAAAATGGAACATCCGCCATTATGCGCATCAGCTTAATTGGGGTAAAAATATTAAGGCTTATTATAATGACAAAGCTTCTTTATCTTTTAAGCCACAAGCTATGTCATTAGTGCAACCGCAAGTTACATCTTTAGATTTAATTGAGAAAAAAGAATGGGTTGAGCAAGCTTTTCAACTTCCTGAATTGGATATGAGTCTTGCACCGTATTTATTAATACCCGTAAAAGATTCTACATTGTTTAGAGCCAAGCTTATTCCAGAATTTAACTATCCTGAAGATACTGAAATAGATGAATTGACCGAAGCAACACGTAATTTTGGTCAGAATAAACTATCGATTAAGCAGTTTATACGTACAGTAAATTATGAAAATAATGAGGTGTTTTGGGAACATGTGAAAGCTTTATTACATAATTATGAGCATTTGCCTTTAAATACTTTTGAAGTGTTAAAGGGGCTAGCTGCAAATTATGATCAATTGGCTATTTCAGTATTTAAACTTGATTTGTCTCTTGATCTTTTACGACGTTTTGAAACTGAATTATCAGTATTGTGGTATTTAATCCCAGTTTCATCATGGCAGAATGCAATCAACCAATTGATTCAGTATTGGCAGAAAATTCTGATGGATGATGGAACATATGGTCGAGCAAAGGCAGAAAATATCTTAAAAAGATTGAAGAATTTTACTCCTTTATTGGCTGAATCATTTCATACATTCTATTTGAGCAATCAACGTTCATTTGGGCCTGAGTTTAATTTTCACTTTTTAAATGACTGGATATTTGAAGGTAACTTTATAGGTGGTTTAGAAAACTCTGAGTATCAACGTATGTTGCAACGAAATCATAGTGCAACAGAAGATCAAGCGTGGCCAACGGCACTTTCGCAGAATAAATGGGCTTACTTTGACTGTATGCAGAAGCTCCCTTTTAGTTGTCAATTGGCAAGTCAGTGGAATAAAGATGTGGTCTATTTACCATTTTGTTTAGCATATATGAACGTTAAGCATCATTCTAAACTGCAATTGAGTGCCTACGATATATTGCAACTTAAGCAAATCATTGCATTTGATGAGCAATGGTTTAATCAAATTTTTAGTTCAATTGTTAAATATTTAATTTTAGAAGCGAAGTAACAATGTATAAATATTTTAGTTCTTTAACACAAGAAAGTATTCAAAAAAATAAAGAAGCTACACTGAGTATATTGGGTATCTCGCATCCTGAACTACGTAATGTTCTAGAACAGCAGATGTCTCAAGCTGTGGGTGAAGATCAATCATTTTTATCTTCACCTGTAATTGAACAGATGTTTGCATGGAAGAAAGGTCAGCCTACTTTAGAAGATTTGGGTGGTGAATTACTTCATGCAAATGTGATTGATGCTTTAGATCATAAAGAAAACGGCGCATATCGGTTTAATCGTAACTATCAACCTTATGTACATCAATTACAGAGCTGGAATTCTTTGTTAGAAGATAAAAAATCGATTGTTGTGACTTCAGGAACGGGTTCAGGTAAGACGGAATGTTTTATGGTGCCCATTCTAAATGACTTGTATGAAGAATTTATTCAAGCAGGGCAATCCTTAACTGGTGTGCATGCATTGTTTTTATATCCACTCAATGCACTGATTAACTCACAACAAGAACGTTTAGATGCTTGGACGCGGCATTTCCTACCATCGAATGCTATTCGTTACTGTTTATATAATGGTAATACACCAGAGCATAAATCACAGAAAACTGGAGAACAAAATCTTCATCCGAATCAAGTATTCACACGTGAAGAACTAAGATCAAATCCAGCTCCTATTTTGGTGACAAATGGCACCATGTTGGAATATATGATGGTGCGCCAAATCGATGCGCCTATTTTGCAAAAATCTCAAGGAAAATTGCGTTGGATCGTATTGGATGAAGCTCATAGTTATATAGGCTCACAAGCAGCTGAACTTGCGATGCAACTACGTCGTGTTCTACATGCATTTGGTGTAGAAGCAAAAGACGTTCGTTTTGTCGCAACATCTGCAACGATTGCAGGTGCAGATGCGGAAGAAAAACTGAAACAATTTTTATCAGAGATTTCAGGTCAAAGTATTGAGAATATTTTGGTGATTGGTGGTCAACGTGAAGTACCTCCATTAGCTTCGGTAGAGAGTAATCTTCTGTCTTTTGATGAATTAGTGTCTATTGATGAAGGACAAGAAATTTCTTTTGAGCGTTATCATAAACTGTCTGGACACCCAATCGCACTGACTTTACGTGAATGTATTTGCTCAGAACGTGCTTTGACACTAAAAGATTTATTCAAAAAAACACTAGAAAAAGATTTTCAGCTATCTCAACAAGAGATTTTAAAATGGTTAGATCTATTAACCTTTACAAAACCTTCTAGTACGGAACAAGCTTTTCTCAAGATTCGAGTTAACTATTATCAACGTGTAACTCATGGATTGTGGAGTTGTATAAATGATAAATGTGATCAAAAAACTGAAGATCTAAAAAACTGGAGCTTTGGCCAGGTCTATGCGACACATCAAGAAAACTGTGCGTGTGGAGCACCTGTATTGGAATTAACGTTCTGTAAGAGTTGTAAGGAACCACATTTATTAGGTTTATTGGGTAGGGAAGATGTTCTTAAACAATGGACTGTTGAAGTTGAAGATGAATTTGCATTACTTATTGATAATGAAACGGAAGAGCAAGAAGAACGTGAATTTAAAAATGCTATAAAGAATCGTTTAGTGGTATTTTCTGCAAATGAAAATAAAGAGAAAAACTATCGTCGACAACAACTGAATCTAGATAATTTAAAACTTGGGCAAATTTCTAAAAATGCGTTAAATGTGCATTATTTTGAGCCTCATAACAGCGGTGATCCAGTTGAATGTAACAATCCTGAATGTGGTTCGAAGGGAACAAAATATGACTTACCATTCAGACGTGCGATCTTAGGTGCACCTTACTATATTACACAAACTGTTCCACATCTTTTACAATATTGTCCAGATATTGATCAGGATGAGATTGATGAAGCAAGCAAAAATTTTAATGATCCAGAATTTTTTGCAGGTGAATTCAAAGATCTAAAAGACTGCACACCATGGGACATGCCAGCTAAGGGCAAGCGCTTAATTACCTTTACGGATAGTCGTCAAGGCACTGCGCGTTTATCTGTCAAAATGCAACAAGAAGCAGAACGGTCGCGCTTACGTGGTGCTGTACTTAAAGCTTTAATACAACATACAAAAGCACAAACTATAACTATGGATCCGACGGAGGTATTTTTACGTCAGAAGGTAGAAGAAGCAGAAAAATCAGGAAATGACTTTTTAATTAATCTATTTCAAAAAGAATTAGATGGTTTTATGAATAATAAAGCCCCAGTAGTGCTACCCGAAATAAGTTGGGAAGAGCTATATCGAGTCTTAGCAAAAGATTTTGATTTCCAAAATGGTATTTTACTCGCAAATCGTCATATCGCAGGTGATATTTTTGATGATGCCGGACCACTTAAACTGGCACAGATGTTACTAACACGCGAGTTTTCACGTCGACCTAAAAATGCCAATAGCTTAGAAACTTTGGGATTGGTAAAAGTTAGTTATCAGGGGTTAAACAACTTAAATGATCTGCCGAACTATTGGAAAGAATCTGGCTTAGGTAATCAAGATTGGCAAGATTTTATTAAAGTTGTTCTAGATTACTATATTCGTGAGAATACAGTGATTGATCTTGCAGATGATTGGCAACAATGGTTAGGCGGACGTGTACGTCCTAAGCACGTTGTGAGTTTTGAACTAGCAGATCAATTTAAACACAGAGATGATGGTTCGAAAAATAATAGTATTTTGGCATGGCCACTGGCATCAGTGTCTAAAAATCACCGCATAGTCAAACTTTTAGTGTTAGGTGCAAAATTAGATTTAAGCTTGCAAGCACATCGAAATATGGCTGATGATTGGCTAAAAAAAGCATGGCAAGTATTAAAAGCTGAATTTCTAGTTGAAGCTGGGAATTCAAAATATCATCTTAAAAAGGAAAAATTAACTTTTAGTTTGGTGGATAAAGTCTTTTTATGCCCAATTACGCATCGCTTGATGGATACTACATTCAAAGGGTTCACGCCTTATTTACCAATCAGTTTGCCGCACAATATTGATAAATATAAAACAGAAGAAATGGCTTTTCCAAAGCTGTGGCAGTTTGATCCTGAAAATTTGATAGAGATACATGGTGATTCAAACGTTGGTAAGCTCAGATCATTAAATTTATGGACAGACCTATCAGATAGCGCAGTATTGGGAGGTTTCTTCTATCGTACAGCAGAACATTCTGCACAGCAGTCAGCAAATTTACTCAAGCAATATGAAACTTACTTTAAGGCAGGTAAGGTTAATGTCTTAAATTGTTCGACAACCATGGAAATGGGTGTTGATATTGGAGGGATATCAACAGTGGTTATGAACAATGTTCCTCCACATCCTGCCAATTATTTACAACGTACAGGGCGAGCAGGACGTGGTAGTCAATCACGTGCTATTTCTTATACTATTTGTAAAAATAATCCACACGATCAGCAAGTGTTTAAGCAACCATTATGGGCTTATAACACAGCAATTCAGGCACCTCATGTGAGCTTTAATTCACAACGGTTGATTCAGAGACATATCAATGCACAGTTACTTGCCATATTTTTAATCAAAGAAATAGGGGAGACTGATATTGATCGACCTAAACTAGATTTGAAATGGTTTTATCTTAAACAAGATGGTCAATCTGATTCAATTTGCGACACCTTTGAAAAATGGTTAGTGGGCAAAGCAGTAAAGGATTATCAACAAGTATTAGAATTTTTGAAAAAAGGCACAGCATTAAAAGATATTGATAATGCAGAAATCATAGATGCTTGTGTGACAAAAATCCGAGAACTCAAGATAGAATGGTTGGAAGAATATGTCATCATTGAAAGAGAGTATCAACAAGAACTAGCTAGGAATCCTAATAGCAGTTATCTCTATCGATTAACATGCGAAAAATACCGTTTAACCCAAGCATATTTATTATCTGAGCTAGCGATGCGTAACTTTTTGCCAAGTTATGGTTTCCCAACAGATGTGATTACCTTTGATAATACGAATAAGCTAGAGAAAGATCGTTGGGATAAGCTTTCAAAGAACAGAAAAACAAAGGATTTGGAAAGTCGCCTTGATCGCGAGGATAATTTATCACGAGTAAAAGGTTTACCAAGCCGCAATATTGCTATTGCTATACGTGAATATGCACCAGGTGCAGAAGTTATTGTTGATGGTCGTGTCTATACATCGAGAGGGATATCACTTGCATGGCAAAATATTCATAATGAACATGACAAGAAACCACAGAAATTTGATTATGCTTGGATGTGTCATCACTGTGGTCAGACAGGGCTAACATCGGGTGTTTTGTCGAATGAAGAGCAGTTGATATGTACAAATATTGAATGTGGCGAAATTATTAAAGATGTTAAAAAGGTATTACGTCCGAATGGGTTTAGTGTCGATTTTTATGATAAACCTAATAATGATGTTACTACGCAAAAATATATTCCTGTTCAGATACCTTGGGTAGGTCTTTCAGAAACGGCTTTAAGTTGGTCATTGCCACATGCTAATTTGGGATATTTAAATGTAGATCCAAATGGGCATGTATTTCAATATAGTTCAGGTTTGAACGGTACAGGGTTTGCCATTTGTATGCAGTGTGGTCGAGCCGATTCAATGGAAGAAAGTTATGATGGTGAAGCGAAGTTCCCAAGTACCTTAACTCCAGATCGTCCACATAAGGCACTTAAAGCTCAAAAAGATGGTGATAAATTTAAGCGACCTGATTGCGGTGGTTCAAGCGTCGTTAAATCTAATATTCATTTAGGCTGTCAAATTAAAACAGATGTATTAGAAATAGTTTTAAAACATCCGACTCGTAATGAATACATTTTAAAATCTGAAGAAGGTACAATCATTGCGACCACATTGGTTGTGGCTTTACGTCAGGCAATAGCGACTAAATTGGGTATTGCTGCTCATGAATTGGGTTATGGAATAAAAGTTAAGAAAATTGATGATAAAGCAGTTTTAGTTTTACAAATTTTTGATGATCTAAGTGGCGGTGCTGGTTTTTCTACTACAGCGGTCAATTATATTACTGAGGTTTTAAGATTACTCATAGAAAAACTGCAGTGTGTAGATGATAGTTGTAATTCAGTTTGTGGCAAATGCTTGCTCGATACTCAAACAAGACATGACATTGAAAACTTAGATCGTACATTGGCATTGGCATGGTTAGGAGATGATTTTTTAACTTACTTAGATTCTCCAATTGCTAATACAGAT
The DNA here is from genome assembly GCF_000369685.1 of Acinetobacter sp. CIP 102136. Lineage (GTDB taxonomy): Bacteria > Pseudomonadota > Gammaproteobacteria > Pseudomonadales > Moraxellaceae > Acinetobacter > Acinetobacter fasciculus. Next base: position 518,292 of record NZ_KB850142.1, read on the forward strand.
TTTATCGCCGGTACTCCATTTTCGATCATTGAGCAATATGTAAATCATGGTGCAACACAAATCACATTCAACCTCACCGGTAATAGTGAAGATTGGGATGTTTTGTGTACTGCAATCAGAAAAAAACTATTTAAATTTTTGAATAGTAATATGAAGCTAGTGGGGGTGGTCTCATTAGATATGAGTTTGACACCACAAATACAGCAAGAAATGTTGGCGTTGGAAAAAATCGGTATTTCATTCACGGTAAATAGCAATATTACCCCTGAATATTTGTATGCTCAGATTGTAAGTCAGGAGAAAGTAATCACCTTATACAATCAGTCGGCAGAAGTAAGTTGTTTTAATGAGTTCTGGTTGGAGGGTCAAAGCCCAAGCTATAAATCAATTACTTCCCCAGAGTTGCAATTACAAAAATTTAGTTTTGATTTTAAAGCTATTGAATCTTATGAAAATGAGTTTCAACAAATCAAAGTTGGTAAAGATTTTGATGGTGAATCAGTAAATGATTTTGCTGAAAAATTTTGGGCTAAAGTTTTACCAATATCTAAGCTACACGATTTGGTGAATGATGAGGTTATAGAAATAGAATATTCAGATCGATATTTGCAATCTCCAGCAAATATTATTCTGATAACCAGTTTGTTAAAAGGAATAAAGAAATTATTAGGTATTCGCCCTCGATTAACGATAACAACTTGTTTTAGAAACAAACAAATACAAGATGAAAAATTATATTCAGATTTTAGCAAGCGTGAAGTATTTGATAGTTTCTTTATAAATTATTTTGAAGATCAGTTATCTCAGAAGCTGAATTTGCAGATACCCGACTCAAAAATTGATCATGCGAGATTTTTACTTTTTAGATTGAAATCTGGGAAGAAAATTGAGCTTCGATTAGATCAAGGAGTTGGATTCTGGCAGATAAAATACATTGAGTGGCCAAAAGTGAAAGAAGACAGGGATTTTCCATTTAATGAAAGTTTCCAAAAACAATTGTTGTGGGTAAAACGACAAGAGACGAATCTATGTGTAAGAAGTGAAGAGAATTTCAAGACTGATTTATATATAACTAAATCTTAAAGTGCATATAAATAGAGTCATTATAGATTGCTAAGAGTATTCATAAGCCTGTACTTTTTACTAATGCTGAAAAGGAAGTTTCAGCATTAGTAAAGGAAGCTCATGAAGCCTTGGAGATATTTAAAGAGTTAGGAAAAATTTACCATCGTTGTTATGAGTTTATTCCTTAGATTGTTGCCTATGGTGTTAAATACCTTGAGTATCTAAGTAAACTCACACTGTATTGTTACAGATGCTACGTGAGCAAGATGTCACAGAACACTCGTATGATACTCAAATTCACAATAATCCATGTGAACAAGCGCTGTTAGGTGAATTTGATACAGTACTTGATGACGCTATCCTGGATAGCAATGCCGCCCATATGGAGCAAATGATACAGCTAATGAATGATCCAGCGAAGATGAGGCAGTTTGCTCATATTATTTATGATGTGCTGGTGAGCAAAGAGCAAAAGATTTTTTAAGAAAAGTTTAAATGTGAGGGGGTAATGTGAATACGATTTCTAAAATTAACTATAGTGAACGAGAAGGTTTAGAATACCAAAAAGCAGCGTTACTAGAACAGCTTAAAGAGCTGCAATTTAAGCTTTTTGATAAAAGTTCCCCAGAGGTTGTGGAACATCTTAATCAACTTCAATTGGAAAAAGCAAAACAACAGTCTTTGCTAAAACAAGCACAATCAAAATTAGAGCAATTAGAACCTGAGTTGGAAAACTTTGAGGAAGGTGCTGAGCAAATTTTGTTGGAGGCAATTAGCCAGCAGGATTGGTATGGATTCAAAAATAAACGTGAAATTGTTTTTGATAAACGTACGGGAATCTTATTCCCTAATTTTGAGTTTATGCCTCATTGCTTAATGGAATCGTGGCAAGATACTAAAAAAAAATATGCGCCAAATAACATACAAGTAGGACAGTGGAAACAACTTCATGAGATTGGGTGTAATGATTATGGTTTTTGTAATAAAACGATAGTTAATCAATTCAATTTACCTAAAATATTTAGAGGGATAAATGAAGTTAATTTATGTGGCTATTTTAGCAATTTTGGTAATTATGCATCAGACAGAAACTATCATCTTTACTACAGAGGTGGATCAGGAAATTTGAACAACACTTATAAGTGATATTTTGCTCCCCAAATGATGTTATAAACATCAATATATGGAGTATTTTATGACACGTAGACCAAGAAGAAATCATTCAAATGACTTTAAAGCTAAGGTAGCACTTGCTGCGATTAAAGCAGAAAAAACACTTGCTGAATTGAGTGCTGAATTTGATGTTCATCAAAACCAAATTATTGACTGGAAAAATCAACTGATTTCAGCTTCCTCGCAAGCTTTCGATCAATCAAAAGCTCCAACAGAACCACCCATCGATCTAAAAAAACTACATGCAAAAATCGGTGAGCAGGCATTAGAAATTGATTTTTTAGAAGGTGTGTTGAAGAAACTGGGCCGCTTCAACCACAAAAGTTAATCGATGACTCACTTCAGATTTCAGTATCTAAGCAAGCTAAGCTGCTGAAAGTCTCCCGTGGTTGTTATTACTATCGCCCAAAACCTGTGAGTGAATCAGATCTGAAGCTGATGCGCTGTATGGATGAGTTACATATGCAATACCCTTTTGCAGGTAGCCGTATGATGCGTGATTTATTGAATCGTCAAGGACATCATATAGGACGACGTCATACACGTACTTTAATGAAGAAAATGGGCATTAATGCGTTATATCGTAAACCAAATCTAAGTCAGGCCAATCAAGCTCACCGTAAATATCCATATCTGCTCAAAGGATTGGCTATTCAGCGCAGTAATCAAGTGTGGTGTACGGATATAACGTATATCCCTATGGCAAAAGGCTTTGTTTATTTATGTGCTGTGATTGATTGGCATAGCCGCAAGGTACTTGCGCATAGGGTATCGATTAGTATGGAGGTGGATTTTTGTATTTCGGCTTTAAATGAAGCAATTGAAAAATATGGATCACCTGAAATATTTAATACAGACCAAGGCAGTCAGTTCACCAGTGATGCATTTATTGATGTATTGAAATCAAATGGCATTCAAATCAGTATGGATGGTAAAGGTCGATGGATTGATAATGTGATGGTTGAACGATTATGGCGGAGCGTTAAATATGAAGAGGTGTATCTCAAAGCTTATAGCAGTGTCACAGATGCGAAAAAGCAATTGAGTGCATATTTTGAGTTTTATAATTTGAAACGACCTCATTCGAGTCTGGACAAAATGACTCCAGATGAGTTTTACTATGACCAGCTACCACAACAAAATAAGGTAGCTTAACTAGAGCAGAATATCACTTATAAATAAGCTTTTAGTTGTTCAAACAAGTGGGACCACCTCTCTACATAAATCAATTTTCGAAGAATAACTTTAATTATAGTGTCAATAGGAGAGATGATAGAATAAGTAATGCGGCAATTTTACTAGTATTAAAAGTATTAGATAGAGATGATCTGTCAAAAGACAACCCACGTAAAACTACGAAAGAAAAAGCTAAAGTTATTTTAGATTTCTTTATTGAGCAAGATTGGATTCCAAATTTTGAATGTTTCTTAGAAAAGATTCATGATGAAGATGATGATGACTATCAAGAGCGTTTAAATGAAGCTCAACAGCAATGTGATGAATACAACAGGATTTTCGATGCTTACTACAAGCGAATACAATTACAAAAGCAATTAGTAGAGTTAGAGTCAAAATTTGCCGAGTTACCAAAACCAGCACCAATTAATGTATTTACATCGGATTTTGACTATAGAATCGACTTAAATCACTATGATTTAAGTGTTATTCAAAATTCAGTTTGGCAGTATAACCAAGCAAGTCAGAAGTGGATTAGTAACCTATTAAACCGTATTGATGAGTGGGAAAATGAGCACCTAGACTTAGTTAAAAATACGGTTGAACTCAATCAAGAACTAGATAAAAAGCTACCTGTAAGTATCAATGTAACCGCTGAAGAAAAGCAGTTGCTTGAAGCACAACTACAACACCTTGAAAAACGTCTTGATCTAGGTTTAACGCCGTTGCGCTCTCATTTAATTAACCTTTTATCAGAAGCTCAGCAGATCTCTTTTAATCTAGAACAGACCAATACATTGCTTGGACTAGCACAGATTGAACAACAACCACGTCCAAGCTTTGAATTGCTTGCTGAACATACGGCAACACTTTGCACCAAGACATTGAAAGAAATGGAATGGTTGGATGAGTCACTGGATTTTGTGAAAACGGTGGTGAGTGTTCTGCGCAAATCAGCAGAAGACTATCTCATTCTGGTAGATAAATATCAGCAAGACTTAATACAGATTGGCCTAGATAATAGTATTGAAACAGAAGAAATCACAAAGTGGTTTGCTGAGTGGCGTAATGAGCGTTTATCACTTTTAAAACAAATTCAACCTTTGTTGGATGCTGGCTTAAATAAAATCATAGATGAACAAACAGTCCTAGATGTGCTGCCATGTATTGAGCAGTATCAAAATGAATTAGATCAGTTCTATTTGCAAAAGCGTTTAGGTATCCATACGACTTATGCTTTCCAACCGAATGGACACCGTCAGGAGAAGCTTGAAAAAGAACAAGAGCTAACCAAGCTTGTTCATCAATTCATGCAACAATTGGAAAAGGTTATCTTCAATACGCAAACAACGGCGCAAAAGATTTGGCTTATACGTTTTAGTGAGGTTTGGCAACAAGGTGTAGTCAATGAAATTACAGACTTTTTAGCTAAGGAACAGCTTATTGAGCGTGATGATGTTGTACTGATCATGAGTGAAGAACTACGTAAAGTACAGCAACAGAACTTGGCAGCTTGTTTACAGGATGCGCAAAGCTATAGTAAAGCTTTAGCCCAGCGAGAAAAGGACGTGAATACGTTGATATTTAAAATGCGTAAAGCATTACAAAAATAGAGGGGGTAGTTGTGGGAATATTAAGTTCGATTGGTAGTTGGGCTGGCAATGCTATTAGTAGCTTTTTAGGAAGTAACTTTTCATCTGGTACTGGGGGCCGTGATCGTGATTATGGAAGTTCATACTCTTCTTCAAGTAGCTCCACAGTCACAAATTATAATCCTGATAAAGTAGAGGTTGCAAAGTTAGAAAATGAGCGTGTAGAGCTAGTAAAGAGTGCTCAGCTTGAATTGATGGAAGTGAATGCACGTCTTGAAGCAGTGATGATAGAAGCACGATGCAAAGGCTTTCAGGCAATGCAGGGGTCAATGATGCAAATGTTGAAAGAGGTTAATCACTTAGCTGAAGAACGATTAGTATTGCTTGAAAATGGTAGTCAAGAGCAAATTCAGAAAGTCGAGACCATGTATGCCGACTTAAGTAAGGACATGGAAAATGATGACTTTATGTTTTCTAAAGTACCGCAAATGCTAGAAATTGCGAATAAGTTTCCTGAAGATTCGGATAGTCGGAAACTTTACATGAGTGGTATTGACCGTGAAATGGCAAAACATTTTGACTTCAAAACAGAGCAGTTAAAGCGTCTAAATGAGCGTTGTCACGTGGTGGTGGCATCAGTTGTAGAAAGTAAGAAACAGATGCAAACCCATATTGATACTGTGATTTCAAAGCGTATTGAGCATATCGAGCAAGTGATGCAAGTAAATGCACAGCTTCCTTATAGTGTAACAGCGCAGATTAGTGGTGATGACCAATTGCAAATTGAGCAGAAGTCTTAACTTAATAGTTAGTAACAAGGGCTAGGTGAGATGCCTAGCTTTTATATTTCTGGGATTCCTATTTCTTCTCAGCAAGCTTACTAAAAATACTTGGCTAATAGCGGGAGAAAGAGTAGACGATATTTGTCTAGGAGAGTGTTGGCAGTCCAAAAAGATAGTTATGTGTGTCTAGAATTTTTGTGGCTGCAGTTCGCTTAGCTGATTTAATTGCAATTTTACAGGCTCTAGATTTGGTTAATCAACTAAGTCTATTTTTATCAGAACAACTTTTATCGCGAGTCCAACTTTTGAAATTCGAGGCAATACACACGCAAACGTGCATCGAGTAAAAATTAATAATTAGAATTTAGAATCCTTAGATTGGTTGCTTAGGGCAAAGCGAGAAAGATATTTTCTTTTTAGTGGAGCCTGAATTTACTGTTTCAGACTCTACTTTAATGATTGCAAGTTATTGATTTTATTTACTGTAAAAGAGTTTTACTTTGCATTTTTGCAAAGGCAATAGACGAGCGAGAAAGATATTTTGAACCGTACCGGGTTTGTCGGAGACTTTTTTATTTAAGTTAGGCCACCTGACCTAACGGGTTAATCTTATCATAGTACATTGCTTCAAACTCAAAAGGCGATACATAACCCAGTGCACTGTGTACACGCTTTTTATTGAACCAATCTACCCAGTTTAGTGTCGCAAGTTGTACATCTGCTAAACCTTGCCAATCTGCTTTTAAATATTCAATCACCTCAGTTTTGTATAAACCATTCACCGTTTCAGCTAAAGCATTATCGTATGAATCACCAGTTGTACCGACTGATGCTCGTAAATTTGCAGCTTCTAAACGATTGGTATAGCGAATAGAAAGATATTGAACACCTCTATCGGAATGATGAATCACATTCTTTGGCATGCCTCGATCGTGTAATGCTTGCTCAAGTGCATCGAGCACCATATCTGTATTCATCCGTGTAGATACTTTCCATCCAACAATTGCTCGTGAGAACAGAGGTGGTCCCACTTGTTTGAACAACTAAAAGCTTATTTATAAGTGATATTCTGCTCTAGTTAAGCTACCTTATTTTGTTGTGGTAGCTGGTCATAGTAAAACTCATCTGGAGTCATTTTGTCCAGACTCGAATGAGGTCGTTTCAAATTATAAAATTCAAAATATGCGTTTAATTGCTTCTTCGCATCCAAAACATTGCTGTAGGCTTTGAGATAAACCTCCTCATATTTAACGCTCCGCCATAATCGTTCAATCATCACATTATCGACCCAACGACCTTTACCGTCCATGCTGATTTGGATGTCATTTGATTTTAACACTTCAATAAACGCATCACTGGTAAATTGACTGCCTTGGTCTGTATTAAAGATTTCAGGTCGACCATATTTTTCAATAGCTTCATTTAATGTTTCTATACAAAATGCAACCTCCATACTAATCGATACGCTATGGGCAAGCACCTTACGGCTGTACCAATCAATCACAGCACATAAGTAGACAAAGCCTTTTGCCATAGGGATATATGTTATATCCGTTGCCCACACTTGATTACTCCGTTGAATATTCAATCCTTTGAGCAGATATGGATATTTACGGTGAGCTTGATTGGCCTGACTTAGATTTGGTTTACGATATAACGCATTAATGCCCATTTTTTTCATTAAAGTACGTGTATGACGTCGTCCTATATGATGTCCTTGACGGTTCAATAAATCACGCATCATACGGCTACCTGCAAAAGGGTATTGCATATGTAATTCATCAATACAGCGCATCAGCTTCAGATCTGATGCACTCACAGGTTTTGGGCGATAGTAATAACAACCACGGGAGACTTTCAGTAGCTTAGCTTGCTTAGATACTGAAATCTGAAGTGAGTCGTCGATTAACTTTTGTGGTTGAAGCGGCCCAGTTTCTTCAACACACCTTCTAAAAAATCAATTTCTAATGCCTGCTCACCGATTTTTGCATGTAGTTTTTTTAGATC